>NZ_DASWTE010000068.1:0-13818 GCF_036402295.1 Phenylobacterium sp.
ATCGAGCAGAACGGCATCATCAAGTTCTTCTCGGTGGTGGCGGTGGTGTTCATGCCGCCCACCCTGGTGGCCTCGATCTACGGCATGAACTTCGACGTCATGCCCGAGCTGCACTGGGCGCTAGGCTATCCGCTGGCGGTCCTGATGATGTTGGTGGCGGGCATCCTGCCGGTATTGTGGTTCAAGCGGCGGGGCTGGCTGTAGGCTGCGACCGCACAACCTCAGGTCTGCATAAATCTTCGCTTAAGGCTGTCGCGCAACTCATCCTTAAAGCGGCGCGGGCATGGTGAACGCCAGGCCTCACATGTCGTCCGTCCCGCAACAGCACCACCTGGCTCTCGACGTCCACGCGCTGCGTGAGGCGCTGGACGCCCATCAGCGCTACCTGGCCGGCCGGTCGGGCGGCCGCCGGCTGTCGCTGCACTATGCGGATCTCGCCAACTGCAGCCTCGAGGGCATCGACCTGCGCGACGCCGACCTGACCGGCGCGAAGCTCACCGGCGCGACCCTGGCGCGGGCGAACCTTTCCCGCGCGATCCTGTTCGGCGCCGACCTGCGCGAAGCCGACATGCGGCACGTGAACCTGAAGCGCGCCGACCTGCGCGGCGCCTGCATGCGCGGCGCGAACCTGGCGGGCGCTGAGCTCGCCGGCTGCGACCTGCGCGAGGGCCGCATCGCGCTGCAGGACAAGCTGGACGGCTTCCGCATCCTGCGCCACGAGCACCGGCCAGGCGAGCTGAACTATGCGGTGCTGTCGGGCGCGAACCTGGCCGGCGCCCAAATGAGCGGCCTGGTGGCCATGACCTCGGACTTCACCGACGCCAACCTGTCGGGCGCGGTGATGACCGGCGCCAAGCTGATGCGCGCCGTGCTGGACGGCGCCGACCTCTCAGGCGCCGACCTGGCCGGGGCCGACCTGACCGGCGCCTCGATGAAACGGGCCGTGCTGAACGGCGTGAACCTGAACCAGGCGCGGCTGGACGACTGCGACCTGACGGGCGTGCTGCGCGCCCCGCCGCCGATCTTCTACATCGACGACAAGTCGCTCACCGAGGTGATGGCTGAGCACGAGGCCTTCTGCGACTCGCAGGGGTCGCGCGGCCAGGTGATGAAGCTCTCCGAGGTCGACTTCCGGCCGATGAAGACGCTCAAGAAGCGGCGGCTGTCAGGCCTGTCGGCGCCGCGCTCGATCTTCTTCGGGATGGACCTCGAAGGCGTCCAGCTGCAGGGCGCCGACCTCTCCGGCTGTGACTTCCGCGGCGCCAACATGCGCGAGGCCGACCTGCGCGGCGCGCGCTTCACCGACGCCCAGCTGGCGCGGGCCGACCTGCGCGGGGCCAAGATGGGGCCGCTCTCCATCGGCGACGCCCGCTTCGTGCGCACCGACTTCACCCGCGCCTCGCTGCGCGGCGCGGACCTGCGGGGCGCGCATGCCCCGCGCGCGCGGTTCCTGGAGGCGGAGATGGACGGCGCCCGCGTCGCCGGCTGCGACCTGTCGGGCGCCGAGCTCGAGGTCTAGGCTTAGAGCGTCGACGGCTCCAGGTTCTCTACCGCAAAATCCGCAGCCTCCAGCATGTGGTCGACGATGATCGAGCGGTGGCAGCCGCGGTGGTCGGCCTCGTAGCACAGCAGCGCCGCCTTGCGCGCCTTGGCGATCTCGATGGCCTGGGCCAGCTGCAGCTGCGCCGCGGGCTCCGCCAGGTGGGCCTCGAAGATCTCGCGCATCACTGCGGTCTGGCCCCGTCGGCCGGCCATGCGGCCCTCCTTGGGCGTGCCCAGCTCGCGCAGGTGGACATAGGCGATGCCTGCGTCCTCGAGGCTGGCCGACAGGAGGCCCTTGGAGAAGCCGGCGCGGCGCGAGGCCGCCACGGCGCGGACGTCGATCAGCACCTCGACGCCGGCGGCCTTCAGCGTCTCGATCACCTTCGCCTGCGGCGCGCTCTCGTAGCCGATGGTGGCGAGCGGCGTGGTCACGGCGCGTCCTTCGGGGCCTCGCGGGTGTGGGCCTCGATCAACGCTTCGGCGGCTCCCCTGGCGGCCGCGGCCGGCCCGTCCTCGCCGAAGAGCTGGCTGGTGACGTAGACGCCCTCGATCAGCAGCAGCAGGCTGTCGGCCAGCTTCTTGGGCTTCTTCGCACCCATCGCCTTGGTCATGCCGCGCAGCCGCTCGCGCAGCTCGGCCTTGTGGCCGACCGCCACCTTGCGGCCGGGGTGCTTGCGATCGGGGTATTCCACCGCCGCGTTGGTGAGGCCGCAGCCGCGATAGCCGGGTTTCTCGGCGCGCTCGGCCAGCGCCTGGAAGAAGTCCAGGATCTGCGCCTTCGGGTCGTCGGGATGAGCGTCCACCGCGGCGTCGAAGTAGGCCCAGAAGCCCTCCGCCTGTCCCTGCAGGTAGGCGGCGATCAGCTGGTCCTTGGACTCGTAGGCCCGGTAGAGGCTGGGCTTGGTGGCGCCGGCCCGCGCGACGATCTCGTCTACGCCGACCGCGCGCGCGCCTTCGCGGTAGAAGAGCTCGCTGGCGGTGGTGAGGATGCGTTGAGCCGCCTTCGGGGCGGGCGCCGCCAAGACGGGTTCAGCAATCGGGGGCGCTTTTGTCATGCGGCTCGCCTTGACTGATACAGACCGGTACGTATCTAAGAGTCGAGCTTCCCGCAGGTACCGGTCGGTAACATGAGCATAGCGACGCGCCGGCCGTTCGGCCAGAACTACGCCTGGGTCGTCGCCGGCGTCACCTTCCTGGCCCTGCTGGCGGCCGCGGGCCTGCGCTCGGCGCCGGGCGTGTTGCTGACGCCGCTGCACGACGCCTTCGGCTGGGACCGCGCGTCGCTCTCGGCGGCCGCGGCGATCGGCATCTTCCTCTATGGCCTCGTGGGTCCCTTCGCCGCTGCGCTGATGCAGACGCTGGGGCTGAAGCGCACGCTGCTGGCCGGCCTCGTCCTGATGAGCGCCTCGACGGCCCTCAGCCTGTTCATGGCCCAGCCCTGGCAGTACGTCGCCACCTGGGGCGTGCTCTCGGGCCTCGGCTCAGGCGCGGTAGCGCTCTCCATGGGCGCCACCGTCGTGAACCGCTGGTTCGCTGCGCGCCGCGGCCTGGTCATGGGCCTGCTCAGCGCCTCTACCGCCACCGGCTCGCTGATCTTCCTGCCCGGCATGGCGACGCTGGCGCAGACCGGCGGCTGGAAGCCGGTGGTGATCGCCGTCTCGCTGGCCGCTGCCGCGCTGGTCCCGCTGGTGCTGCTCCTGATGCCCGAGCGGCCGTCCGACATCGGCCAGCCACCTTATGGCGGGACGGACGTCGAGCCTGCGCCGCCCAAGGCCCGGGCGCGCGACGCCGTGACCCTCGCGCTGTCGGTGCTGGCCCGGGCGTCGAAGGTCCCGGCCTTCTGGCTGCTCTTCGCCACCTTCTTCGTTTGCGGGTTCACCACCAACGGCCTGATCGGCACCCACCTGATCTCGTTCTGCGGCGACAAGGGCTTGGTGCTGGTCCAGGCCGGGCTGCTGCTGGCGGCCATGGGCGTGTTCGATATCGTGGGCGCCACGGCCTCGGGCTGGCTCACCGATCGCTACGATCCGCGCAAGCTGCTGTTCGTCTACTACTCGCTGCGGGGCCTCTCGCTGATGGCCCTGCCGTTCCTCGAGTTCGACGTGGTCAGTCTGTCGATCTTCGCGGCGTTCTACGGACTGGACTGGCTGGCCACCGTGCCGCCCACGGTGCGGCTGGCCACCGAGAACTTCGGCGAGCGGGAGGGCCCGATCGTCTTCGGCTGGATCGCGTGCGGCCATCAGATGGGCGCCGCGACGGCCGCGTTCGGCGCGGGCCTGCTGCGCGACCTGCAGGGCCGCTACCTCGAGAGCTTCGTGATCGCCGGGTTCCTTGGCCTGGCCGCGGCGTTCGCCGCGCTGGCCATCGCCCGCGGCGGTGACGAGGGCCGTGCGACGCCCGTTCCGGCGTGACCGGGTTCCCTCCCGCGGGGGAAGCCCGCTAAGGAAGGCGGCATGGACGCCAGGGTGGAATATGTGCCGCGTGCGCGGCAGGTGACGCTTGCGGCCCGCGGCGGGGCGATGGCCGTGCTGGACTTCGGCCCGCCGGATCGGCCCGTGGACGTGGTCTTCAGCCACGCCAACGGCTTCAACGCGCGCACCTACCGCAGCATCCTGGCGCCGCTGGCGGGGTCCTTGCGGATACTCGCGGTGGACATGCGCGGCCACGGCGCCTCGACGCTGCCGGCCGATCCTGCGGCGCATGGCGGCTGGAACGCCTTCCGCGACGACCTCCTGGCCTTCCTCGACGCCGAGACCGACGGGCCGGTGGTGCTGGCCGGTCACTCCATGGGCGGCACCTCCAGTCTGCTGGCCGCCGCACACGATCCGGCGCGGGTGAAGGCGCTGGCGCTGTTCGATCCGGTGGTCTTCCACGCCGGAACCGGCCCCGATGCCATGGCCGACAACCCGCTGGCCGATGGGGCGCTCCGCCGGCGCGCGACCTTCCCCAGCAAGGCGGCGGTGCTGGAGGCCTACGCCGGTCGCGGCGCCTTCAGGACCTGGCGACAGGATCAACTGGCCGACTACGTGGAGGCCGGGTTCCGGGAGACCGCGACCGGCGAGGTCACCCTGACCTGCACCCGCGAATGGGAAGCTGCGAACTTCCGCACCCACAACTACGACCCCTGGGCCGCCTTCCGCGCCACCCGCTGCCCGATCCACATCCTGCGCGCCGAGGCCGCCTCGACGGCCCGGCTCGACGAGGGACAGGCCGAGCTCGAGGCGACGGGGCGGGTGCGCATCGACCTGATCCCCGGCACGAGCCACTTCCTGCCCATGGAGCGCCCCGACCTGGTGCGCACCGTGCTGCGGGACATCGCGTCCGCCTGACGTCTGCGCCGTATCTCCGGTGACAGGCCGCCGCGTTGCGGCTTTTCTGTCGGCGAGGGTTCCCAAGGGAGGCGGAGATGAGTGTGGGTGCAAGGCCACGCAAGCGCGTGGTCGATTACATTATCATGGCCACCAACAGCATCCGCGAGCTGTTGCTGCTCTATATCGTGATGATCGTGCTGGCGGCGTGGGGGTTCGCCTACTTCGAGCAGAAGCCGTTCGGCGATTCGCTCTGGTGGGCGATCGTGACAACCACCACGACGGGGTACGGCGACATGTTCCCGGTGACCGTGCCTGGGCGCCTGATCGCCAGCTTCGTCATGCTGGCGGCGATCCTCTTCGTCCTGCCGCTGCTGATCGGCTACATCGCCACCACCCTGATCCAGAACCGCGACGCCTACACGCACGAGGAACAGGAAAGGATGATGGCCGAGCTGGCGGCCGTCCGCGCCGAACTGGCGCAGCTCAGCGCCCGTCTCGGATCACAGTCCTAGGTCCGGGACGGCCTCGGCCTCCACGCGGGCCAGTTCGGCGTCCGAGAGTACGACCAGCCTGCGGGTCGCCAGGTCGAACGAGACGGCGATCGCCTCGGCGCTGGCCCACGGCCGTCCGCTGTCGGGGTCGAGCATCCAGTGGACGAGGCGGCGGATGCGTGCGTCGCCCCCGGACGAGCCCGAGCGCAGCTCCACCCGGTCGCCGGGGCGCGGCCAGGCGTGGTGGACGAGGCGGTATTCCACCGCCGCGCCGCCGACCGTGGGCGGCTGGCCCTCGGCGTTGCCAGGCCGGCGGCCGGCGAAGAAGTGCGGGATCGCGTCGGAGAGGCGCTGCATGAACCCTTCGGTGCGCATCCGGCCGAAGGCGTCGCAGTCGCCGGCCGCAACCACCCCCAGGCCGGTGCGGCGCAGGCCGAGCGCGTCGGCGCGGGCGAGGCTGGCCTGGGTCTCGACGGGCGAGAGGGTTAGCGAGCGCGGCGCCGCCCGCTCGGGAACCTCGGCGGCCAGCGCCTCGGCGCGGGCGCGGATACGGTCGGGCCAGGGGAACGGGCGGCCCTCGCCGGCGGTCACGTGGGCGACCACGGTCTGGAAGCCCGCCGCCAATTCGCCGTCCTGGTGGCGCATGAGGAAGAGGAGCCGCGCGTCGGTCTCGCCCATCGCCAGGACGCCGCCTTCGATGGAGACCGGAGCGCCGGGCCGGGCCTCCTTGAGGAACCGGATGTATTGCTCGCGCACGACCAGGGTGGCCTCGGCCGAGGGCGCGAAGAGGCGAGGCATGCCGAGCTCGGCCGCGAGGCCGGCCAGGGCCTCCATCGACTTGGCGACATAGAAGCCGACATTGAGGTGGCCCATGGAGTCGCACTCCCAGGTGGCCACGCCCCCCCGCCAGACCTCGATCGCCGCCACGCTCCGTCCCCCCGCTTCGCCCGAGGGAACTTACGGAGGTGCGCGAGCGGCCGCTAGCGCTTGGCGGCGGACTGATCGAGCGTTGGGTCGGAGGAGCGGCTGGGGCCGCCGTCGCCGGCGCCCTGCCGCGGCTCCGGATTCTCGACGCCCTCGAACGTCTTGCGCTCGCCGCGGGCGGCGCCCGGATCGATGGCGTCGTCCTTCTTCACCGACGGATAACGTTCTGCGCCGGCGTTGTCGGACGCCTCGTTCACGTGCTGGGCGGCGTTGTCCTTGCGGCCCTCGCTCTGGATCTTGTCGTCGGGGTGCTTTTCGGCGCCCATGGCGGCGCTCCTCTCAAGAAATGGCGGTCGCGTCCAAAGCGCCGGGGGCAGGGTATCGTTCCGATGACATTTCCGGAGTCGTAGCGGGGCGCGAGCGGCGCCAGACTGGCGGCGTGATTTGGGGAGGGCCGGAGACGGCATGGCCGACAAGCCCGCAAAGACGCTGGTCAAGCGCCACTCGGTGGTGACCCGGCTCACCCACTGGGTGAACGTGCTGCTGATCGCCGTGCTGCTGATGAGCGGCCTGCAGATCTTCAACGCCCATCCGGCGCTCTATTGGGGGCCCGCGTCCACCTTCGCCGACCCCTGGGTCGCGATGCAGAAGGAGGAGATCGGCGGCGAGCCGCGCGGGATCACGACCGTGGGCGGGATGCGCTTCGACACCACCGGACTGTTCGGCTGGTCGGGCAAGGAGGGGATGCGCGAGCAGCGCGGTTTCCCCGCCTGGGCCACGATCCCCAGCTGGCGCGACCTGGCCACGGGCCGGCGCTGGCACTTCTTCTTCGCCTGGCTGTTCGTCGTGAACGGGTTCATCTACCTCGCCTGGAGCCTCCTCGGCGGCCACCTGAGGAAGGATCTTTGGCCGACGAAGGCCCAGCTCTCGCCCCGCCACATCCTGCATGAGATCGGAACCCACGCGCGCCTGAAGTTCCCCAAGGGCGAGGAGGCGCGGCGCTACAACGCGCTGCAGAAGCTGACTTACCTCGTGGTGATCTTGCTGCTGCTGCCGGCCATGCTGCTGACGGGCCTGTGCATGTCGCCCGGCTTCAATGCGACGGCTCCCTGGCTGGTGGACGTGTTCGGCGGGCGGCAGTCGGCCCGGACCATCCACTTCATCTCAGCCAACCTCATCGTGCTCTTCGTGCTGGTGCACGTTGTCATGGTCATCGTCTCGGGGCTCTGGAACAACATCCGCTCGATGATCACCGGCCGCTACGCCATCGAGATCGAAGGAGGCCAGCCGTGAGCCTGAACCGCCGCCGCTGGCTGACGGCCGCCGGCGCGACACTGACGTCACTCTGGCTCGCCGGCTGCGACAAGCTCGCGAGCAACTCCACCTTCACCGGCGTGCTGCAGGTCGCCGAGAAATGGAGCCAACGCGCCCAGCGCCTGATCACCGACCGCAACGCGCTGGCCCAGGAGTTCGCGCCCTCCGACATCTCGAAGGACTTCAAGGCCAACGGCACGCTGCGGCCGCAGGACGACGACTACGTGGCCCTGTTGGCGGGGAACTTCGCCGACTACCGACTGGTGGTGGACGGGCTCGTCGAGCAGCCCCTGGCGCTGACCATGGCCGAGGTGCGCGGCCTGCCCTCACGCACCCAGATCACCCGGCACGACTGCGTCGAGGGCTGGTCGTCGATCGGCAAGTGGAAGGGCGCGCGGCTGTCGGCGCTGCTGGAGCGGGCGAAGCTCAAGCCCGAGGCGAAGTTCATCGTCTTCCACTGCTTCGACACGCTGGAGCAGACCCTGGACGGCAGCGGCCGCTACTACGAGAGCATCGACCTGATCGACGCCTTCCATCCGCAGACGATCCTCGCCTACGACATGAACGACGCGACGCTGCCCGTGCGCCACGGCTATCCGCTGCGCCTGCGGGTCGAGCGGCAGTTGGGCTACAAGCACGCCAAGTACGTGATGCGCCTCGAGGCGGTGTCCGACTTCAGCCAGATCGGCCGCGGCCAGGGCGGCTTCTGGCCCGACCGCGGCTACGAGTGGTACGCGGGGATCTAAGGCTCAGAACGGGCTCTTGTTGAGCTGGGCTTCCTTCGCACACGCCGCCGCGTCGGGCTCTGGACCGCTGGTCCGGAGCGCCGCGAGCTCGGCGCGGGCGGCCTCCAGGTCGGCGCGGAAGGCCGGTTCGGCCTGGCTGAGCGCGAACTGGGTCGAGCCCAGGATCATGCCGCTCTCGATGGCGCTCACCGTATGCACGCCGCAGACGGCGCGGCTGTCGGCGAAGGCGCGGCCGCGGGCCAGGATCTGGGCGGCGCGGTCGGGCGCCAGCTCGGCCAGGATCAGCGCGTCCAGCCAGCCCAGCTGGGCGTGGCCGGACGGATAATCGAAGCTCTGGTCCAGCGCCGGCGAGGACGGCGTGCAGATGGTCCCGCCCCAGCGCTTGTAGGGCCGCGGGCGGCTGTAGGCGGCCTTGGCGGCGGTGTTGAGCCGTCCCACGTCGAACGAGGCCTTGCCGATGAGCGCGGCGAGCTTCGGCGCCGTCGCAGCGCCAAGCTTCACGCCGACGGCGCAGGAGTGCCCGGCCAGCCGGTCGTTCACCGTATAGGGCACGTCGGCCTGAGCCATCGCCCAGCGAGGGCCACCCTCCAGCTTGCGGGCGGCGTCGTAGAGCCGCTTGTCCTCGAGGTCGCGCGGATCGCCGTCCTTGGGCGCGGGGCGCAGGATCTGGGCCGGGTCGGGCGTCACCGCCAGATAGCCGGCCGGCGCCTGGCCGCTTGCCGACCCGAACGCCGCGATTCCGGCGACCAGCGCCGCCAACCCCACACGCACCCGCATATCCGCCTCCCAGGTTCTTTGCGGACGGGTGTCGCAAAGGCGGCGCGTGGGCGCAACATCGCTCTCGGCGAAAGCTGAGATTCAATATTCTTGACATTGAACTTAATTTTCTTAGTCTCAAGCCATGGTCAACACCAAGAAACACGACTGGCAGGCGCTGACCGAGCTCACTCAGGGGCGGCCGATCGTGGTCGAACGGGTGCGGCTGACCGATCGCGATATCGCCATCGAGGGTTGCTTCGAGCTGCCGAAGGTCGCGCAGCTCGCGGCCGAGGATCAGGTGTTCGTGGCCGCCTTCGTGCGCAGCCACGGGTCGATCAAGGAGATGGAGCAGGTCTTCGGCGTCTCGTACCCGACCGTGAAGGCCCGCCTGAACCGCATCGCCGGGATGCTCGAGCTCGTCGAGATGAACGTCCCGCCCAGCCGCAGCGAGGTGCTGGAGCGCCTCAAGAGCGGCGAGATCACCGCCGACGAGGCGGTGGCCGAGCTGGAGGGACGCTAAGTGAATGCGCCGATCGCCATGCGCCGCCACGGCGAGCTCGCCAGGATCCAGGCCCGCGCGTTGCGCGCGCACCGCCGCCGCCACGCCATGGAGGCCCACGGGCCCACCCGCGTGTCGCTGTGGCTGCCGCTGACGCCGTTCTTCTGGCTGCTGGCGCCCTTCGTCTTCCTGCTGGCGCCGCTGCTCCTGCTCGCGCCGCCCATGTGGCGCGTGAACCCCTACCTCGCGGTCTTCACGATAGGCCGCGTGCTGACCTCCCTCGGCGGGACGGAAGTCGACGTGGACGCGCACGACGTCCGCATCCGCCTGCGGATCTTCTGAAAGGACCTCCCATGACCGAAGATCGCCGCTCGATCCTCGAGATGCTGGCCACCGGCCGCATCACCGCCGACGAGGCCGACCGCCTGCTGGCGGCGCTGGAGGGCCGCTCGCGGGCGTCCACGGTCGCCTCCGAGTCCGGCTACCCCGGCAACCGGCCCCAGCCGAAGTACCTGCGCATCTCGGTCGACACCGACGAGGCGGACGACGACGGGCCCACCAAGGTCAACATCCGCGTCCCGATGCAGCTGCTCCGCGCCGGCGTGCGGCTGGCCAGCATCATCCCGCCCAAGGCGCGCGACGAGGTGAACGCCGCCATGCGCGAGAACGGCGTGCCCTTCGACCTGCACCAGCTGAAGCCGGAGAACCTGGAAGAGCTGGTGGAGCACCTCGGCGACCTTCAGGTCGACGTGGACGAGAAGCGCACCAAGGTGCGGATCTTCTGCGAATAGGACCAGGCCTCCCAAGCCTGTCCCTGCGCCGCCGCCGGCGCCTGACCGGCGGCCCACGACATCGCGATCGATGTATCCCCGCGGCGCGCTGCTGTGGACGGCCGGCTGCGCCCGGTCGTGGCGCCCCTTATGCGAAACGGCCCGCCATCATCGATGGCGGGCCGCAATGCTTATGCTTTCAGGAACAGGTCGGCCCAGCGGGGCTTCTTGCGGGCTTTGTGCGAGCCGCGGTGCCAGGCGTCGGACGCGATCAGCGGGACCACCGTGGTGGCTTCGGCGAACACCATCTGCTCCCAGGTCACGTCCACCTTGCCCCAGGAGCAGGCCTCCTTGAGCGTCGAGGACGAGCAGGCGCCGTCGCGCACGTCGGCCACGGTGATCTGGACCGCGTACTTGTGCATGTCGACCTCGTGGCCGAGGATCTCGGCGCACACGACGGTGTCCTGGGCGAAGTTCTTCGGCACGCCGCCGCCCACCATGAAGAGGCCGGTCGCGCCCGCCTTCAGCTTGATCTCGGTGAGCTCACGGAAGTCGGCGACCGCGTCGATGGTCAGGTATGGCTTGCCCGCCTTCATCCGCTCGACCTGGTGTTTCACGAGGCCGAAGCCGGCCGACGAGTCCACGAACGCCGGGCAGAAGATCGGCACGCCCTCGCGATAGGCGGTCTCGACCAGGCTGTCGGGTTTCTTGGCGTTGCCGGCGGCCAGCCACTTGCCCATCTCGTGGATGAACTCGCGGCTTGAGTACGGGCGCGGCTCCAGCAGTTCGCACAGCTCGTAGATCGTACCGTCGCAGTTCTGGAGCTCTTCCTCGTCGATGTAGGTGTCGTAGATCCGGTCGATGTAGAGCTCGCGCAGGTCGCGGTCATCGACCGTGGAATCGGCCTGGTAGTGCTTGAAGCCCAGGGCCTCAAAGAAATCCATGTCCACGATCGAGGCGCCGGTGGCGACGATCGCGTCGATCATCCCGTACTTCACCATGTCGCGGTAGATGTGCATGCAGCCGCCGGCCGAGGTGGAGCCGGCCAGCGTCAGCCAGGTCGAGCAGTCCGGGTCCTGTAGCGACATCGACCAGATGTCGGCGGCGCGGGCGGTGTCGCGGCTGGTGAAGCTCATCTTGCGCATGGCGTCGATGACGGGCCGGGCGTCGTACTGGTCGATCGCCACGTGCTCGACGGTGTTGGCCAGCAGCTCGGCCTTGCGGTTGGTGTTCGCCGGAGCGTTCATCTTCTGAAGTTCCCTTCTGAGGGTGATCGCCCGTCGCCAATAGAAAAGGCGCGACCGGGACGGAGCGACCGGCCGCGCCTATAACACTTTGAACCCGACCGTTGTTACCGCTTGCGGCGGCTTTTCCCGGCCCGGCCCTTGGGGCGCGAGAGGCGGACGACCTTGCGTTCCTCCTCCCGGTCCTCGCGGGGCCGGCGGATGTTGCGGCCGGCGAGGCCGAACATCGAGGCCATGGGGGCGTCCTTCACCTCCACGATCTCGGCGTCGCCGAAACCGTTGAAGTTGGTCGTCATGGCCACGCCGTAGGCGCCCAGCATGCCGATCTCGATGTAGTCGCCCTCGCGGATGTCTTCCGGCAGCCAGAACGGGCCCGGCATGTGGTCGATCGAGTCGCAGGTCGGCCCGTAGAAACGAAAGGGCTTCAAGGGGCCCTCCACTTCGTGGGCTTCGTCACCCTCGCCGCGGTACAGCTTCACCGGGAACGGCCACTTCATGTGCGCCGCATCGAATAGCGAGCCGTAGCTGCCGTCGTTCAGGTACAGCGCGTCGGCCTTCTTCAGCTCCACCTTCGTCAGCACCGAGGAGGCTTCCGCCACCAGCGCCCGGCCCGGCTCGCACCACAGCTCGGTCTCCTCGTGCACCGACATCTCGGCGAAGCCGCGCTGGATCGAGTCGACATAGTCGCTCATGTCCGGCGGGATCATCCCCGGGTAGACCGACGGGAAGCCGCCGCCCACATCGACGATGTCGACCATGACGCCGGCCCGCACGATGGCGCGCTGGGCCTGGGCCATCGCCGCCTGGTAGGCGGTCGGCCGCATGCACTGGCTGCCCACGTGGAAGCTGACACCCATCTTGCCCTGGGTGGCGCGGCGGGCGGCCAGCATCAGGGCCGGAGCCTCGTGCGGCTCGACGCCGAACTTGCCGGACAGCGAGTAGGACGCGCCTTCCGCGACGACGGCCAGACGGACGATCAGGGTCAGGTCCTCGGCGCCGTCGGTGGCCTCGAGGATCTTGGCCAGCTCCTCATGCGTGTCGAGCGCGAAGGTCTTCACGCCGAAGCGGTGATACGCGTCGGAGATCGCCTTGCGGCTCTTCACCGGATGCATGAACGCCATGCGCGCGCCCGGGGCGAATTGCGCCACGAGCTCGATCTCGCGGATCGAGGCCACATCGAACGAATTCACGCCGTTCTTCACGAGGGTCTCGATGACCCATGGCGAAGGGTTCGCCTTCACGGCGTAGAAAACGTCGCCTTGAAAATTATCCTGGAACCAGCGCGCCGCTACGGCCACCACGCCCGGCCGCGCAAAGGCGACAGGACGCTCCGGGGACCGCTCACGGACCAGGTCCAGGGGCGTATGGTACGTGTGCACCTCACGCAACCCCCAACGGATTGTTGAACCCAGACCGGCGTTAGCAGCGCTTTTGAGGACATCGGGTCCGCCGGAAGCCGCGCAAATAGGGGCATTGGACCGCGATGTAAAGTCTTCGTGTGCGCGGCAAGTGTGCGCGCTGGACCGCTAAGGCCGCGCCGTGCCATGAACGCACGGCCTTCATTCGGGAAAGCTCCGACCGCCCACATGCCTGACGCCGCCGTTCTGTCGATACGGAACGTCTCCAAGACCTTCGGCCAGCGCCGCGCCCTCGACGGGGTTTCGCTGGACGCCAGGAAGGGCGAGATGATCGCCCTGATCGGCCCCTCGGGATCGGGGAAATCCACCCTCCTGCGCTCGATCAGCGCGCTCCAGACCATCGACGCCGGCCCCGGCGAGATCGTCGCCTTCGACGGCCCGGTCCAGAAGGACGGGAAGATCGACGCCGACGTGCGCAAGACCCGCACGCGGATCGGCATGATCTTCCAGCAGTTCAACCTGGTGGGCCGCCTGTCGCTGTTCAGCAATGTAGCGCTGGGCTCGCTGGGCCGGATCAATTTCTGGCAGGCCGCGTTCGGCCTGTGGCCGGCGGAGACCAAGCAGGCGGCGATGGCGGCCCTGCACCGGTTCGGGATTTCGGACTATGCGACCCAGCGGGCCAACACGCTCTCCGGCGGCCAGCAGCAGCGCGGCGCGATCGCCCGCGCGCTCGTCCAGAAGGCCAAGATCATCCTGGCCGACGAGCCGGTCGCCTCGCTCGACCCCGTCTCGGCGCGCCGCGTGATGGAGATTCTGCGCGAGCTCAACAAGAACGACGGCCTGACCGTCCTCGTCACCCT
>NZ_DASWTE010000069.1:0-14630 GCF_036402295.1 Phenylobacterium sp.
CCCTTCTTCCGCAACCGCTTCAGGGTCGCTTCTTCCCCGTCGACCAGGGCCACGACGATGTCGCCCGAGACGGCGCTGTCGGTGCGGCGGATGACCACGAAGTCGCCGTCGAGGATGCCCGCGTTGATCATCGAGTCGCCCGAAATCTCGAGCACGAAGTGCTCGCCGGCGCCCAAGATCGTCTCTGGGACGGGGATGCGGTCGCGCTCCTGCTGGATCGCCTCGATCGGAGTGCCGGCGGCGATGCGGCCCAGGATCGGCAGGTCGCGGCTGTCGTTGGCGGCGGCCGGCATGGCCGCGCCGGCCTCGACCAGCTGGGGCTTGAACGGCGCCCGGCCCTTGGGCGGCGCGGCGGCGGTGGCCTGCTGCGGCAGCTTCACCACCTCCAGCGCCCGGGCCCTGTGGGGCAGGCGTCGCAGGAACCCGCGCTCCTCCAGGGCGGTGATCAGCCGGTGAATGCCGGACTTCGACGCGAGGTCCAGGGCTTCCTTCATCTCGTCGAAGGACGGCGAGACGCCGGACTCTTTGATCCGCTCGTGGATGAACATGAGCAATTCATGTTGCTTGCGGGTAAGCATCTCGGGACCTCGCAGAACAAACCGCCAACTTCTGTGGATGTTCTCTAGGTGTTCCGCGTTAATGTCAAGTTACACCCGCAGTCCTTGAAAGATTTGAACAAAATGTGGGTTGGGGCCCCGACTCAGCCCAGCAGGACGCGAGTCGCCGCGGCGACGTCGGCCTGACGCATCAGGCTCTCGCCGACCAGCATGGCGCGGGCCCCGGAACGCTCCAGCCGGGCGGCGTCGGCGGCGGTGAAGATGCCGCTCTCGGTGACCAGGAGCGCGTCCGGCGGCGCGGCGACGGCGAGGCGCTCGGTGATCGCGAGGTCCACAGTGAAGGTGCGCAGGTCGCGGTTGTTGACGCCCACGAGGTCGGCGCCCAAGCGGCCGGCGCGGTCCATCTCGGCCTCGTCGTGGACCTCGACCAGGGCGTCCATGCCGAGGCGGGCGGCCTCGGACATCAGCTCAGCGGCGAGGGTGTCGTCGACCATCGCCAGGATCACCAGGATGGCGTCGGCGCCCAGCGCGCGGCTCTCGGCCACCTGCCAGGGATCGACCAGGAACTCCTTGCGGATGCACGGCAGCGAAACCGCGTCGCGGGCCGCCGTGAGGTAACTGTCGGCGCCCTGGAAACTGGGCGCATCGGTGAGCACCGACAGGCACGACGCGCCGCCGGCTTCGTAGGCGCGGGCGAGCGCTGGCGGATTGAAGTCGGCGCGGATCAGGCCCTTGGACGGGGAGGCCTTCTTGATCTCGGCGATGAGGGCTAGGCGCCCCGGCGCGTGGTCGCGCGCCAGGGCGGCGCGGAAGCCGCGGGGCGGGGAGGCGTCGGCGGTGGAGACGGTCGCGCGGGCGGCCTTCCGCTCGGCCACTTCCTCGCGCTTGTAGGCGGCGATCTTCTCGAGGATGTCGCTCATTGCTCGTCCAGCGAGCGCGGGGCGATCTCGACCAGCTTGTCGAGCGCGGCCTGGGCGCGGCCGTCATCGATGACCCGGCCCGCCAGCTCGACGCCCTCGCGCAGGGTCTCCACGACCTCGCCCACCAGGAACGACGCGGCGGCGTTCAGGAGCACGATGTCGCGATATGGGCCCGGCTTGCCCTTCAGCAGGTCGCGGAGCGCCTCGGCGTTCTCGGCGGGCGTGCCGCCGGTGAGCTCGGCCAGGGCCGCGCGCGGCAGGCCCACGGCCTCGGGCGTGACGGTGAAGAGCCGGACCTGGCCCTCGCGGTACTCGGCCACGCTGGTCTCGCCCGTGGTGGACATCTCGTCCATCCCGCCACCGTGGACGACCCACGCGCGCTCGGACCCCAGAGCGCCCAGCACCTGGGCGAGCGGCGCCACCCAGCGCTCGGCGAAGACGCCCACGACCTGGCGCTTGGCCCCCGCCGGGTTGGTGAGCGGCCCCAGCAGGTTGAAGATGGTCCGGAAGCCCAGCTCGGCGCGGATCGGCGAGACATGGCGCATGGCGCCGTGGTGCGACTGGGCGAACAGGAAGCAGATGCCGGCCTCGTCCAGGGCGCGGAGCTGGCGCTCAGGCCCGGCGTCGATCGCCACGCCCAGTTCGGAGAGCACGTCGGCGCCGCCCGACTTGGACGAGAGCGCCCGGTTGCCGTGCTTGGCCACCTTCAGCCCGCCGCCCGCCGCCACGAAGCCGACCGCGGTGGAGATGTTGAGCGTGTGCAGGCCATCGCCGCCGGTCCCGCAGACGTCGATGGTGGGGTAGGGCGGGTCGATGTGGATCGCCGCCCTGCGCATGGCCCGGGCGCACGCGGTGATCTCGCCCATGGTCTCGCCGCGCATGCGCATGGCCGTCAGGGCCGCGCCCACCTGGGCCGGCGTGGGTTCGCCGCGCAGGCAGGCGGCGAAGAACTCGCCGGCGTCGTCTTCCGACAGCGTGCCGCCGTCGGCGAGGCGCATCAGGAGGGGCTTGAAGGCGGCGGACATCGGCGGCGGCTCTGGCGGATCAGATCTGCGCGAGGCGCTTCACGCCGGCGAGGTCGAGGAAGTTGCCGAGCAGCTCGTGGCCGCACTCGGTGGCGATGCTCTCGGGATGGAACTGCACCCCGTGGATCGGGCGCGTCGTGTGCTGGATGCCCATGATCTCACCGTCCTCGGTGCGGGCGGTGACCTCGAGAACCTGCGGCAGAACGTCCTTTTCGACCGAAAGGCTATGGTAGCGGGTCGCCGTGAAAGGGTTCTTCAAGCCTTTGAAGACACCCGTGTCGGTGTGATGGATGAGACTGGTTTTCCCGTGCATCAGCGCGCGGGCGCGGACGACCTCGCCGCCGAACGCCTGGCCGATCGCCTGGTGGCCCAGGCAGACGCCGAGGATTGGCAGGGATTCCGGCGCCTCGCCGATGAGCTGGAGGCAGATGCCGGCTTCGTTGGGGGTGCATGGGCCGGGGCTCAGCAGAACCGCCTCGGGACGCAGACCCAGCGCCTCGTCGACGGTGATCGCATCATTGCGGTGGACAACCGTCTGCGCCCCCAACTCGTTCAGATAGTGGACGAGGTTGTAGGTGAAGCTGTCGTAGTTATCGACGACGAGGATCATGGCGGTTCCATAGGCTTTGCCGCGCGGCGCGCCAAGCGGGATGCTGACGACATGTCGATGCGCGATTCGGCTCTCGACCCACAGCAGGTGGCGCGCGCCAGGGCGCTGCTCAAGGCCCCCGTGCGTCGCGATCCGATGTGGCCGGCGCTGCTGGCCGCCACAGCGCTGGCGGTCACGTCGGTCGTGTTCGCCACGGTGATGGTGCTCGCCCCGCCGGTGCAGACGGAACACACGGCGCAGGGCGCGCCGGAATAACCTGGCCCCGGTAGGCGCTCCCGAAGCGCCGACAACGCCCTTCCCGCCTTGCCAGCCGACGCGACGCCGGGCCAGATGGGGCCAAAGGGAGGCCGTTCTGCAAATGCGTGTAATCGATTTAGATCAGCGCCGGCCGCTGTCGCGCCGGGCGATCCTGGGCGCGTCGGCCTGGGCCGCGGCGGGCGTGATGGCGGGGCCGGTGCTGGCCCAGCCGCGCAAGCTGGCGCCCAGTGACAGGGTCAACGTCGCGATCATCGGGGCCGGCGGGCAGGGCGCCTCGAACGCCGGCAAGCTGCTCGGACAGAACATCGTGGCCACCGCCGACGTCGACTACGCCCAGGTGCTGCGCACGCTGTCGAAGAACGGCCAGATCCGGCCCGAGCGCGAGACCCTGAAAGCGGCCTACGACAAGGCCGAACGGCACACCGACTACCGGCGGATGCTGGACGCGCGGAAGGACATCGACGCCGTCGTCATCGCCACGCCAGACCATCACCACGCGCTGGCCGCGCGGATGGCCATGGAGCGCGGCATCCATGTCTACGTCCAGAAGCCGCTCACCTACACGATCGAGGAAGGCCGCAAGCTCGGCGAGCTGGCGAAGAAGGACCCCAAGCTGGTCACCCAGATGGGTTCGCAGGGGCACTCGGGCGACGACGGCCGCCGGGTGGTCGAGCTGATCCGCGCCGGCGTGATCGGACAGGTGCGCGAGGTGCACGTCTGGACCAACCGGCCGGTCTGGCCGCAGGGCGTGAACCGCCCCGAGGCGCAGCCTGTGCCGTCCAGCCTGGACTGGGACGCATGGAAGGGACCGGCCGACGTCGACTGGGGCTATCACCCCGACTATGCGCACTTCAACTGGCGGGGCTGGGTGCCGTTCGGATGCGGCGCGCTGGGCGACATGGGGGCCCACCTGCTGGACTTCCCGATCTGGGCGCTGAACCCCGGGCCGCCGACCAAGGTCGAGACGCGCCACACGCGCTGGCCGGGCCACGCGAGCCTGTGGGAGAGCAAGCAGCCGGAACAGCTGTCGGGCTTCCCGCTGGCCAGCGTCACCCACTACGAGTTTGGCAACGCGAAGGGCAGGCCGCTGCAGCTCACCTGGTACGACGGCGGGCTGATGCCCGAGACGCCGGACCTGTTCCCCAAGGACCTGAAGGTCAATCCGGAGGGCGGCGTGCTGTTCGTGGGGAGCAAGGGGATGCTCGTGCACGAGACCTATGGCGAGAAGCCGGTGCTGATCGGCCGCGGCGTGCAGGAGGCGGCCGCCAAGGTCCCGCAGAGCCTGCCGCGCATCCAGGGCGGCATCCAGGGCCACGAGATGAACTGGATCCGCGCGATCCGCGGCGAGGAGCCGGTGTCGTGCCCGTTCGATTACGCCGTGCCCTTGAACGAGGCGATGATGCTGGGGGTCGTGGCCCTGAAGGCCGAGCAGCCGATCCATTGGGACGCCGCGGCTGGCCGGGTCACCAACGTGGATTCGGCCAACGCCTATCTGACGCGGAAGTACCGCGCGGGATGGGAGCTATGAGCCGGTACGGACTGGCCGCCGGCGCGGCGGCGCTGCTCCTGGTCGGCGGCGCTTGCGCCCAGGAGATCGGAAACCCGAAGGACACCGAGCAGTGGGATCCCAAGCCGGCCGTGGTGACTCCGGGCGCAACCGACGCGGCGGCGCCCTCGGACGCCATCGTGCTGTTCGACGGCAAGAACCTCGACCAATGGGTGGCCACTCGCGACAAGGGCCCGGCGAAATGGACCGTGGCCGACGGCGTGATCACCGTGAACAAGCTCGGCGGCAACATCGAGACGAAGCGGACGTTCCGGAACTACCAGCTGCACCTGGAGTGGCGTGTGCCGGCCGGAACTACAGGCTCGGGGCAGGCGCGGGGCAACAGCGGCGTGTTCCTGGCCGCCACGGGCAACGGCGACAGCGGCTACGAGATCCAGATCCTGGATAGCTACCAGAACGAGACCTACGTGAACGGTCAGGCGGCCAGCATCTACAAGCAGAACCCGCCGCTCGCGAACGCCATGCGCAAGCCGGGCGAGTGGCAGACCTACGACGTCATCTGGACGGCGCCGGTGTTCGACGCGGCCGGCAAGGTGACCTCGCCGGCGCGGGTCACTGCGATCCACAACGGCGTGGTGGTGCAGAACAACTTCGTGCTGGCCGGCGAGACCGTCTACATCGGCAAGCCGAAGTACACGGCGCACGGGGCCTCGCCGATCAAGCTGCAGGCCCACGGCGACCCCAGCCCGCCGATCAGCTTCCGGAACATCTGGGTGCGGGAGCTGCCCTAGACGAACCGCCAGCTTTCCTCGGCGGCGCGGCGGAGGGCTCGGGCCTTGTGCAGGGTCTCGTCGTATTCGGCGTCGGGGTCGGAGTCGGCCACGACGCCGCCGCCGGCCTGGACGTACATGACGTTGTCCTTGAAGAGGGCGGTGCGGAGCACGATGCAGGTGTCGACCGAGCCGTCCGAGCCGAAGTAGCCGACGGCGCCGGCATACCCGATCCCGCGCTTCTCGATCTCGAGCTCGTCGATGATCTCCATGGCCCGCACCTTGGGCGCGCCCGAGAGCGTGCCGGCGGGCAGGGCCGCCATCACCACGTCCACGGGATCCAGGCCGTCCGGCGCGTCGCCCTCGACGTTGGAGACCAGGTGCATCACGTGGCTGTAGCGCTCGACGAAGAAGCTCGCGGTGACGCGCACGCGGGGCGCGCGGGTGGCCTGCGGGGGTTCATTGGCGCCGGCCTGCTTCAGCATGGCGACGCGACCCACATCGTTGCGGCCGAGGTCGAGCAGCATGAGGTGCTCGGCCCGCTCCTTGGGGTCGGCGATCAGCTCTTCCTCGAGGCGGCGGTCCTCCTCAGGCGTGGCGCCGCGGGGGCGGGTGCCGGCGAGCGGGCGGATGGTGATCTTGCCGTCGCGCAGGCGGACGAGGATCTCCGGGCTTGAGCCGGCCAGATGGAAGTCGCCGAAGTCGAGGAAGAACAGGAACGGCGAGGGGTTGGTCCGCCGCAGGGAGCGATAGAGGGCGAACGGGTCGCGCTCGAAGGGCGCGCGCAAGCGGTGGCTGGGCACCACCTGGAAGATGTCGCCGGCGCGGATGTAACCCTTGGCCTTCTCCACGATCTCCCGATAGGCCTCGCGGCTGACCGGGGTGGTGAACCGATCGGGTTCGGGCTTCGCGTCGCCCCTCAGCGGTGGCGCAGGTTTGCGGAAATCGGCGGCCACCGCGTCCAGCCGTGCCTGGGCGGCGCTGTAGGCGTCCTGCGCCGACGAGCCATCCGGGCGAACGGGCGTGACCAGCAGGATCTCCTGGGCGATGGCGTCGAAGATCGCGACGATCGACGGTCGCGCCAGTACGCCGTCAGGCAGGCCCAGCGGGTCGGGGTTGATGTCGGGCAGCTTCTCGACCAGCCGGATGGTGTCGTAGCCCAGGGCGCCGAAGACGCCGGCGGCCATGGGCGGCAGGCCCGTCGGCAACTCGATGCGCGAGGCGGCCAGCAGGTCGCGCAGGCTGTCCAGCGCGCCGCCGTTCTGGGCGGTGAAGCGGCCCGCGTGGATGTCATCGCCCGTGGCGATCTCGGCCTGGTCGCCGCGGCAGCGCCAGACGAGGTCCGGGTGGAGCGTGATGATCGAGTAGCGCGCGCGGAAGGCGCCGCCCTCCACCGACTCGAAGAGGAAGGCGTACGGCTTGCCGTGGCCGATCTTCAGGAACGCCGAGACCGGGGTCTCGAGATCGTCGACGAGGCGCGTCCAGACGACCTGGGGGGCGCCGCCGTCGTAGGTCGATCGAAAGGCCTCGAACGGCGGCTCCGGCGTCACTTCTTCTTCTCCACGAGGCCGGCCTTGCCCTTCTCGGCGAGGGGCTCGAAGCCCAGGGCCTCGCGGGCGCGGGCCTGATTGACCTTGGTCTTCAGCTTGGTGCGCGCGTAGGCCTGAGCGCTCTCGCCCATCTCGCGGTACAGCACCTGGGTGAGTTCGCCGCGGCTCATCTCGGCGAGGCGGCCGGCGGTCGGACCGCCCGCCATGCGCACGTTGTCCACGCGGCCGATGACGATGCCGCCGGGGGCGCCTGCGGTCCAGACTTCGCCCGGACGCGCCGACAGCGCGCGGCCCAGCACTTCGCGGCCGAGCGCCTGATGGGCGCCGGCGGTCTGGCGGGTCAGGCCGGCCACGCGGCTGATGGCCAGGCCCGCCGAGGCGGCGACGGCGTCGAAGGTTTCGCCCTTGCGGACGCGCTCGGTCAGGCCGGCGGCCTTGGCTTCGAGGGCGCGGACGATCTCGCGCTGCATCCAGAACTGGACGGCCTGCGGACGGACCTCGTCGAGCGTCCGCACGCGGGACGGGATGACCCGGTCGACCTTCACCGCGAAGTAGGCCCCGTCGCCCAGGTCGGTGATGTCGCTCTCGGCGCCGGACGCCTGGGCGAACGCGGTCTCGAGAATCTTGGGCGGCAGGCCCTGGAGCTGGCGACCCTGCAGGTCCTGCCCCTGGGCGGTGATCGGCCCCAGGCTGGTGAGCGGTACGCCGGCCTTCTTGGCCGCGTCGGCGAGGCTGGCGCCGCCCTGATGGGCGTCCTCGAAGGTCTGGGTCTGGGCGTAAACCTTCTCGGCCACCAGGTCCTTGCGGATCTCGGCCTCGAGCATCGGACGGGCCTCTTCGAGCGAGACGTCGCGTCCGGCGTTGATGGCGTTGACCTGCACCACGGCCAGGCCCAGGTCGCCCTGGACGGCGGCGGCCTGGCCCTGCGGCATGCGGAACGCGGCCTGGCCGATCTTGCGGTCGGCGATGGCGGTGAGCGGCTTGTTCTCGAACACGACGGCGTCGACGCCCACCGACTTCGCCACGACGGCCGGAGCCTCGCCGCGACCCAGGCGCGCGATGACCTGCTGGGCGGCGGCCTGGTCCTTGACCGGAATCTGCACGACGGTGCGGGTCTCGGGCGTCGAGAGCGTGTCCTTGCGGAACTGGTAGCGCTTCTGCAGCTCAGCCGGGTCGATCGGGGCGTCGGCGCCCTGCACGCTTGCCGGTGTGAACAGGGCCACCGTCAGTACGCGCATCTCCGGCACCGTCAGGCGGGCCTTGTTCTCGTTGATCACGGCCTGCAGCTGCGCATCGGTCGGCGCGGCGGGCTGCGGCACGCTGTTCGGCGCGAGCGTTACATAGGCCAGGTCGCGGGACTCGAGCGCGTAGATCGCCGCCAGCGCGCCGTACGAGCGCGGGGCGGCCAGGCCGTTCTGGAGCGCCACCGCCCAGTGCTGTGTCGCCATCTGGTCGCGCAGGACGGCGTCGAACATCTCAGGCGTCATGTTGTTTTCGGCCAGGCGCTGCTGGAAGGTCTTCTTGTCGAACTTGCCGGTGATCGGGTCGAAGAAGGCCTGCACCTCCTGGATCTGGTCCAGCACCAGCTTGTCGCCGGGACGGATGCCCATCTTGGCCAGGACCTCGGAGAAGGCCTCGCGGGTGGCCACGCCGTTCAGGACGGTCGTATCGAGGTTATTCTGCTCGGCGAGCTCGTTGGTGACGGTCTGGCCCGTCTCCTGCTCGATGCGCTTCTTGTAGTTGTCGAACTCCCGCCGGAACTCGAGCGGGCTGATCGTGCGCGAGCCCGCCTTGATCACGTAGTCGCCGGCGACGAGCGAGGGCCCGCCCTGGTTCACGCCCCAGCCCACGAAGCTGATCGCCAGGATGCCGAGCAGGATCCTGGCGGGCCAGGACTTGGCGAAGTTGCGGATGGCGGCGAGCATTCGGGTCCTTTCCCCGCAATCGAGCATGGCGGGCTAGCGGGCCGGTATAGTGGAGGGCGGTTCCGTCGGGCAAGCGCGTGACAGCGGGCGCGGCATGGCTTAACCGCGCGCTCTCTGGACAAGAGCAAGGGATTGGGATGACCGCGCCGCAGCCGCTGATCGCCGGGAACTGGAAGATGAACGGCCTCGCCGCCTCTCTGGATGAGGCTCGGGCCGTGGCGGCCGGCGTGGCAGGCTCTGCAGCGCGGGTCGCGATCTGCCCGCCCGCGACCCTGATCCATCGGATGAGCGAGGCCCTGGCGGGGACAACCGTGCTGGTCGGCGGTCAGGACGGCCATGCCGAGGCTTCAGGCGCCTTCACCGGTGACGTGGCGGCCGAGCAACTGGCCGACGCCGGCGCGAAGCTGGTGATCCTGGGCCACTCCGAGCGCCGGGCCGGATATCGCGAGACCGACGCGCTGGTGGCCGCGAAGGTGAAGGCGGCGCTCAGGGCCGGGCTCGAGCCCATTGTCTGCGTCGGCGAGACCATCGACGAGCGCAAGGCGGGTAGGGCGCTGGAGGTCGTGACCGGGCAGGTGAGGGGCTCGCTGCCCGCCGAACTGGCCGGGACCACCTTCTCCGTGGCCTACGAACCGGTGTGGGCGATCGGCACAGGGCTGACGCCCACTACGCCCGAGATCGAGGAGGTCCACCGCGCGATCCGCGCGACGCTGGTCGAGAAGTTCGGCGAGGCCGGCAAGTCCGTGCCGATACTTTACGGCGGCTCGGTGAAGCCGGCCAACGCGGCCGAGATCCTGCATGCCGACGAAGTGGGCGGAGCGCTCGTGGGCGGCGCCTCGTTGAAGGCTGCGGACTTCCTGGGGATCATCCGAGCGCTCTAGGCGCTCGGCCCCTTGAGCTCGACGGTGTTGCCTTCGGGGTCGCGGATATAGAAGGACAGGCCGTCGCCGTCGGCGCCGTAGCGCTGGCCTTCGTCGACGATCTCGACGCCGTGGGCGGCCAGGTGGGCGCGGATGGCGGCCTCGTCGAACGGGCGGACCTGCAGGGCGAAGTGGTCGAGGTTGCGGCCCTCCACGCCCGGCGCCGCGCCGCCAAGCTTCCCGAGAGGACCGTCCAGCGTGATGAGGTCGATCATCTGCGGGCCGGCGCGGATGTGGGTGAGGCCCACGTGCGGTTGCTCCTTGTCGACCGAGAGGCCCAGCACGTGGCAGTAGAAGGCCAGCATGCGCGCCTTGTCCTGCACGCGCAGGACGATGTGGTCGAAGCCGTGGATGGCGATGGGATTGCTCATGTCGCCTGAGATAGGCGCGGGCGGGTCAGAGCAGAAGGCCGAAGACGCGGCAGTCGCGCCGCTCGCCATCCTTCAGGATGTGGCCGCGCAACAGGCCTTCCTCGGTGAAGCCCAGCTTCTGGAGCAGCCGCTCCGAGCGGCGGTTGCCCAGGTGGGTGCGTGCCGTGAGCTTGCGCAGGCCGTTGGCGGCGGCGAAGGCCACCACCGTGCGCATGGCTTCCAGCGCATAGCCCTGGCCCCAGGCGTCGCGGCCCAGCATGAAGCCCACTTCGGCGCGGCGGTGCCAGCCGTCGATCTCGGAGAGGTCGCACGCGCCCAGGAACGCACCGGTGTCGAGCGTCCGCATCGCCCAGTGGAGCGCCTTGCCGCCGGCCATGGCGTCCACCTGGCTCTGGACGATCTGAGCGACGAGGTCGGGATCGTCGACCTCCGGAACATCCCAGAAGGCCATCACCTCGGGATCGCCCATGATCGCGAAAAGATGGTCGGCGTCCGGGGGGGCCAGCGGCTCCAGCCGCAGCCGCTCGGTCTCCAGGATCGGAAGCCGTTGGAAGTCGAACATGCACCCAGCCCTCGCACCCATTGCGCCCCGGGTGCGACGCACTAGCTATGGCGTTGCGGCGGGCTCGGTGATAGAGCGCGCGCTTCATTTCCGCCGGGTGTGGCGCGCGAAACCCACCCTGGCGCACGGAAAGACCGAAGAATGCTGCTGAACCTGCTGCTGGTGATCGAGGTCATCGTCGCCCTGTTCCTCGTGATCGTGGTGCTGCTGCAGCGCTCCGAGGGCGGCGGCCTGGTCAGCGGCGGCACGGGCTCGCTGATGTCGGTGCGCGGCGCCGGCGATCTGCTCACCCGCACCACCTGGATTCTCGGCACCATCTTCTTCGTGCTCGGCCTGCTCCTGACGATCGTCGCGGGCCGCGAGCGCGGCTCGGCCTCGGTTGTCGATCGCCTGAAGGTCAACGCCATCAATCCGGCCGAGCTGAACCGCCAGGTCCCGCAGCCGCCGGCGGGCACGGCCCAGCCCGGTCCCGCGGGCGGCGCGCCGGCGCCGCTGCAGGCTCCCGCGCCCACTATCAACAGCCCGTTCGGCTCGCTGCCGGCGGCCGAACCCGCGCCAGCTGCTCCGGCCCCGACGCCCGCCCAACCGGCGAAGAAGTAAGGCTGGGGATAGCGACGAATCGCTCGGGGAAACGTGACCGAATCACCGCTAATCTGAACGCTCATGGCCCGGTACATCTTCATCACCGGCGGCGTGGTCTCCTCCCTGGGTAAAGGTCTCGCGTCCGCAGCGCTCGGCGCCCTTTTGCAGGCGCGGGGCTACAAGGTCCGCCTCCGTAAGCTCGACCCCTATCTGAACGTAGACCCGGGGACGATGAGCCCCACCCAGCACGGCGAGGTGTTCGTCACCGACGACGGCGCCGAGACCGACCTGGACCTCGGGCACTACGAGCGGTTCACGGGCGTCAATGCGACGCGCGCCGACAACATCACCACCGGCCAGATCTACAAGAAGATCATCGAGAAGGAGCGCCGCGGCGATTACCTGGGGGCCACCGTACAGGTGATCCCCCACGTCACCGGCGAGATCAAAGACTTCGTGCTGAGCGACCCTGGCGAAGGCGTGGACTTCGTCCTCGTCGAGGTGGGTGGCACGGTCGGCGACATCGAGGGCCTGCCGTTCTTCGAGGCCATCCGCCAGTTGGGCCAGGAGCTGCCGCGCGGCCACGCCTGCTTCATCCACCTGACCTTGCTGCCGTACATCAAGACCGCCGGCGAGATGAAGACGAAACCGACGCAGCACTCGGTGAAGGAGCTGCGCTCGATCGGCATCCAGCCCGACATCCTGCTGTGCCGCTGCGAGATGGAAATCCCCGAAGGGGAACGGAAGAAGCTGGCGCTGTTCTGCAACGTGCGCCCCAGCGCCGTGATCCAGGCGATGGACAGCGAGAACATCTACGCCGTGCCGCTGGACTACCACGCACAAGGCCTGGACACCGAGGTGCTGGACGTGTTCGGAATGCGCGATGCCCCGGCGCCCGACCTGTCTCGCTGGGAGGACATCTCCCATCGCCTGAGCCACCCTGACGGCGAGGTGAACATCGCCATCGTCGGCAAGTACACGGCGCTGACCGACGCCTACAAATCGCTGATCGAGGCCTTGGTGCACGGCGGCGTCGCCAACAATGTGCGGGTCAAGTTCGACTGGATCGAAGGCGAGGTCTTCGAGAAGGAAGAGGCGGTCATCGCCGAGCGGCTGAACAAGATGCACGGCGTTCTGGTGCCGGGCGCGTTCGGCGAGCGCGGCTCCGAGGGCATGATCCGATCCGTGCAGTTCGCGCGCGAGCACGAGGTGCCGTACTTCGGCATCTGCTTCGGTATGCAGATGGCGATGATCGAGGCGGCGCGGAACCTGGCCGGCATCAAGCAGGCCTCGTCCACCGAGTTCGGGCCGACGTCCGAGCCGATCGTCGGCCTGATGACGGAGTGGGTGCGCGGCAACGAGAAGGAAGTACGCTCCGAGGGCGGCGAACTCGGCGGCACCATGCGCTGCGGGGCCTACGAGGCGGTGCTGGCGCCGGGCAGCCGGGTCGCGGAGATTTATGGCTCGGCCAGCATCTCCGAGCGCCACCGCCACCGCTACGAGGTGAACATCGCCTACCGCGACTCCATCGAGAAGACGGGCCTGAAGTTCACCGGCCTGTCGCCGGACGGCGTGCTGCCCGAGCTGTGCGAGCGGTCTGACCACCCGTGGTTCGTGGGCGTGCAGTTCCACCCGGAGCTGAAGAGCCGCCCCTTCGACCCGCACCCGCTGTTCAAGAGCTTCATCGGCGCGGCGAAGGAACGGAGCCGGCTGGTTTAGGCGGGCGTTGTCGCACCGCACGGGGCTTGGATATGGTCGGCGCATGCTGACCCGCGAGGACATCCGCAAGGCCGCGCTGGCGATGCCCGAGGCCTACGAGGCGGCGCATTTCGAGACCAGCTCGTTCCGGGTGAACAAGAAGATCTTCTGCGTCATCCATGAGGACCGGCCGCGGGCGGTGCTGAAGCTCGATCCCGAGGACCAGCACAACCTCGCCGACGGCGACGCCATCCAGCCGGTCGAGGGCAGCTGGGGCCGCAGGGGCTGGACCTACCTCTACTACGAGCGGTTGGCGCGCGATCGTTTCGACCAGCTGCTGCGGCTGGCCTGGGCGACCGTGGCCCCGAAACGGCTGCTGAAGTGAGCACCGAGGCCGAGGTGCGGCGGCTCGCTCTGGGCTTACCGGAAGCCTATGAGGATCTGCATCGGGGCAAGCCGACGTTCCGTGTGAACAAGCGCATCTTCTGCATGTTGCGTGCGCCGGAGCGGCGACCCCGGTCGGGCGCCGGCATGTTTGCGGCCCTCGAAGCGGATCGCCCGGTCGCGCTGTTGAAGCTGGAGCGCGAGGACCAGCTGAACCTGATCGCGGGCTATCCCGGGGCGGTCACGCCCGCGGAGTACGCCCACCATGGCTGGACGCACGTCTGGCTGGACGCGACCGACGAGGTCACGCTGGCCCTGGTGATCCGGCTGGCTTGGGTCTGCGTCGCGCCCAAGCGGCTGTCGAAGGCCTAGACGAAGAACAGCACCCAGAAGGCCAGCAGCACGAAGTTTGACAGCGCGTAGGCGAAGAGCCGGTGGATGACCTTGTTGTAGCTGAGGTGGATGGCCGAGTGGACGGCGCGCAGGCCGACATAGGTCCAGGCGAGCGCCAGCGCCGTCAGATCGACGCGGCCGGCGACGTAGTACATCAGCCCCGCCACATAGAAGAGCATCGGCAGCTCGAGTAGGTTCATGAAGTTGCGGTTGGTCACCGCCACGTCGCCCGGCACGCGGGCCGATTCGCCGAGCTTGAAGTCGTCGGGCGTCACCTTGCCGGCAAACACGGCGCGGAAGCGCGTTGCCGGGATGAATCCCAGGACGATAAAGGTCAAAAGCGCCATTGCGCCCATCGGCGCGAAGACGAGTTCCTGCGACATGACGGCCCCTCGCTATCGCTTGACGGCGTAAGCTAGCGCAGGCGGCTTGATCGCGCGCGGGGTTTCATGCATAAGCCCGCGCTCACGTGGCGGCCCCAGTTTGGCCGCCGCTCTCGTTTTCACGCCGTAGAGACACTCCGATGGCTGTTCCTAAAAGAAAAACTTCGCCGTCGCGGCGGAACATGCGTCGTTCGCACCACGCGCTCGGCCCCAAC
>NZ_DASWTE010000070.1:0-5291 GCF_036402295.1 Phenylobacterium sp.
AGTTCTATTTTTGCACTTGCCCTCTGGCGGGGCCGCTGCACATTCTCGTCGGTGGGCCCGCGGAGTGGCGCGTCATGAGGTCGATGCCGTCTTCCGGGACCCGCAGATCCCTTGCCGCGGCGCTTCAGGTGGTGGGCGACCGATGGACCTTCCTGTTGGTTCACGACATGGCGCTGGGTCTCTGCCGCTTTGACGAGTTGCGAGCCACCGGTATTCCTTCGAGCACGCTTTCCCTGCGCCTGAAGGCCTTTGAGGCGCAGGGCCTCGTCGAGCGGGTGCGTTACGAGAATCGGCCGCCCCGTGACGAATACCGGCTGACCGAGACGGGGCGTGACCTCTGGACGGTCATCGCCGCTCTGCGGGACTGGGGAGACCGGTGGGATCTTGCCAAGGACGGCGCGCCCGGCGCGGAGCCCACGGATCGCTGGACCGGCGACGAACACCGCCCAGCGCTCCTTCAGACCAGCCCGACTCCGCCCATGGACCGCGCCGGCGATCCCCCCCGGTCCGCCGCGGAGGGGGCGGCTCGCGGCTTCAGCCAGGCTGCCGACCAGGGGACCCGCGACAGCAGCGACCGCCTCGGCTTCTACTTCGATTTCTGAAGTCGCCGTCAGTGCGCACGCGGCCAGTCGGGGACGGCCGTTCGGCTCGCGCCGACCCCTCTGCGACCGTGAAGGCCGGTCAACAGGCCGGCGACCATCCTCCCAAGGCCGCGCCCACGCGGACACGGACGACGGGCAGTGGGCGGCGCGGAATCGCGTGGCGCCGATGCCGTCTGAGTGGATCCGGACAGACCTCCTGCTCCGGGCGCAGGGCCGTGGCGCTAGGCGGCGGCCTCCGCCGACGGGCGCTGCCGGGCGCTATAGACCTCGAGCGCCGTGCGCGCCGCGGCGAGGCGGGGCGTGGTCACGCCGGCGGCCTCGGCCCGGCGGACGAGATCACCGAGTATGGCCTCGACCTCGACGGAACCGCCCCCCTGCATGTCCCGATACATAGAAGCGGTGATGGGGGAGCCCTTCGTGGTCAGGATCGCGCGAGTCCGGCCCAGCCACGCGTCGCTGCAGGGATGCCCCGCCGCAGCGGCGACCGCCACCGCCTCGCTGAGGGTCCCCAGAAGAAAGGCCTCGCCTCCCGGGGCCGCCTCGATCTCACCGATGGGCGCGCGCATGAGGCAGGTGGTGGCGGCGAGGCTACCGAGCAGGACCCACTTGTCCCAGAGGTCCTGGCGAATGGAGGCCGAGAGGCTGGCGCTGAAGCCGGCTCCGGAAAGCGCCGCCTGGACGGCCTCCGCCCGCGGCGTGACCCGCCCGTCGAGCTCGCCGTGGGTGAGGCTCGCCAAGTCCGTGGCCTGTACGACGGCTCCGTCGGGAGCCAGGAATGCCACGATGGTGCAGACGCCGCCGAACACCTTCGCTTCGCCAAACCGGCGCTGCAGCGCTTCGATGTGCGCCAGCCCGTTGAGAAGCGGCAGGATCACCGTGTCGGGGCCGACCGCCGGAGCAAAGCTCTCCATCGCGGCGCTGAGGCCATAGGCCTTCACCGCCAGGATGATCAGGTCGTAGGCGTCCGTGAGGCGCTCGGCCGTCACGAGCTTCGGCGCAAGCCGGGTCTCGCCCTTGGGCGTGACGATGCGAAGCCCCTGCTCCGCAAGCTGAGCGGCCCGTTCGCCGCGGACCAGGAAGGTCACGTCCGCGCCCGCCTCAAGCAGTCGGCCGCCGAAGAAGCCGCCGGTCGCGCCGGCGCCCACCATCAGGATCTTCATCGCTCGACCTCGCTATTCCGTCGGCGGCGCCGGGGGCGCCTCAAACACGGCCATGTCCTCCCCCGACCTAAGGGCCGCGGCGGCTCAATCCAGCAGGTCCGGCTGATCCCTGACGATCTTCGCGTAGAGCGTCTGGAACTGGAACCAGCCCGCGCCCGGCCCGCCGAGCACGGCATAGGCCTGCTTGGCGGCGGTCTCCGAGATGGTCTTCAACGGCTGTCCCGTACGGGCTGCGGCGGCCTCGGCGAGGAGCTGCACCTGACAGGAACGCTCCAGGGTGATGAACCACCAGACCGCTGCGTCGACGGTCTCGCCGACGGTGATCAGGCCATGGTTCTGCAGGATCGCCGCCTTCTGAGCGCCCAGCGCCCGCGCGATGCGCTCACCCTCGTCTCCCTCGGCCACGCCCCCGTAGTCCGCATAGAGCGCGTGATCGTTGTAGAAGGCGCAGGAGTCCTGGGTGATCGCGTCCAGGTTGCGGCCCAGGGTCGAAAAGGCGCGACCGTACAGGGAGTGGGAATGGGCGACGCCGACCGCATCGGGGCGCGCCGCGTGCACGCGCTGGTGGATGGCGATGGCGGCGGGATTGACCGGGTGGTCGCCTTCGACGACCTGCCCTGAATGATCCACGCGGACGAGGTCGGAGGCGCGGATATGGGCGAAGGTCATGCCGAAGGGATTGACCCAGTAGCTGTCGGGGAATTCCGGATCCCGCGCGGTGATGTGCCCTGCGACTCCCTCGTCGAACCCGAACCTGGCGAACAACCGGAAACCCGCCGCCAGACGCTCTTTCCGGTGCTGTCGCTCCTGCGCGAGGGTCGGGAACACCGGAGGCCGCGGCGCGGCGCGTCTGGTGCTCTCCACGATGTCGTCATGCCGCGCGTCCATGCCCGCTCCTTGCCCTGCGGCTCCGCCGCCCATGGCTCCGATGCCCTCGCTTTAACCTCCGCGCCCCTTGCGGGCGGCTCCTACGAGTTCTAATTAGGAACTAACACGTTGAGAGCGGCCGGGCAACGGCTCCCGTCCGTCCCGGCGGGTCAACCGAAATGACTTTGGCGGGAGAGGATGCTGCATGTCGCTGACGAACGCAGGGCTCTGGAATGACGAGGGCGTGAGCCAACGTACGGTCGCGGCCAACGGCCTCGAGTTCCCCGTTCTCGAGGCGGGCGAAGGGCCGCTGGTGCTCTGCCTCCACGGCTTCCCCGACCACGCCCGCAGCTGGACGCCGCTTCTGCGACGCCTCGCCGACCAAGGCTACCGGGCGGTGGCGCCGACGATGCGCGGATACTGGCCTGGCGGCGCTGCGCCCGACGGGCGGTACGGCGGTTCGGCGCTCGGGCAGGACGTCCTGGCGCTGATCGCCGCCCTCGGTCGCGACACCGCCCATCTGGTCGGGCACGACATCGGCGCCAGGGCCGCCTACTCCGCCGCGAGCCTGGAGCCGGACCGCATCGGCAAGCTGGTCGGGCTGGCGGTGCCCTATGGCCCGCGCCTGCTCACAGCGTTCGTCGCCGACGGAGACCAGCAACGTCGCAGCTGGTACATGTTCTACTTCCAGACACCGCTTGCGGAGCTCAGTGTGCCGCTCGATGATTTCGCGTTCATCGACCGGCTGTGGCGGGAGTGGTCGCCGAGCTACGTGCTGTCCGATGCCGAGCGCGCCCGGCTGAAGGCGAGCCTCGCACAGCCCGGCGTGCTGACCCAGACATTCGGCTTCTACCGGCAGCTGTTCGGAGCCCCGCCGGAGGATCCGGCGATCCAGGCCCTCGAGGCGCGGGCGAACGGTCCGATCAACGTCCCGTCCCTCTACCTGCACGGCGCGGAGGACGGCTGCATGGCGGCCTATCTCAGCGAGGGCATGGAAGAGCTGTTCCCCAAGGGCCTCGAGCGGGAGATTGTCCCGCGGGCGGGCCACTTCCTGCATCTCGAGCGGCCGGACGAGGTCGGGACGCGTATCCTGGGCTTCCTCGGGCGCAGCTGACGAGCGCACGGCCGTTGGGCGGCGACACCGCGCAGGCGTCCCTCGGCCCAGGCTCCGTCAGACGGCCGCCAGTCCTCGGGAGAGCGCCGCCACGGCGACGGCCTGCACGCTTTCGCAGTCCGGAAGCTTGCCGGCCATCCCCAGCGCCAGCAGGCCATGCAAGGTGGCCCAGAAGAGATCTCCGGCCATCTGGGCGTCGGAGGCCGGCCCAAGCTCCTGGAACGAGCGCTGCAAATCCCGAGACATGGCGGCGCGGGCCCGGCCCACGGCCTTGGCGAGGTCGGGATCGGCGCCTTCGCCCGCCGACCCGGACTCGAACATCAATCGGTAGATGGCCGGGTTTTCGGAAGCGAAGGCGACATAGGCTTCGGACACTGCCCGACCGACGTCCTTTGGCCCGGCGGCGGAGCCTGCGTCCTCGAGAGCCTTGGCCAGGCGCTCGAACCCGCGCACCCGCACGGCGTTGATCATCGCCTGTTTGCTCTCGAAGTAGCGGTAGGGGGTCATGGCGCTCACCCCCAGCCTTTCCGCCACCCCGCGCATGTTGACGGCGGTCCGGCCGCCTTCCGCGAGCTGAGCTTCGGCTGCGTCGCAGAGGCGCGTCCTGAAGTCGGCGATCGCCTCGTCGGTCAGGATCCGGCCCACCGGGTCCCCCTTTCATCGGAGCTTTGCCATCAAGGCTCTCGCGCCGCGGAACGCAGCGACGGCTCCACTGACGAGTGGGTTTTGTTTTGACATCTTATGGGTCAAGAGGCAACCTTCGCAGCGATCCTGCCGCGGCGCCGCGACAGGCCGGATGCCCCCGCGATTCACCCTCTGGCCTCGCCCGGGGGGCGGGGGGTCCGGGACGCCTGAAATCCTGTCTATGGGTTTCCCCTCAGGACCTTCGCAAGGCGAAGACGAGACGGAGCGATCATGACCGAACATGTCCTCAGCGAGATCGCCGACGGCGTTCTAGGGCTCACCCTGAACCGTCCGGAGAAGAAGAACGCGATCACCGATGAGATGTACGAGGCGCTGTCCGGCCACCTGGAGCGCGCCAACGCCGATCCGCACGTTCGCGTGGTCCTCCTCCGGTCCCGGGGAGACGCCTTCACAGCCGGCAACGACATCGCATCCTTCGCCCGGCAGTCCGCCGTCCGGTCCGAGGCGGCCGGCCCGTCGAACGCCTCGCGCTTCATCCGTGCGATCTCCGGATGCGAGAAGCCGATCGTCGCCGGCGTCCGCGGGCAGGCCGTGGGCGTCGGCCTGACGATGTTGCTGCACTGTGACCTGGTGATCGTCGCCCGCGACGCGAGGCTCAGCGCGCCGTTCGTCAACCTCGCGCTCGTGCCGGAGGCCGCATCGAGCCGCCTGCTCACCCAACGGATCGGCCATTTGCGCGCGTTCTCGGTGTTCGCCGCCGGTCAGGCGATCGACGGAGACACCGCCGCCCAATGGGGCCTGGCCAACCGCGCGGTGGCGAGCGACGAGGTCGACGCCGAGGCCTGGGCCGCCGCCCGTCTCCTCGCGACGCGGCCGCGCCAGTCGCTGACGGCGACCAAGCGG
>NZ_DASWTE010000071.1:0-16466 GCF_036402295.1 Phenylobacterium sp.
TCCCGAACGCCAACCACTCGCTCGACGGGACCGACGCGATCGAGAGCATCACCGCGTTCCACGACGCGGTCCTCAGCAAGCGGCCGATGCCCGACTACGCCTGGGACGTGCGCGCGGACGGCGCCCTCGTCGTGCGGACGAAGGCCAAGCCCAGCGAAGTGCGGCTCTGGCAGGGGACCAACCCCAAGGCCCGCGACTTCCGCGTCGACACCATCGGCAAGAGCTTCACCAGCACCGTGCTGACGCCCCAGGCCGACGGCAGCTACGTGGGCGCCGTGCCGAAACCGGCGGCCGGCTTCACGGCCTATTTCGTCGAGCTCACGTTCCCGAGCGGCGGGAAATACCCGCTGAAGTTCACCACCGAGGTCCAGGTGATCCCGGACGTGCTGCCCTACCGCTGGGAGGACGCCAAGCCGATCACCAGGCCGCCCGGCTAGGGTCCAAGTGCAGCAAGTCAGCAGCTGCCGCAAAGCGGCTCGGTGCGAGCCCGCTCTGGGTTTCTGTGAACGTGACCCGTTTGCGACCTCGAAGTCAGTCCCGGCGCCCCTCGGATGAGGGCTTACCCAGTGCTATGCGTATACCGGGCAATTGGAACACTCCGAGGCGACTGCGTGGACAACCAGCTCGACAGGACCCTGGCCAGCCTGAAGGCGGAACCGCTCGACCGTCGGCTCGATCAGCTCGAGCCGGTGGTCTGGGGCCGTATCGAGGCGGTGCGGCAGGGGCGCGACACCGCCTCGCTCTTCCTGCCGGTGCGCGCCGCGGCCGTGGTTGCCGCCCTGGTCTTCGGCGTGGCCCTGGGCGGCGTCGGCGCCGGTGAGGCGCGCGCCGAGCGCCAGGAGGTGGCGGTGTTTTCCCTGGACGCCCGCCTGGCCCCGTCGACCCTGCTCGAAGGCCGTTGATGCGCATCTTCGGCCGTGGGCTGGCGCTCACCCTCATTCTGGCCGTGCTGGCGGGCGCGCTCGGCAGCTGGATCGGTGCGCGCTACCTCGTGCGGGCGCAACAGCCGCCGTCGCTGCATGTCTTCGTTCACGAAGAGCTGAAGCTTTCGCCGGCGCAGGAGCAGAAGCTCGAGGCCCTGGAAGCGGACTTCGCGGTGCGGCGTCGCGCGCGTGAAGCGCAGCTTCGGGCCGCCAACGCGGAACTGGCCGCGGCCATCCAGGCCCGCCACGAATATTCGCCGGAGGTGCAGGCCGCCGTCGAGCGCTTCCACCACGCGATGGGCGAGCTCCAGAAGGAGACAATCCTGCATGTGCTGAGCATGCGGAAGGTCCTGACCCCGGACCAGGCGGCCAAGTTCGACCGACGCATCGCCGAGGCGCTCACCGAAGAGACTCCGTGACACCGGCCGCCGAGGACAGCGACGCCGACCTGGTCGGCCGGGCGCTGGGCGGAGACGACCACGCCTTCACCCTGCTGATGCGGCGGCACAAGGCGGGCCTCTACCGCTTCGTGCGCCGCTACGTCGGCGACACCGATGCCGGCGTCGAGGTTGTGCAGGAGAGCTTCGTGGCCGCCTGGCGCGCGCTGCGACGCTTCGATGGCCGTCGGCCGTTCCCGGTCTGGCTGCGGGCCATAGCCTTGAACAAATGCCGCGACCGGGGACGCCGCCAGCTCGTGCGGCGGCTGGCGTTCGGCGACAAGGACGCGGAGTCCGCCGAGGCCCAGCGGTACGCCGATCCGACGCCGGACAGCGAGGCGCAGCTTGTCGACAAACAGCGCCGTGCGGCGCTTGACCGGGCCCTGGCCCGCCTGCCTGGCAAGCTCAAGGAGCCGCTGCTGCTCACCTATTTCGAGGACCTGTCGCAGCAGGAGGCCGCCGAGATCCTGGGCGTCAGTGTCAAGACCGTCGAAACACGCGTGTACCGCGCCCGGCGCCGGCTGGCCGAGCTCATCCGCGGTGACGAATAATGTGGGTCTGCTGAGGGGCCTGCGCGCCCGGCGCGTATGCCCTTGCGACCTTCCCGGTTGACCTTCACCCCATGGGAGGGCGCATCGCGACTGCGACGCCCTCCGACCAGGACCATCGATGCCCGCCCCCGCCATCCCCCTCGATCGACGCCGGCTTCTGCGCAGCGCCCTGGCGCTGGGCGGCGGTGCAGCGGCGCTGGCCCTGCTGCCCGGTTGGGCGCGAAGCGCCACCCCGGGACTGTCGGCTCCGCCGGCGCTCTCCGGCGAGGACATCCGCCTGACAATCGATCACGCGGCCCTGAAAGTGGACGGCCGGGCGGGCCACGCGATCGCGATCAACGGCACGGTTCCGGGTCCGCTGATCCGGCTGAAAGAAGGCCAGAACGTCCGGCTGCATGTGACCAACAACCTGGCGGAGGAAACGTCGATCCATTGGCACGGCCTGCTCGTGCCTTTCCAGATGGACGGCGTGCCGGGGGTCAGCTTCCCGGGCATCAAACCGGGCGAGACCTTCGTCTACGAGTTCCCGGTCATCCAGAGCGGGACCTACTGGTACCACAGCCATTCGGGCCTTCAGGAGCCGGTGGGCCACTACGCGCCGATCGTGATCGATCCCAAGGGCGCCGACCCCGTGGCGTACGACCGCGAGCATGTGCTGGTGCTGTCCGACTACAGCTTCACGCACCCGCACACGATCTTCCAGCGGCTGAAGGGCCAGGGCGGGTTCTTCAACTTCCAGAAGCAGACGGTGGCCGGCCTGCTCGCGGGCAAGGACCAGACGCTGGCCGAGCGGATCGAGTGGGCGAAGATGCGGATGGATCCCACCGACATCTCCGACGTCACTGGCGCCGCCTACAAGTTCCTGATCAACGGCCACGGCGTCGACGACAACTGGACCGGTCTGTTCACCCCGGGGGAACGAGTGCGGCTGCGGTTCGTGAACGCCGCCGCCCAGACGATCTTCAACGTCCGCATCCCAGGCCTGAAGCTGACCGTGGTGGCGTCGGACGGCCAGAACGTCCGGCCGGTCGAAGTGGACGAGTTCCAGATCGGCAACGCCGAGACCTACGACGTGATCGTCCAGCCGACGGCGGACCAGGCCTACACCATCGTCTCGGAGGCCGTGGACCGCTCGGGCCTGGGCCGCGCGACGCTCGCGCCGCGGCCGGGCATGAGCGCCGCCGTGCCGGCGCTGCGGGAGCGGCCCCTGGCGACCATGAAGGACATGGGCATGGACCATGCATCCATGGGCGGCGACACGGGCGGGGCCGACCACGCGGCCATGGGCCATGGAGCGCCCGCCTCCGCCGCGCCTCCGGGCATGGCGCCGCCGCGGAAGCGCGGCTCGGATGTGATGGGCGACATGGGTGGCATGCAGATGAGCATGATGGACCCGCGCAACGCCCCGCAGGTGAAGTTGGGTCCGGGCGTGCAGATGATCGCGCCGATGACCAGCGACCGCACGGGAGAGCCGGGCCAGGGCCTGGAGAGCGTCGGCCACCGGGTGCTGGTCTACAAGGACCTGATCGCGCTGGAGCCCAATCCGGATACACGACCGCCGTCCCGCGAGATGGAGATCCGCCTCACCGGCAACATGGAGCGCTTCATGTGGGGCTTCGACGGCCGGAAATTCAGCGAGAAGCCGCCGCCCTACACGCTGCGGGCCGGCGAGCGGGTGCGGGTGACCCTGGTCAACGACACCATGATGACCCACCCGATCCACCTGCACGGCCACTTCTTCGAGCTCGTGCACGGGCCGGTGGGCCACATGCCCCGCAAGCACACTGTGAACGTGCTGCCGGGCGGGAAGGTGACGTTCGACGTCACCGGGGAGGCCGGCGACTGGGCCTTCCACTGCCACATGCTCTACCACATGCACGCCGGCATGTTTCAGGTGTTCGCGGTGCGTCCGTTCCCCGGAGCCGCCGCATGAGCCGCCTCGTCCTCGCGGCCCTGGCGCCGGCGCTGATCGGAACGGCCGCCATGGCCCAGACCCCCGACCCGCACGCCGGGCACGCCATGCCGGCCAAGCCGGCGCAAGCCGCCGATCCGCATGCCGGACACACCATGCCGGCGAAGCCGGGACCGGCCTCTGACCCCCACGCGGGCCATGCGATGCCCGCAGCGCCCGCCGATCCGCACGCGGGACATGCCATGCCGGCGAGTCCCGGGGCCGCGCCGGCGATGACCGGAGCCCAGCTGACGGTGGGGGACGCGCCCGCGCCGCAGCCGCCGACAGATCACCTGGCGGACGCCGTGTACGGTCGCACGTCCATGGATCGCGCGCGGGATGTCCTGCGGCTCGAGCATGGCGGCGCGCGGCTGTCGAAGACGATGATCGACGTTCTGGAGGTGCGACCGGACAAGGGGCCCGACGGCTACGCCTGGGAGGGCGAGTTCCGCTACGGCGGCGACGTCAACCGGCTGGTCGTTAAGTCCGAGGGCGAGGGCGCGTTCGGCGAGCACCTGGAGGAGGCCGAGATCCAGGCGCTCTATTCGCGCGCGATCGGGCCGAACTTCGACCTGCAGGCTGGCGTCCGCCAGGACTTCCAGCCGCGGCCTCGCCGCACCTACGCCACTGTCGGCGTCGAAGGCCTGGCCCCCTACTGGTTCGAGGTGGAGGGTGCGCTCTTCCTGTCGAACAAGGGCGACGTCTCGGCGCGCTTCGAGGGCTCGTACGATCTGCGGTTCACCCAGCGCCTGATCCTGGAGCCGCGGGTCGAGGTGAACCTCGAGGCGCAGGACGTGCCTGAACTCGGCGTCGGCGCCGGCCTCAGCGACGCCGAGGTGGGTCTGCGGCTGCGCTACGAGATCCGCCGGGAGTTTGCCCCCTATGTGGGCGTCCACTACGAGCGGAAGTTCGGCGACACGGCCGACTTCGCCCGCGCCGCCGGCGAGGATCGCGACGACCTGCGGGTCGTCCTCGGCGTCCGCGCCTGGTTCTGACATCCAAGTTCTAGTTGAGGAGTCTACCCGTGAAGCTCGTTCTCGCGTCGCTGGCCGCCCTGGCCCTGTCCACCACAGCCGTCGCCCAGGATCACGCCGGCCACGGCCAGCCCTCTGCCGCCGCGGCCACAGTCACCGGCACGGGCGTGGTGAAGAAGATCGACGCCAAGGCCGGCACGGTCACCATCGACCACGGCCCGATCAAGGCGCTGAACTGGGGCGCGATGACCATGCCCTTCAAGGTCTCCGACGCCAGCCTGCTGAGCGGCCTGAAGGTCGGCGCCAAGGTGAGCTTCCAGCTGAAGGATCAGCGGATCGTCGCCATCAAGGCGATGTAGCCGCGGCACGGGCTACGTCGCCGCCACGTCGTGCGGATTGCGCGGCGGCGCACGCCATTCCTCGTCACCGAGCCCCTCGCAACCCCATCCCCGGACTTCGAAAAGAAGGTGTCGCAAATCTGAGGGGTGGGGCCGTGCGGTGCGTATCTGCCTTCGACGGGATTTCCTTGGCCCGCGCCCCTCGCGTTTTGTGCGAAGCGAACGGAAAATCAACTCGCGCGCTCGGAAAGTATCCGTGCGTGTGTTTTCGCGCGCAGTCGCGAAACGTAGCGCTGTCGAGCCGATGAATATCAATATCGTCTCGTCGAGACGCGACTACTAGTTGTATCTATTGACGCCTGAGAGCGTCGCCTTAGTGAGATTTGTTCTTAGGCAGAGGCCGCCTATAAAAGAACCGAACGCAGCACCTGACGTGAATCTTTAGGGCAGGTGAAAAAAGCCGGAAAATCTCTTCAAAGACCAAAATCTGGGTCTGGATTTTTCGAATCGACCCAAGTGTCGCCTGTAGACCGCGCGTAGGACGCGTTCTCGCGCAAGAACATGCCTCCCGAAATGACCAATTATGTATATACATGACTTGACGGGCTACCCTCCCTGGCCGGACTAGACCCCGCGGATTTCAGCTCGAAACGAGCAGGTCGGGCAGCGCCCCGGCGCCGAAAGAGGGGTATTTTGATGAACCGGATTTCGAAGCGGCGGCTGTTCGCCAGCGCCTGCGTCACCCTGGCGCTCACCGCCACAGCGGCCCAGGCCGCCGACGACGCGGCGGCCGATGTTGGCGAGGTGGTGGTCACCGGCAGCCGCATCAAGCGCACCGACATCACCGGCGTCGGTCCGGCCACGGTGGTCACGGAGGAAGCCATCGCCCGCACGGGCGTGGCGAACGTCGAGACCATCCTTCAGCGCCTGCCGGCCTCGGCCGGCAACGCCGGCGGCCAGACCAACGCCTACTGGACCGGCAACGGCTACGGCACCGCCCAGGTGAACCTGCGGGGCATGGGCATCAATCGCACGCTGGTGCTCCTGAACGGCCGCCGCGTGGTCTACGGCGGCACCGGCGCCAACAGCGCGGTGGACCTGAACACCATCCCTGCCGCCATCATCGGCCGCATCGACGTGCTGAAGGACGGCGCCTCGGCGATCTACGGCGCCGACGCCGTAGCGGGCGTCGTCAACATCGTCACCCGCAACGACTTCGAGGGCGTCCAGGTCACCGGCAAGTACGGGGTCACCGACGAGGGCGACGGCGAGGAGTACACCGGTGACCTCCTGTGGGGCCTGCGCGGCGAGCGCGGCGGCTTCACGGCGGCGGTGAACTACCAGAAGACCAAGCCGGTCAACATGGCCGACCGCGAGCCCTGCGGCCTGGGCGAAGTCGGCGGGCGGTTGGTCTGCGTGGGCAGCGCCTCGACCATCGGCGGCCGCGCCGTGCTGCCGAACGGCCAGCAGATCAACTTCAACCAGACGCCGGGTGGCGACGGCAACTTCTTCGAGCCGTACAGCGCGGCCAAGCACAACTTCAATTCCAACCCGTTCCTGAACGCGGTCAGCGCCATCGAGCGGATCAGCGTGGGCGTGTTCGGGGACTACGACCTGACGGACGACGTGGAGTTGTTCGGCGAGTTCATGTTCACGAACCGCGAGAGCCACCAGATCGCCACGCCCGGCACGCTGCGAAACCTCGTCATCCCGGCCGCCAACCGGACCAACCCCACCGGCCAGCAGATCACTCTCATCCAGCGCCGCCTGGCGGAGCCGGGTCCCCGACAGTTCTTCCAGGAAACCGATACCTGGCGGATCGTTGGCGGCCTGCGCGGCAAGTTTGCGGACGACTGGACCTGGGAAGTCGCCGGCAACTGGGGCAAGACCACCGGCGTCGACGGTTCCACCAACATCGCCAACCTGCAGCGCGTGGGCGAGACGCTGGCGGCCTGCCTTCCCGGCGCGACCACGACCGCGCCCTGCGGCGACTACCTGGGCGCCGGCGACCTGACGCCCCAGGTGCTGAACTACATCCTGGCGACCACCCGCGACACCGGCGGCAACGAGCAGAAGAGCGTCACCGCCGACATCACCGGCACGTTGTTCCAGCTGCCGGCCGGGCCCCTGGCGGTCGCTGCGGGCGCCGTCTACCGCGAGGAAGTGGGCTACCGGAACCCGGACGCCCTGACCGTGCTCGGCGTCGCCAACACCAACCAGCAGAGCCCGATCCGCGGCGAGGTGAAGACCAAGGAAGCCTATGCCGAGCTATCGGCGCCGCTGCTGGCGGACATGCCGATGGTCCAGCGCCTCGAACTGAACGCCGCTGCACGCTACTCCGACTACAATCTGTTCGGTGACAACTGGACCTACAAGCTTGGTCTCGACTGGACGGTGATGGACGGTCTTCGCCTGCGGGCCACCTACGGCACCGGCTTCCGGATCCCCAGCGTGCCCGAACTGTTCGGCGGTGTGGCCGAGGGCAACCTGACCACCACCGACCCGTGCAGCCGCTACTCCACCAGCACCAACGCCACGCTGGTGGCCAACTGCCGCGCCTCCGGCGTGCCGGTCGGCTACGTGCAGCTGGGCAACACGGTGCTCACCACGGTGGGTGGCAATCAGAACCTGCAGCCTGAGAAGTCGAAGAACCTGACGCTGGGGGTGGTGTTCCAGCCGACCTACGTCCCGGGCCTTTCGGTGACGGTCGACTACTTCGACATCAAGATCGAGGACGCCATCCGGAACATCCCGGGCTCGACGAAGCTCGCGGTCTGCTACGCCAGCGCAAACCTGTCCCACCCGTTCTGCGCCCCGACCCAGTTCCGGCGCAGCCCGCTGACCGGCGAGGTCAACTTCCTCTCGTCCCAGCCGACCAACGCCGGCAAGGAAGTGATGAAGGGCGTCGACTTCGGGGTGCGCTACACCTTCGACGTCCGCGGCCTGCGCGCCGACGTGGACTGGAACACTACCTACCTCGCGAAGTACGAGATCACCCCGTTCCTGGGGGCCGACCCGATCGTCTTCGACGGCCGCATCGGCGGCGGCAACGGCGGCTATCCGCACTGGCGCTCCAACGCGGCGTTCAGCCTGTCGGATGTCAATTGGAGCGCGACCTGGTCGGTGCAGATGATCGGCAAGGCGAAGGACTTCAATGCCGCGCCGACCGCCATCGGCTCGCGCACGTCGAACGTCTTCTACCACTTCGTGCAGGCGTCCTACCGCGTCAACGAGAAGGCCAGCATCGCCGTCGGCGTGGACAACGTCTTCGACAAGGATGCGCCCTTCATCCAGAGCTGGACCGACGCCAACACCGACACCATGACCTACGACCTGCTCGGTCGTAGGGGCTATTTGCGCCTGCAGTACACGTTCTAGGCCGCCGCGGGCGCCGGCCGGCCCCACTCCCTGGCCGGCGCACGCGCACTGTTTGAGAGGATCCGATGCGCTGGCCAGCCCTTGCGCGGACAACCCACAAGTGGATCGCCCTGGTCGTGGCGATCCAGGCCGTCTTCTGGACCCTCAGCGGGGTCTACATGACGGCCGTCCACATCGACATCATTCACGGTGACCGCCTGGTGAAGGCGCCGCCGGTCCAGCCGCTGCCGCTGGCGGGCCTCGTGGAACCGGCCCATCTCGCCCACCTGGCGCCAGGGCTGAAGTCGGCGCGCCTCGAGAGCCAACTCGGCCAACCCGTCTATGTGGTGGACGCCGAGGGCGGCAAGGCGCTGTTCGACGCCCGCACCGGCGAGAAGCTGTCGCCGCTGGGTGAGGCCCAGGCCCGGGCGCGCGCCAAGGCGCTGTTCGCTGAGGAGGGCGACGTCGTCAGCGCCGAGTTCATCACCAAGGCGCCGCTCGAGGTGCAGACCCGGCCCGTGCCGCTGTGGCGGGTCGAGTTCGAAGGCGCCTGGCGGCCGACCTTCTACATCTCTCCCTACACCGGGGAGCTGGTCACGCGCCGACACGACCTGTGGCGCACCTTCGATTTCGTCTGGATGTTCCACATCATGGACTACGACGACCGCCAGGACGTGAACAATCCGCTGATCCGGATCTTGACTTGGATGGCCGTGGCCACCGCCGCCTCGGGCGGCTGGCTCCTCATCTACAGCTTCCGCCGCAAGCGCCGCGTGCGCAAAGCCGCCGCTTGAGGACCCGCGCATGTTCCTGATCCGCTGGCTCCACAAGTGGTTCGGCCTCGTCCTCGGCCTGCAGTTCCTGTTGTGGGCGGGCAGCGGCGCGGTCATGGCGCTGCTCGACCACCACGAGGTGTCCGCCGAGCATGCGGTGCTGCCCATCGCCCAGCCGGCATCGCCGCAGCAACCCCTGGCCCTGGCACAGGTCGCCGAGCAGGTCGGTGCGCCCATCGTGACGCTGCAGCTGAAGCCGCTGTTCGACAGCTACGTCTACGAGGCCACGACGCCGCTCGGTGTGCGGCTGCTGGACGCCACGACCGGCGCTCCGATCGAGATCGACGCGGCCCGGGCCAAGTCGCTCGCGGTGGCGCGCTACGCCGGGAGCGAGCCTGTGCGGAGCGTCACCCATGTCGCCGAGACGACGCTGGAGACCCGCGACGTCGCCCTGCCGGTCTGGCGGGTGGAGCTCGCCGACAAGGACCGCACGACCCTGCTCGTGTCCGCGAAGACCGGCGAGCTGCTCGGGACTAAGAACGACACCTGGCGGCTCTGGGACATCGCCTGGATGCTGCACATCATGGACTACGGCGAGCGCCAGAGCTTCAACCACCCGCTGATCATCACCGTCGGGACGGGGGCGGCCTGGCTGGCGCTCAGTGGCCTCATCCTGCTGTTCCGCAGCTTCCGGCGTTCCGACGTGGCCTGGGTGCTGGATCCCCTCGAGGCGTACCGCGCGCGGCGTGGGGCGAAGCCCAGCCGCGCCGCGCCTCAGAGCGCTCGGACGGATCTGCGCGGCGAGTCATAATTCGTCGGCGCGTTCGAGGGGACCCATGACGAAGCTCAAGGACGCCACGCTCCACAAGCGGATTCGCACGGAGATCTCGGAGCGCATCCTCTCGGGCGCCTGGCCGCCCGGCCACCGGATCCCGTTCGAGCATGAGCTGATGGCCGAGTACGGCTGCTCGCGGATGACCGTGAACAAGGCCCTGGCGCCGCTCGCCGAGAGCGGGCTGATCGTGCGCCACCGGAAGACCGGGTCCTTCGTTTCGCGTCCCCGAATCCACTCCGTCGTGCTCGCCATCCCGGATATCCCCGCGGAGGTCACCGGCCGGGGAGAGCCCTACCTCTATGAGCTGCTGTCCCGCACGGCGCGCCGCGCCACGCCCCGCGAGATGGAGGAGCTGGGGCTGGAACAGGCCGTCCCAGTGCTCGCGCTGAAATGCCTCCATCGGGCGAGCGGCCGGCCCTTCGCGCTCGAGGAGCGCGTCATCAATTTGAAGGCCGTGCCGGAAGCCAAGGCCGTCGACTTCGCCCGCACCGCGCCCGGCAGCTGGCTTCTCGGGCACGTGCCCTGGACCGAGGCAGAGCACCGGATCAGCGCCGCCAACGCGCCGCGCAGCGTGGCCGGCCTGCTGGCCATCCAATCCGAGGCCGCCTGCCTCGTGCTCGAGCGCCGGACCTGGCGGGGCGACGACAAGATCACCCATGTCCGACTGACCTTCCCAGGCGACGCCTACGACCTTGTGGCCCGGTTCTCCCCGCAAGGAAGTCCCGCGCCGGGCGCCTAGCCGTCAGAACTCGGCGACTTGCAGGTCCCGGCCGGAGCTGAAGCGCGAGAGCCTGTAGGGGAGGGGATCCACGATCGGTGGCGCCCCCGTCGCAATGTCGGCGACCAGCCGGCCGACGCCCGGACCGATACCGAAGCCGTGACCGCTGAAGCCCGCAGCCAGGATGAGGCCCGGCGAGGGCGTTTCGCTGATGACCGGTACGCCATCCGGCGTGCTGTCGACATAGCCGGCCCAGGCGCCGACGATGGGCGCCGTTCCAAGCGCCGGGACGAGCGCGGCCGCCCGCTGCTGGGTCAGTCTGACGGCGCTCTGGTCCACCTTCGGGTCGAGGATCCTCATGCTCTCCATGGGCGTCGGTCGATCGAGGCGCCAGCGGGATAGGCCCTCATGACCTGAACGCATGCCCTCCAACCCACCCGGCGAGAGATTTCGCCAGCGGCGGAAGAACATCGGCACGAACTCCCGATGGAAGCGAAGGAACTGCGACGTCGGATCGACGCGGGCGCGACCGCTGATCGCCAGCGTGTGGCAGCCCTCGCCCCGGCGGGTGATCGACACCGACTTGCTGAAGAAGGCGTCGGGCAGCGCCAGATCGCCGGTCCCGACGGCCATGATCGTCTGCCGGACCGCCGCCTGCGGGAAGCGGACGCCGAGCTGGTGGCAGAAGGATGACGCCCAGGCGCCGCCGGCCATGATCACCAGCCGCGTTCGAATTGTGCCCTTCTCGGTGACGACGGCGCTCACCGCCCCGCCGTGGGTCTCGATCCCGCGCGCCGCGCACGATTGGTGGACCGTGCCGCCCAGCTTCGTCAGCGCCTTGGCCGCCGCCGGAGCGGCTAGGGCGGGGTTGGCGATGCCGTCGGTCGGCGAGTACACGCCGCCGCGGAAACGCTGGCCGGTGAACGCGGCGCGCGCGGTCGCCTCCTCGCTGCTCAGCATGCTGGTGGAGACGCCTACGGTGCGTGCGAACTCGCCCCAGCGCGCCCAGCCCGCGAGCTCTTCCTCGTTGTTGCTGGCGTAGAAGAGCCCGCATCGGCGAAAGCCGGTGTCTTCCCCGCTGTCGGCGGAGAACTGTTCCCACAGGTCCAGGCTCCTGGTGGAGATCGGCAGTTCCCGCGCGTCGCGGTTCTGTTGCCGGCACCAACCCCAGTTGCGGCTCGACTGCTCGCCGCCGACGACGCCCTTCTCGACGAGCGCCACCTTCAGCCCCGCCTTCGCGAGATAGTAGGCGGAGAACGCGCCGGCGACCCCGGCCCCGATCACGACCGCATCGGCTTCGGCGGGTAGATCGGGTGACGATTCGATCAGACGCAGCGGCGCTGGCACGACAACATCTCTCCTAAAGCGGCGCTGGGGCGAAGCCCAGGATGGCCTTGGTCTCGAGGTATTCCTCGAAGCCGAAGACCCCGTATTCCCGGCCGTTGCCCGATCGCTTGTACCCGCCGAACGGCGCGTGGGCGTCCCAGGCCGGCTGGTTGAGGTGGACCTGGCCGGTGCGGATCCTCAGCGCGACCGCGCGGGCCTGCTCGACATCCGCGCCCTGGACATGCCCGCCCAGGCCAAAAACGGTGTCGTTGGCGATGGCCACCGCCTCGTCCACGTCGTCGTACGGCATGATGCACAGCACGGGGCCGAAGATCTCTTCCTGTGCGATCCGCATGGCGCCGGTCACACCCGAGAAGATCGTCGGGCGCACGTAGAAGCCGCGATCGTGTCCGTGCGGTCGCCCCGGCCCGCCGCAGACCAGGGAAGCGCCGCCGGCGATGCCCATCTCGATCATCGCCTGGACGCGATCGAACTGGGCGCGATTGGCGATGGGCCCCAGGACGGTCCTGTCGTCGAGGGGGTCGCCCACGGTGATCGCCTGCGCGGTCGCGCGGGCGATCGCCTCGACCTCGGCCAGCTTCCAGCGGGGTACGATCATGCGGGTGGGCGCGCTGCACGACTGGCCGACATTCCGGAACGCGGCCATCACCCCGAGAGGAACCACGCGCGGGAAATCCGCATCGGGCAGCAGGACATTCGGGGACTTCCCCCCCAACTCCTGGGTCACCCGCTTGACCGTCGGCGCGGCCGCCTGCGCGACAAGCGCGCCGGCGCGGTTCGAACCCGTGATCGAGATCATGTCGATATCGGGATGCCCGGCCATGGCCGCACCGATCTCCACGCCGGTCCCGTTCACGAGGTTGAACACGCCGGGCGGCGCGCCTGCATCGTGGACGATCTGCGCGAACATCAAGGCGCTGAGCGGCGCCAGCTCGCTGGGCTTCAGCACGACCGTGCACCCCGCGGCCAGCGCGGGGGCGACCTTGGCGGTGATCTGGTACAGCGGCCAGTTCCAGGGGGTGATGAGGCCGCACACGCCGATCGGTTCGCGGACGATCGCGGTCGTGCCGCGCAGGGTGAGGAACTGATAATCGGCGAGCACCTCGATCGCGGCGCGGATGTGCGCAGCGGCCAGCGGCACATGCGCCGCACGGGCATGGCTTATCGCCGCCCCCATCTCGCGCGCGAGGGTCTGCGCCAGCGGCTCCGCCCGCTCGAGCATCAGCCCATGGATGCGCTCGAGGAGCGCTAATCGTTCCGATACCGGTGACGCCGCGAAGGCCGGGAAAGCCTCGCGCGCGGCTGCGACGGCTCGGTCGAGGTCACTGGCTCGACCGGCCGCCACCTCGGCGATCACCGTTTCCCGCGCAGGATCGACGACGGGCAGCATCTCGGCGCTGGAGACCGGGCGCCAGGCGCCGGCGATGTAGGCGCAGTCGTGCGCCTTGGTCGCGACGCCGTCGGCGTCAGTCGCTGTCTTCATCGTCCGGGCTCCCGAGGTTCCCATCGACTACCAACCCCGCATCCGCGGCCATGTCCCGACGACGTCGCGGCTGCCGGTCTGGACCACTTGATAGGCGTCGTGTTGCGCCCCGGTCGCGCAGGCGTAGTTGGGCAGGATGCGGACTCGGTCGCCGATCGCGAGCGCCGGCAGCGCCGCGCCAATGCCCGGACGCACCGTGATGATCCCATGTTCCTGGCTGGCGTCGTCGACGATCAGGTCGGGCCAGGGCTTGCCGTCGATGTCGCAAACCAGACCGTAACCCACGAGGGCCCGCGTCTCGACCGTGTCGAGCTTCGCGCGTTCCGTCTGAGCCGGCCGCTGGAGCAAGGTCCTGGTCATTCAAGTTTCCCGAGAGGCGCGCGCGGGCCGCCGGCGGGTCGCCGCCGAGCTTCTCTATTAGGCCAGCCCTGGCTCGCAACATCTCCTGTATGTCGTCGAGCCGCGATGGCGTCGTGCGGTGGCGTGGGGTCGCAGCGACATTTCCTGCCGCTTCGACCTCTAGTCGATGTCGACGATCGACCGGATGGCGAACTGCGACACCAACCGCTGGACGCCAGGGAGCCGCGCGAGCGTGTCCCGGTGCACGCGCTCGAAGCTGTCGTCCGAACGCACGGGGACTTTCAGCAGGTAGTCGGACTCGCCGCTCATCAGGTGCGCCTCGGCGATGTCGGGGTTGCGGCGGATGGCGTCCTCGAAGCGGGAGAGCGTCTCCTGCGCCTGGTCCTTCAGCGTCACCGAGACGAAGACGATGGTTGGATTGCCTCGCGCGGCGGCCGAGAGGCGGGCGCGGTAACCGCTGATGTAGCCCGCCTCTTCGAGCAGCTTCACGCGCCGATGCGCGGCCGAGGGCGAGAGGCCGATGCGCTCGCCCAGGCGGACGGCGGTCACGTCGCTGTCGGTGCTGAGCGCCTGGAGGATCTTGCGGTCGAGGGGATCAAGTTGGGATTCCATCCTTCAAAAATAGCATATCTTCGTAGGAACTCTCGCAGATGGATAGTTGAACGCCGATCTTTCGGACCCTTCTGCAGGCCCTCGGCCGTATCCTCCCGGGCCTAAATCGCCCGCCAGGAGGAAACCATGCGGATCGGCGTTCCCAAGGAGATCAAGGTTCACGAATACCGCGTCGGCCTGACGCCCGAGGCGGTGGGCGAGCTGACGGCTCGCGGCTTCCCCGTGATCGTGCAGGCGGGCGCCGGCGCGGGCGTCGACTTCTCGGACGACGATTACCGCGCCGCGGGCGCCGAGATCGTGGCCGACGCCAAGAGCGTGTTCGACGCGAGCGACATGATTGTGAAGGTCAAGGAGCCGCAGCTCCACGAGTGCGCCATGCTGCGCCCGGACCACACCCTCTTCACCTACCTGCACCTGGCGGCCGACAAGCCCCAGGCCGAGGCCCTGCTCGCCTCGGGCGCTACCTGCATCGCCTATGAGACCGTCACCGACGACAAGGGCGGCCTGCCGCTGCTGCGGCCGATGTCGGAGGTCGCCGGCCGGATGAGCGTCCAGGTGGGCGCGCACTACCTCGAGAAGGCCCAGGGCGGCCGCGGTGTCCTGCTGGGCGGCGTGCCGGGCGTGAAGCCGGGCAAGGTGGCGATCCTGGGCGGCGGCGTGGCCGGCGTCCACGCGGCCGAGATGGCGCTGGGCCTGCGCGCCGACGTCACGGTCTACGACATCTCCACCACCCGCCTGGCCGAGTTGGACGCCCAGTTCGAGGGCCGCGTGAAGACTGCCTTCGCCTCGAAGGCCGCGGTCGCCCAGGCGATCACGGAAGCCGAACTGGTGATCGGCGCGGTCCTGATCCCCGGCGCCTCGGCGCCGAAGCTGGTCACCCGCGAGATGCTGAAGACGATGAAGCGCGGCTCGGTGCTGGTGGATATCGCCATCGACCAGGGCGGCTGCTTCGAGACCTCGCGCGCCACGACGCACGACAATCCGGTCTTCGTCGAGGAAGGCGTGATCCACTACTGCGTGGCCAACATGCCGGGCGCGGTGGCGCGGACCAGCACGCTGGCGCTCAACAACGCCACCCTGCCGTTCGTCATCCACCTGGCTGAGCAAGGGACCGAGCGCGCGCTCGAGACCTCAGCGCACCTGATGGGCGGCCTCAACGTCGCCCGCGGGGCCGTCCGCCACGCCGCCGTCGCCGAGGCATTGGACCTCCCGTTCGCGGCCTAACGCTCAGGACCTGGGTGGCTGGGCGTAGTGGCGGATGTGCCGCCGTGCGAGCGGCCGCGCCTGGATCCCCAAGCAAAGCAAAAGTCCGACAAATGCGATTGACAAGGCCCCTTAGATTGATAGCGCTACCATAGACGGCGCCTGAAGTCGCCGGCAGGGGGATCCGGCGATGCGGCGGAGCGGTTGGAAAGCGCTGGTGTGTTCCGCCCTTCTGATGGCCTCCGGCGCTGGGGCGGCGGAGGCGCCGTCGAAGCGGGAGGTCCGCGCCATCACGGTGAACGTCGATGGCCCGACCGTCCCTCGCAACCGCATGGCGCAGTTTTCGGTCGGCTCGGACTACCCGGGGACCCTGATCCGTGAGGAGAGCCTGGCGCAACTGCGGACGGTGAGCGAGGAGCTCGGGTTCCGCTACATCCGCTTCCACGACATCTTCCACGACGAAATGGGTGTCTACCGGGAGGTGGATGGGCGGCCGGTGTACGATTTCACCCGCATCGACCACCTGTACGATCGCCTGCTCGCCATGGGCGTCAAGCCGTTCATCGAGCTGGGCTGGACGCCCTCGGCGATGAAGACCTCAGAC
>NZ_DASWTE010000072.1:0-1799 GCF_036402295.1 Phenylobacterium sp.
GCCGTTCTTGCAGCCTGACGAGCGGCCGACGCCGTCGAGGCCGCCCATCAGGCGGGCGAGTGCGATGTCCTCGGCGAAGTCGGGCTTCTCCTTGAGCCAGCGCATGACGGTGGCGCGGGTGGGCATGCCGGGCTCGCGGCACAGGCGGCGCAGGCCGTGGCCGGCTTCGAGGCCGAGCCAGAGGCGCTCGACGATCTCGGGGCTGAAGGGGACGCGGGGTTTCGGCATTCCCGGGGAGATGGGAATGGAACGTATAGGGAACAAGTTGGGTGGCGATCTGGGCGCGCACCACGCGGGCGATATCCTTCAGGCTGACGCTCTCCAGGAAGGTCTTCAGCTCAGCGGCCTGGTCGGTGATCTGCTCGTAGCAGGTCAGCCGCTCGGCGAGGTCGGCGAGACGGGGATCCTGAGCCGCCTTCACCGCCTCCACCTGGGCCGTCGCCGCGGCGATCAGCCGGGCGTCCAGCCGGTCGTTCTTCGCCCGCCGGCGCTTCAGCTGGGCGAAGCGGCGCACCTCGATCGGCTGATGCACCACCACCTCGAAGCCGGCCTCGTCCAGCGCCGCACGCACGCCCCGCTCGTAGCCGCCGCTCGCCTCCAGGCCCACACGCCCCACCTCGCGGGCCCGCAACCAAGCGATCACCTCGCTGTAGCCCGCAGCGTTGTTATCCACCCAGACCGCGTCCTCCAGGCCGTGCGCCGCCACGTCCAACCGATGCTTGCCGACATCGATCCCAGCGACCCGCATGCTAGACTGGCGCTGTTCCACCGACCCCTCCTTGTGGCTCCGGACCTCAAAGTCCCTGCAACCATCCGGGTCATGGAATGTCGGCGGCGGCCCTGCTCCACCTCAGCCCATAAGGCTCAGGGGACTGCGGCCCCTCCACCGACAGCCCGCCTGGCGCTGCTACGTCAGGCGGGCGTCCCGGAAGACCCCGCCAAACTACCCGCTCTCAAACAAACAAGGGGGCGAGCCTCCTCAATTGAATCCAAAACAGCGCCGTCGGTCCGCCGAGCCTGAAGCTCGCCCCCTCCACCAGCCGCTCTTCGCTGCGCTTGGCGACTGGTCCCCCTCCCGCCGCTGCGCGGGGGAGGCAAAGAGGCGCCTCCTTCAGGACGGCACCCATCCTGAAGGCCCTGGTCAGCTCCGGCCCGCCTCTGGAGCTTGGTGCAGCCTGCTCTCGCGCCGAGTTGCGCTCGGTCCCGGGGATCGGCGCCAGCCGACAGCCCGGCGGCGGCCCGAAGCGGACCTGGCGAACATCAGGAACGGGTGGGTTGCGGTTGTTAAGCAGCAGATGCCACTAAGACGGGAATGAATTGGCATATGGTCGGGGCGGTCCTGATCGTCACAGCGCTGGGAGTTGCGGCGGCCGTCCTGCAGCCTCCTCTCACAGCCATTGTTCGACGCTGGATCGCTTATCCATGGTGGGCCGCCATGGCCGTAATCGTTCCCGCAGCGTGTATGGGTGCAACGTTAGGCGTTTGTGCCCTGCTAAACGTCTGGGGACGTGCGCCCCTAATCGCCTTCGTCGTAGGATGCGCCCTTGGAGAGCTGTACCTGCAGGTGAGTGACAGGGGTCGGAGCGGTCGCGTCTAGCAACGTCCGCAATGGGTTCGAAAGCGGACCTGTCGCTGGATCCGCAGAGCCGACCCGCCGCCCCCCTAGTGCTGGCTCTCCGGCATCGTCACGCGCAGGCCGTCCAGGTCGTCCGTGACCTTGATCTGGCACGACAGGCGGCTGTTCTCCTCGACGCCCTCGGCGAAGTCGAGCATCGACTCTTCCATGGCCGAGCGCTCGC
>NZ_DASWTE010000073.1:0-2772 GCF_036402295.1 Phenylobacterium sp.
CCCTCGGCGGCGAACAGGCCGCGGGCGTGGGCGGCGATCAGCACCGCGGCGTCGTTCAGGGCGATGAAGCCGATCTTCAGCGGCGCGCTCATGAGCCGTTCCCCTTCAGCACGCCTGCGAAGGCCAGCAGGTCGGCGGCCACCGCGCCCAGCGGCCGGCCGGTATCCATCGAGAGCTTGCGCAGCAGGCGGTAGGCGGCGTCCTCGTCCAGCCCCCGCTCCTTCATCAGGAGCGCCTTGGCCCGCTCCACCGTCTTGCGCGAGGCGAGGTCGGCCTTGGCCTTCTCCAGGTCCTGGCGCAGGCCGTGCATCAGCTGGAAGCGGCTCATCGCCACCTCCAGCACCGAGCGGACCCGCGCCGCCGACAGGCCGTCCACCACATAGGCCGAGACCCCGGCGTGCACCGCGGCTTCCGCCAGGCCGGGCTCGGAGCGGTCGACGAACATAACCACCGGGCGCGGGTTGGCCGCCGTGGCCTCGCGCAGGCTCTCGATGACGTCGCGGTCAGGGCTGTCGGACGCCACGACGATGACGTCGGGCCCGAAGGCGGCCGCCTCGGCCTCTTTGAATACAGGCGCGTGGCGGACCTCCAACGGCTCGACGCCGGCAAGGCCCTCCGCCACCAGGGCGGCGCGGGCCGGGTCGGGATCCACCACGAGGACGCGCATGCCGCTCTGCTAGGCGGGCGGCGCGCCTGCGGTCGCCCCGCTTGCCCGGCCGGCGCCGCTATCGCAGGCATACGCCGCCGGAACGATCAGCCGGCGCCGCCTTCTTGGGCAGAATCGGGGGTGACGAGACGCCGCAGCAGGTCTTCGCGCTCCTGCGGGGTGTTCGCGCCGCGCAGCCGGGCCTCCGCGTCGGGCGGAACCGGCAGCCGCGCGAGGCCCGCCCGCTCGACCAGCCGCGCCATGGGCCAGCCGGCCCCAGCATCGGCCGGCACCGCGGCAGCCTCGGCCACCAGCGGCAGGTGCAGGCCCTCGTACGCCGCGCCCGGCCCCGGCGACGCCAGCAGCGGCGCGAGGTCGTCCGGCGTCAGCGTCGGGGCGTCCACCGCCAGCACCAGCACGCGCGGACAGGCCCCCAGCGCCCGGACGCCCGCCACGATCCCCGCCACCGGCCCACCGCCGGCCTCCGGCGCGACCGGCAGCCCGTAGTCGCGCAGCCCCGCGGTCACCACGGCTGTCGCGCCCAGCGACGCGGCCAGGTCGGCCAGCCGGTCCACGGCGCGGCGGCCGTTCCACAGCAGCTCGGCCTTGTCGGCGCCCATGCGGACGCCAGCGCCGCCGGTCAGGATCACGACGCCGAGATCTGGTGAGCGCTTGGGCATTCAGGCGTTCTAGGCCGGTCCGCAGAATTCCGCGCTACGAGAAATCCCTAGCGGACCGGTAGGTTACGTGAGGCGTTCCAGGAGACCCGGATGGCGTCCGCGCAGCAGTCCCGATTCATCAGCGGCTTCGGCATGCAGGTGCTGGCGGCCATGGTCGTCGGCGTGATCCTGGGCCTCGTCGCTCGCCAGCTCGGCCCGGCCGAGGGCGAGCAGGGGTTCCTGCTCGCCGAGACCCTGCGGATCCTGGGCTCCAGCTTCGTCCAGCTCCTGAAGGCGCTGGTGCCGCCTCTGATCTTCACCGCCATCGTCGCCAGCATCGCCAACCTGGCCGAGCTGCAGAACGCCGCCCGCCTAGTCTGGCGCACGCTGCTGTGGTTCGCCGCCACCGCCCTGATCGCCGTGGCCATCGGCATCGCGCTCGGCGTCGTGCTGCAGCCCGGCCTGCACGCCGGCGTCACCATGGACGCAGCCAAGGCGCCCAGCACCACAGGCTCGTGGCTGGATTTCCTGGCCGGCCTCATCCCCTCGAACTTCCTGGGCCTTACCGCCTCCACCAAGCTGGCAGACGATGGCCGGGCGGCCACCACCAGCCTGTCGTTCAACGTGCTGCAGATCCTGGTGATCTCGCTGGTGGTCGGCGTGGCGGCGCTGCGCACCGGCGAGGCGGGCCGCGCGTTCCTGGCCTTCAACGCCTCGGCGCTGGCCGTGGTGCGCAAGGTGCTGTGGTGGGTGATCCGGCTGACGCCGCTCGGCACCATCGGCCTCCTGGGAACGGCGGTCGCCAAGTACGGCTGGGACGCGCTCTCGCAGCTCGGTCAGTTCGCGATCGCCATCTACATCGGCCTGGCTCTGGTGCTGCTGGTGGTCTACCCCGCGCTGCTGGCCGCCCACGGCCTGAACCCGCTCAAGTTCTTCCGCGCCGCGTGGCCGGCGATCCAGCTGGGCTTCGCGTCCCGCTCGTCGATCGGCACGCTGCCGATCACAGAGACGATCACCGAGAGCGGCCTGGGCGTGCCCCGCGCGTACGCAGCCTTCGCCGTGCCGCTGGGCGCGACCACCAAGATGGACGGTTGCGCTGCGATCTACCCGGCCATCTCGGCCATCTTCGTCGCCCAGTTCTACGGCGTGCCGCTGCAGGTGACCGACTACCTCTTGATCGTGTTCGTCTCGGTGATGGGCTCGGCCGCAACGGCGGGCCTGACCGGCGCGACCGTGATGCTGACGCTGACCCTTTCGACGCTGGGCCTGCCGCTGGAGGGCGTGGGCCTGCTGCTCGCCATCGACCCGATCCTCGACATGGGCCGCACAGCCGTGAACGTCGCCGGCCAGGCGCTCGTGCCCACGCTGGTGTCGAAGGAGCTGGGGATGCTGGACGCCGCCGTCTATGCCGGCGATGCGACGCCGGCGGTCGAGGCGGAGGCGGGCGCCGCCTAGGACGCCTTCTTG
>NZ_DASWTE010000074.1:0-10432 GCF_036402295.1 Phenylobacterium sp.
GCGAGCGCTCGGCCATGGAAGAGTCGATGCTCGACTTCGCCGAGGGCGTCGAGGAGAACAGCCGCCTGTCGTGCCAGATCAAGGTCACGGACGACCTGGACGGCCTGCGCGTGACGATGCCGGAGAGCCAGCACTAGGGGGCGGCGGGTCGGCTCGGCGGATCCAGCGACAGGTCCGCTTTCGACCCCGTTGCGGACGTTTGGCGGCCGCGCTTTCCTGAGCCGCATGGAAACCTACGTGCTTGCTCCGCCGGCCGACGCCATCGAGCGCTTGGACGAACTCTTAGTCGCCCCAAAGTTCGGCCCCGACGGCGCCCTCTACACCGGCGTCAGCGATCCGGTCGTCCGGCGAGCCGCTGAAGCCATCATCAACACCGCGATCGCTCAGGTGCGTGACCTCCTCCGGTCGCCGACGGATAGCGCGGCCGTGCTGCATATCTTCAGAGCCGGGCTTCAACGCCTGACCCTAAGCGATACAGAGGACAGAGAGCGCGCGGCCATCCATGTCGAAGAGATCATGGAATGCATCGGCCTCGAGAGTTCACAAGGCCTGCTCAATGAGTTCGTGTACGGCTTCGAGCCCGGCAATCTAGCGCCCTAACGGTAGGTCAGCTTCCCACGCGGACGTGGGTCTCCTCTCCCAGGCGCGGAGCGCCGTGGGAGAGGCCGGGAGAGGGCGGCTCGGCGCCTGCAACATCTCGACCGTGGGACCCCGTCACGCCTCAGGCTTGTGGCGGGCAAGGCCGACGGTCGCGCTCGATGGGGCGGCCGCGTCGGCTTGGATCGGACTCCCGGCACGCGCTCAGGATCGTCCAGCGGACGCGCTCCCGATCCTCGAACACCTCTGCGTTGCGGAAGCGAAGCACCTGCAGGCCCCGGCGCTTCAGATACATGTCACGGCGCATGTCGTACTCGACCCGCTCGGCATGGACCCCGCCGTCGAGTTCGACGGCCACGGCGGCTTCCAGGCACAGGAAGTCGACGATGAACGGACCGACCTGCGCCTGTCGGCGCCACTTCCAGCCTTCCAGACGCCCCGCACGCAGCGCCTCCCACAGATGCGCCTCGGCTTCGGTCTGATCGCGCCTGAGCCGCCGCGCCCGGTCCCGGCGCAGCTTTGAGACGACGGAAACGATCCTGCCCATGGCGACCCTTGGTCCAACGGCGGCCTGTCGGCACGGCCGCGCCGCCCTCTCCCGGCCTCTCCCACGGCGCTCCGCGCCTGGGAGAGGAGAGGAGATTAGAACAAATGCTGAACGCATGGCCAGCCCACGCATTCGCTCGCTACCCACAGCCGAAGTGGGGGGAGGAGGTCTTGCAGTCTCGCATTTTGTTCCTATTTTGTTCTCATGCTCCCGCCCTACCCCGCCCGCCACGTGATCATGAGCGAGGTGGTGGAATGGGTGGGGCGAAACTGGACACTTCGGCAGATCGAGGCGCGGGACGGGATGCCGTCGCGGCACACGCTGGCTCGATGGATGAAAGCGACGCCCGTGTTCGCACAACAGGTGGCGGATGCGCGGCGGCGGGTGCGGTTCGAAGTGCGGCAGGCGCAGCAGGCGCAGCAGGGATTCTGCGCGGCGCAGGCCGAGGCGTTCCTTGAGCGGGTGCGATCCGGCGAGCCGGTGCGCGAACTGGTGCGGCGTCCCGAGGGGCCCAGCCGGCATCGGCTGGACCAGTGGAAAGTCGAGCGGCCTGACTTCGCCGCTGCGCTGGCCGAGGCGATGGCGGCTGTCCGGAGGCGTCGGCCAAGCCCGGCGTACGACGAGGCGGCGGCCGATGCATTCCTGGTGCGGCTCGCGCGCGGTGGATCGGCGCGAGGCGGGAAGCCCGGGCGGACCCTGGTGCGGCAGTGGCGGGCGGCGGACGAGGAGTTCGCCGGGTCGTACGAGGCGGCGAAGCGCATCGGACATCGGCGGCGGATGCGGGCGCGATCGAAGTGCACGCCGGCGCTGGTGGACAAGATCGTCGCGCGGATCGAGCTGGGCGACTCGCTGCTCAGCGTCTCGCGGCGGAGGGGCATGCCGCACCACGGGACGCTCTACGGCTGGCTGCGGACGCGGCCGGACTTCGCCGCTGCGGTCAGCGCGGCGTGCGACGCGCGGGACTTCATCCTGAACGAACAGAAGCTGATGCGGCTGGACGGATGCCCGGAGACCCGGGTGCGGGCGGTCATGCGGCAGATCGGGGCGGTGACGCGGCGGGCGCGACCGCGGCGTCCGGGCTAGGACCAGTCGACATTCAGAATGCGAGGCGATTTCTCCTCACCCGTAGGGGGAGGGGGACCATGCGCAGCATGGTGGAGGAGGACTGCCGGGAGCGCCGAGCTTGGGGCGTTCCCCCTCCACCGCGTTCCGCGGTCCCCCTCCCCCTACGGGTGAGGAGATCAGCGGCCTCCAAGGCACCGTCGTGAATGTCGATTGGTCCTAGCGGGGCCGGTCGGACGGGTCGCGAAGCCAGGCGGGCCATTGGACCTTCACCGCGCCGTGGTGCAGGGTCGCGGCCATGCGTCTGCTCCTGAACATCCTCTGGTTCATCCTGGGCGGCTGGATTTCCGGCACGCTCTGGCTGCTCGCCGGCGTGGTGCTGGCGATCACCATCGTCGGCCTGCCCTGGACGCCGGCGGCGTTCCGGATCGCGGGGTTCAGCTACTGGCCGTTCGGCAAGGTGATCGTGGAACGCGACACGGGCGCCGTGAGCGTGCTGCTCAACATCCTGTGGCTCTTGCTGGCCGGCTGGTGGCTGGCGTTGCACCATCTGGTGCTGGCGGCGGGCCTAGCCGTGACGATCATCGGCATCCCGTTCGCCTGGCAGCACGTGAAGCTGGCGATGCTGTCACTGATCCCCGTCGGCAAGGGCGTGGCGGAGGTGTGAGCCCACGTCCTACTTGAGGAAGGGCACCGCGTCGTCGTCGGCCATGCGCTGGATCAACGCCGCGTGCAGCGCGGCGTCGGCCTTGGTCGCGTCGAGTCCCGAGACGTCCACGTTGAGGTCTTCCGCCAGGTGCGCGCGGTTGGCGTCCGTGTCGTCGAGGCCGGCGAGCGCCAGCAGCGCCGAGAGGGAATCCCGCCAGTTACCGCCCACGCCGGTTCGCGCGGCGCGCTCATCGAGGATCATGGCGAGGTCGGCGGGCGTGCCCATCCGCGTGCGGACCGGAACCGGAACCGCGCGCTCGGGATCCAAAGCCTTCAGCGGCGGCGGGCCGTCAGCGCCGCCGTGCAGGGTGTCGTAGATCTTCTGGAGCAGGCGCATCGACGCGGAACGGCGCCCGCGCCGTCCGGTTCCTAGGCCGCGTAGATCAGGTGCGCCCGGCGTTCCGCTTCCCAGGCGGCCTCGTCCGGCGTCGTGATCGCGTCGAGGTCGGCCGGGGTCGCGGCCGGGTCGTCGACCCATTCGCGCAGGGCGGGGCCGCCGTTGATGACGTCGATGGCGAGGTGGCCTTGCGTATACTCGTACTTGAACTCCAGGCCGCGCCAGAGCGGGTAGTCCGGGTAGAGCCGACGGATGGCCTTGAAGCCCAGCGCCTGCAGCCGCCAGGGCTTGAAGGCGTCGTGGTCGTAGCCGGGCTGGTCGGTGTGGATCTGCACGCCGCTGCAGAGCCTGCCGACATGCTTGTGGAAGGTGGGCTCGAACCAGCAGTCGCGCAGGATGCAGCCCTGGAGCCATTGCGGGGCGAGGCTGCGCATCTCGGCGATGACGGCGCGGGCGTCGATGTCGGGGGCGCCGAACAGCTCCAGCGGCCGGGTCGTGCCGCGGCCTTCGGAGAGGGTCGCGCCCTCCAGCATCACCGTACCGGCATAGGCGCGGGCCATGGAGAGGTTGGGGGCGTTGGGGCTGGGATTGATCCAGGCGCGCTCGCCCAGCGGCCAGCCGTAGCCGGGCGCGGTGGCAGGCGCCCAGCCGGCCATCTCGATGACCCGGTAGTCCACGTCGAGTTTGAAGTGGCTGACGAACCAGCGGCCCATCTCGCCCATGGTCAGGCCGTGACGCATCGGCATGGGGCCGGCGCCCACGAAGCTCTCGAAGCCGGGGCGCAGGGTGAGGCCCTCCACCGGGCGGCCGGCAGGGTTGGGCCGGTCGAGAACCCACACGGCCTTGCCGTGTTTCGCGGCGGCCTCGAGGACGTAGAGCAGGGTGGTCACGAAGGTGTAGATGCGGCAGCCCAGGTCCTGCAGGTCGACCAGCAGGACGTCGAAGGTCCCCATGCTGGCGTCGGTGGGCCGGCGGACCTCGCCATAGAGGCTGAAGACCGGCACGCCGTGGACCGGATCGTTGAAGTCCGGCGACTCCATCATGTTGTCCTGCTTGTCGCCGCGCAGGCCGTGCTGGGGGCCGAAGGCGGCGGTGAGCTTGACGCCGTCGCAGGCGGCGAGCGCGTCCAGGGCGTGCGTCAGGTCGGCGGTGACCGAGGCCGGGTGGGCGAGCAGGGCCACTCGCTTGCCCTGCAGCGGGCGGCGCAGCTCGGGCTCGGAAAGCAGGCGGTCGATGCCGAACTTCATTGTGGGTCCGCAGGTGGCAGCGTCAGCGCGAACGCGTCGGCGTGGTGGAAGTCGGGCTGGCCCGGGGGATGCGCCAGCGCCCAGTAGGTGCGGCGGCCGTCGGCGGCCTCGATGACCGCGGAGAGGCCCACGCGCCAGGGGGCGTCGGCGGGAAGGCCCGGCAGGCGGCTCACATCGACGCTGGCGCGCAGCTCGAAGCGGGTGCGGCCGCCGTCTGCGTCGATGAAGGGCGCGGGCGTGGCGGGATCAGGGGCCCGCTCTCGATAACCGGAGTGGGCGTAGGCGGCCCACTGCGACGAGGGCGAGAGGTTGAGCTCGACGTAGGCGTCCGAGCCCGGGGCGCGCAGGAAGGCCTCGAAGCAGGTGTGCTTCCAGAGCTCGTCGGTGCGAATCGGCGCGGCGCGGGGCGGGATGCGGAGCAGCTCGATGCGGCCGGTGACGAGGAAGCTCAAGGTCAGCACGCCGCCAGGGCCGCGGTGGACGGCCGCCTCGATGGCGTCGACGGCCCCGTCGGGGGTCTCGGGATGGGGGTGGAGACCCGCCGACCTCATGTGGCGAAGCCGAGCTCGGGCTGGCTCACCGTCTGCGCCTCTTCCGGCAGGTGGCAAGTGAAGGTGGCGCCGGCGCCGGGCTCGCTCTCCAACGCCACCCAGCCGCCGTGCAGCTCGGTCAGCGCCTTGACGAGCGCCAGGCCCAGGCCCGGCCCGCCGCGCTCGCGGCCGATGAAGCGGTCGAAGATGTGCGCCTGGACGTGGAAGGGAATGCCACGCCCCGTATCCGACACTTGAAGCTGCACCTCGCCCAGCGCCTTGCGGGCGGCGAGCGTGACGGCGCCGCCGGCGGGGGTCTGGGCGATGGCGTTCTCCATCAGGTGGTCCAGCACCTGGGCCAAGCGGCGGCGGTCGCCGCGGATGACGCCGACGTCGGGGGCCGGCTGCAGGACGATGGAGATCTTGTTGGGCTCGGCCTCGGGATGCCAGCGGGCGGCGGTCTCGAGCAGCAGGTCGACGACGTTGATGGGGCCCAGGTCCAGCGCCATCTCGTCGGCGTCGATCTGGGCCATGTCGAGCACGTCGTCGATCGAGCGGGCGAGCTGGGTGGCCGCCGACTTCACCGAGGCCGCGTAGCCGCGGGCGCGCTCGGGCAGGCCGTCGCCAGCGTGCTCCAGCAGCTCGGAGTAGCCGATGATGGTGGTGAGCGGGGTGCGCAGCTCGTAGCTGACGTTGCCGACGAAGTCGCGCTTCAGCCGCTCGGCTTCCGAGAGCGCCTGCTCGCGGTCGGCCAGCGCGCTCTCCAGGCGCCGCGCGTCGGTGACGTCGGTGAAGGCGATCAGCGTGGCGCCGTCGGGCAGCGGGCGGGTGCGGTACTCGACCATGCGGTCGTCCGAGGTCTGCACCTCGCCGGTGATCGGCATGCGGGCGGCGGGATCGGGGTCGGCGACGCGCCCCTTCAGCTCGCGCCAGAAGCCCATGTCGTGCAGCTTGTGCACGCAGAGTTCGACCATGCCCTCGAAGTCGCCGGCGGCCTCGATCTGCAGCGGCGTGATATTCCAGAACCGCTCGAAGCTCTCGTTGTGCAGGCGCAGGCGGCCGTCCGAGCCGAACACGGCGACGGCGTCGCTGAGCTTGTCGAGCGTGGCCTGCTGCACCTGGATGAGGGCGTTGTACTGGGCCTTCATCTTCAGCTCGCCGGTGATGTCGGCGAACAGCAGGAGCAGGCCGCCCATCGGGTGCGGCTGGCGCACGACGCGCAGGGTGCGGCCGTCGGGCAGGCTCCACATGTCGTCGGGGGCGCTCTCCAGCTGCTCGTAGCGGCCGAGCTCGGCGGCCTTCCACTTGCCGTAGTCGGCGGTCTCGGGCAGGCGGCGGCGCTGGCGCAGACGGTCCAGCACCTCGCCGTGGGTGGGCCGCTCGGTGAGCCAGGCGGGCTCCAGCCCCCACAGCTCGGCGAAGGCGGTGTTGTGGAAGCTGACCCGCTTGGCGCGGTCGAAGATCACCACGGCGTCGTCGATGCGGTTCAGGATCTCGTCGTGCGCCTCGACGTTGCGCTTGGTGTCCTCGCGGGCCTCCTCGAGGTCGGTGAGGTCGTCGGTCCAGACGCCGACGCCGCCGCCTTCCAGCGGCTGGGCGGCGATGAAGAAGGCGCGGCGGCGGCCGTCGGTGGACAGCCAGCGCACGCCGTCGCGGCGCTGCCCCAGGTTGGCCGCCTCGGAGGCGATGGTGTCGGCGCCCTTGTCGAAGGTGACGCCGCGCCGGGCCGCCTCGTCCAGGCTGGCCACGCCCACGGCGCTCAGCCAGGCGGCGTTGACCCAGACCGGCGAGCCGTCGGCGGCGGCGATCCAGGCGGGGCAGGTCCGGGCGTTGAGGAAGGCGGCGAAGCGCGGTGCGGTCGGCAGGCCCTGGTCCTCGCCCAGCACGGCCGAGACCCGCAGCCAGGCCAGCGCGCCGGCCGCGCGCCCCTCGACGGTGACGACGCCGGCCGACCCCTTCACCTCGAACGCGCAGGCCTCGCCGCGCTCGAACAGGCCGCGCAGGCGCCGCGCGTGGTCGGGGTCGGCCCGCATCAGGGCGTTCAGCAGGGACTGCGGGTCGCTCTCCGAGAGACCCAACGCCTCGCAGCAGACGCTTAACGACTCCTCCCCGGACGCCAGCAGCGCATGGCCGTCCTCGACGGCGAGCAGGGCCGAGTCGAAGGCCTCGGCCGAGGCCTGGGCGGTTTCGGCGGCGTTTTCGAGCCGGTGGATTCGCGCCTTCAGCTCGGCGATACGCCGGTCGCCGGCGCGCCGCTGGGCGAACGCCCAGAGGACGGCGGATATGGCGAGGCTGACCGCCCCGGCCGCGGCCGCAAGCATCAGTTCGTGCGCGTTCATCGAGACCCGGCGAATCGTTGGCCGCCAGCTTAGGGCCGTAAGGCGCAGCCCGCACGTGGCCTCGTCGTCGCGTCCCAGGGTAAACGGCCCCTGCCCTTGCCGCCTTGGTGTCGCCGTGCGCTTTGGGCGAGAATGCGGGTGATGACGGCCATTCTCTATCCCGTGGCGACAAATGCCGAGCTGGCGCTGAGCCGGCCCCAGGGCCGCGCGGCGCGCGAGAGCGAGGCGCGGCGGCGGGCGGGCGAGGCGGTGGTGTTCGCCACCGACGCCGTGGGTCCGGCTTTCGCCACCCGCGAGGCGGCGCTCGACGCCTACAAGGGTCGGGTCGAGGACGAGCGCACGGGAACCACGCCCGAGCCCGAAGACCGCTACTGCCGGATCGTGGAGCAGGTGGCGGAGGGCGCGAAGCCGCCGCGGCCCGTGGCGCCCACCTATGCCGACGGCCATCGCTGGCCCGACCCGCCCAAGCGGCCGAAGACGGTGTGGCGGCTCACGGTCTCGTACTGGCGGATCGGCACCGCCGAGCGGCCGCTGGACACGCCGCAGGCGCGGGTGGCGCGCAAGTCCGGCGAGGCGCTGGCCCCGGAGGCCCTGCGCGCCATCGCCCAGGCGCCGCTACGCCCTACCAAGCCGCAGCAGCCGCTGGACATCGGGCTCTTCGAGACGCGCCCGCCCGAGGCGCCCCATATCGTGATGCCGGATGAGTGATGACCGCTGGGGCCACGCCCCTTCCCTCGACGAGATGGCCGCGATGGCCGCGCGCGCGTTCGCGGCGCTGCCGGAACAGTTCCGCAGGATGGCCGGCGAGGTGGTGTTCCGCGTCGACGACTTCCCGCCCGACGACGTGCTGGACGAGCTGGGGATCGAGGACCCGTTCGGCCTGACCGGCCTCTACTCGGGCGTGAGCCTGGCCGACCGCTCGATCTTCTCGGCCGCCGCCGAACCCAGCCGGGTGTTCCTCTATCGCCGCCCGATCCTCGACGAATGGGCCGAGAACGGCGAGGTGACGCTGGAGGAGCTGGTCACCCACGTGCTGGTGCACGAGATCGGCCACCACTTCGGGCTCTCGGATGGGGACATCGACCTGATCGAGGCGAGCGCGGGGTAGCGGCCGCGACCTTCAAACCGGCGCTGGCGGTGCGCCCATTGGGATGCCCGGGCTGTCCCAGGGTTTCGTCGTGCTGGCGATCATGCCGACGAGGGTGTCGGGGTCCTGGTGGTAGCCCAGGGCCATCGCCGGATAGCCGAAGGCGTCCGCCGCATAGGCCAGGGTGTCGGCGGCGTAGCAGTAGTCGACGATGCGGCTCACGCGGCCCTCGTCGCCGTCCAGCCGCAGCACCTCGCAGAGCTGCTCGCCGTCGTCTGTGCGGAACAGGATCGCAACCACGTCCTCGCCGTCGAGCCGCCGGGCCTCGGCGCGGACGGGGTTGTTGAGCAACCAATCCGCCCAGCCGTCGTCGGGACCCAGCCCACGGCCGCCGCCGACGCCCAGCACCTCGATGCTGACGGCCTCGGTCACCACCGCCAGTAGGCGCGCGAGATCCTGGGCGTTGTAGGCGTCGACGAAGGCGTCGATCAGCGCCCGCGGCGGGCCGAGCCGGGGCTCGGGGACCGGGTCGCGCAGCGCCGCGCGGCCGCGCGACAGCGCCGCCTTCACCGCGCCCACCGTCGTGCGCAGCAGGTCCGCGGCTTCCTCGAGGCTGAAGTCGAACACGTCCTTCAGCACCACCGCGGCGCGGGCCTGGGGCGAGGCCAGGAACAGGCGCTCGCCCGCGTCACGCACGTCGTCGGGGCCGGCCGTTGCGGGCGCGGCCTGCGGCTCGGCCAGGATCGCGCGCTCGCGCGCCTTGCGCCGTTCGGCGTCGATGTGGAGGTGGGTGGCGGTGCGGAAGAGGTAGGCCCGCGCATTGGCCACCGGACTGCCGGCGCCGTGCAGGTCGCCGCGGCCGATCATGGCGAAGCCCCGCAGCAGCGTCTCCTGCACCAGGTCCTCGGCGTCCCAGACGTTGCCGGTCAGCTTCAGGCCGTAGGCGTGCAGCGCCGGACGGTGCGGCCGGACGGTGTCGAGGTAGTCGAACCAGGCCCGGCGCAGCGCGCGGGCGTCGTCGTCGGTGATGGGCATTGCGGGCTCTCCCCTCTCCTACCCTCCACGACGAACGGGGCGCCTGAAAGGATACACCGGGATGACACTCTGGGGCGGCGAAGTAGAAAGTGACACCCCCGTCACTTTTCTTGACTTGCCCGCAGTCAGGTCGCAGGGTGCGGCAGTGATCAGGTGAGGAGCTTCCCATGGCCGCCGACGGCAACATCACCAAGGACATCATCTACGACGCCGTCGCGCCCGACGATTTCGAGTCGATGCTGGAGCTGGACCGCTACAACGCCCGCTCGACCGCCTTCGACAAGATCATCAGCGCCACCCACGATCACTTCTGGGATCCGCTGGACCCCAAGTACATCGACTTCTCCGAGCCCTTCGACATGGAGAACCAGATGCTCCTGCCGGAGGACATGGTCGTGTCGCTCTCGACCAAGTACGTCTCGGACCACCTGTCGAACCCGAAGGACCGCATCCGGTTCGTCAACCAGTTCGCGCTGCGCAGCTTCTCCTCGATCCTGCACGGCGAGCAGGGCGCGCTGAACCTGTCGGCCAGCCTCTGCCACGTGCTGAAGGACCAGGGCGCGCAGGAGTACGCCGCCAACCAGACGCGTGAGGAAGCCCGCCACGTCACTGCGTTCGCCCGCTACATCAAGGCCCGCTGGGGCCGCCCGGTGGAATGCGGCCCGACCCTGAAGGCGCTGCTGGTCGACATCATCGGCAGCCCCGAGGTCTACAAGAAGATCATCGGCATGCAGATGCTGGTGGAGGGCCTGGCGATGGGCGCCTTCGCCACCTTCTTCAAGGTCACCAACGACCCGCTCTGCAAGAAGCTGATGCAGCTGGTGATGACCGACGAGGCCTTCCACCACAAGTTCGGAAAGATCTGGGCCGACCGCACCATCCCCCACCTGACGGAGAAGGAGCACGAGATCATCGAGCTCTGGGCCGCCCAGTGCTTCCAGAC
>NZ_DASWTE010000075.1:0-23791 GCF_036402295.1 Phenylobacterium sp.
TTGGGGACACTCTCGGCCCGACTCGGTCGCGGACCTAGCCGGACCGCCGCGCGGAGGCGGTCCGGTTCATGTGCAGGACCCGTGCAGACGCCGCCTTCAGCGGTTCAGCTCGAGCCCCTTCAGCGACCCCTCGGCGCGCCAGTCCTCCAGCACCTTGGCGAAGGCCACCGGGCCCGCGCCGTACGAGCCGTTCTGCTTGGCCATCCGCTCGGGCTGGCCTTCGTTGTTGTAGTAGCCGGGGGTGCATTCCTTGAGGAACGCCTCGCGCATGATCGACAGGTCGATGATCGTCTGCACCCACGCCGCCTCGGCCTCGACCGACGGCTCCAGCGTGCGCGCCTGACGCTCGACCGCGCTCTTCAGCACATAGGCGATGTGCTTGGACTGCTCGTTGATCATGTGCGGGAAGTTGGCGGTAAAGCCCGACTGCGAGTTCGAGATGATGAAGCAGTTCGGAAAGCCGCGGCTGTAGAGGCCGTGGAAGGTCTCGATGCCATTCGCCCACTTCTGCGTCAGCGTCTGGCCGGCGCGGCCATGCAGCTCGTAGCCCGAGCGGCGCGTGAAGTCGGTGCCGACCTCGAAGCCCGTGGCGTAGATCAGGCAGTCGACCTCGTACTCCTGGCCGTTGGCGACGATCGACGTCTCGGTGATCCGCTCGACGCCTTTGCCCAGGGTGTCGACCAGGTGGACGTTGGGCCTGTTGAAGGCGGCCAGGTACTCGTCGTGGAAGCAGGGCCGCTTGCAGAACTGATTGTACCAGGGCTTCAGCGCGTCGGCCGTTGCGGGGTCCTGGATCACGCTGTCCACGCGGGCGCGGACCTGCTCCATCTTCTTGAAGTCGGCCAGCTGCATGAGGGCGGCCGGATTCTCGACCACCTCGCCGGCCTCCATCTTCTTGCGGGCGAGCAGCAGGATGTTGCCGATGATGTCGGTCCAGCCGTCGTTGACCAGGTCCTTGTCGGCGAAGCCGCCCGAGACCAGGACGTTGAAGTTGTCCATCCGCTCCTGCTGCCAGCCGGGCTGCAGGCTGGCGGCCCATTCCGGGTCGGTCGGCCGGTTGTTGCGCACGTCGATCGACGACGGCGTGCGCTGGAAGACGTAGAGCTCCTTGGCCCACTCGCCCAGGTGCGGCACGCACTGCACGGCCGTGGCGCCGGTGCCGATGATGCCGACCCGCTTGTCCTTCAGCTTGGTCAGGCCGCCGTTCGAGTCGCCGCCGGTGTAGTCGTAGTCCCAGCGGCTGGTGTGGAAGCTGTGGCGCTTGAAGGTCTCGACGCCGGGAATGCCGGGCAGCTTGGGACGGTGAAGGGGTCCGTTGGCCATGACGACGAAGCGGGCCTTCAGCGCATCGCCCCGGTTCGTCTCGACCGTCCAGCGCGCGGTCTCCTCGTCCCAGCGCATGGCCTTCACTTCCGTCTGGAAGAGCGCGCCCTCGTACAGGCCGAACTTCTCGCCGATCGCGCGGCTGTGCCTGAGGATTTCGGGCGCGCGGCTGTACTTCTCGACCGGGAGGTAGCCCACCTCCTCCAGCAGCGGCAGGTAGATGTAGCTTTCGATGTCGCAGGCCGCGCCGGGGTAGCGGTTCCAGTACCAGGTGCCGCCGAAGTCGCCGCCCTTCTCGATGATGCGGACGTCGGTGATCCCGGCTTCCTTCAGACGCGCCGCCGCCAGCTGGCCGCCGAAGCCGCCCCCGACCACCACCACCTCGACCTCGTCGGTGACCGGCGCGCGCTCGACGCGCTCGACGTAGGGGTCGTCGAGGTAGTGCGCGAAGCGGCTGATATCGATGTACTGCTCGTTGCCGTCCGCACGGACGCGGCGGTCTCGCTCGGCGCGGTACTTGTCCCGCAGCGCGTTGGGATCGAAGCCCAGATCATCGGCCCCGGTGATCTCCGGCTTATCGTCCGCCATCGCGTCCTCCCACTTTGGTTATCGGCGTTCAGCCTGCCGAACATCCGTTTGAACGGCAAGCGTGACGTCGGGTCACGGCCGAAGCCCCGGTGCGCGTTCGGGAACGGCTTGGCTGTGATCGGTGTTGCCGCTGCAGATGGCAGAGATCGACGCGATCGGCGATTTCGTCCTGTTCGCTATCGGACGAACACCCGTGACCCTAGGCGGGGTGCTCGCCGGCCTAGCGGTCGTCGCGGTGTTCCTGCTGGCGGCGCGGCTGATCGGCGCCGTCATCCGCCGGGTGCGCGCGCGCTCGCGCCATGGCCGCGAAGCGCTCTACATCGTCGAGAAGCTCACGATCTACGGCCTGACGATCATCGGGCTCGTGGCGGGGCTGTCCACCGTCGGCCTCAACCTCTCGAGCCTGGCGATCTTCGCCGGCGCGGTCGGCGTGGGCGTGGGCCTCGGCCTGCAGGGCATCGTCAAGGAGTTCGTCTCGGGCCTGGTCCTCATCTTCGACCGCGTGCTCAACGTCGGCGACTACGTCGAACTGGAGAACGGCAAGCGCGGCCTGGTGCAGGAGATCGGCCCCCGGGCGGTGCGGGTGCGGACCAACGACAACGTCGAGCTCGTCCTGCCCAACTCCAGCTTCATCGAGGGCCCAGTCATCAACTGGACCCTGCAGAACCGCACCCGGCGCATCCACATCCCCTTCAGCGTCGCCTACGGCTCGGATCGCCAGAAGGTGCGCGACGTCGTGCTCGAGGCCGCGCGCAGCGTGCCGTTCACGATCGCAGAGACCGACGCGCACAGGAGCCAGGTCTGGCTGGTCGGTTTCGGTGAGTCAGGCCTTAAGTTCGAACTGCTCGTGTGGCCGACCCTGGACGCGGTGAAGCGACCGGCGGCGATGCAGGCCGCCTACACCTGGGCCATCGCCGACGCGCTGGAGCGCGCGTGCATCGAGATCCCCTACCCGCAGATGGACGTGCGGCTGCGCAGCCTCTTCGGCGAGGAGGCGGACGCGGCGCTCAAGACGCTCCGCCTCGAGCCGCCCAAGCGGCGCGCCGCCGCGGAACCCGTCGCGACCGTCAACGACGCCGCCGACGACCTCGCCCGCCCGGCGCCCGAGGTGGAGGACGAGGACGATCCTACCGCTTCGCGCTCGCCAGATAGTCCAGCGCCGTGAGCGCCTGCGCGCGCACACCGACCTCCAGCGCGCCTTCGTCCATCACATTGAAGAACGGCGAGTGGTTCACGCCCTTCGGGAAGCCGATGCCCAGGTCGTAGAACACCCCCGGGACCTTCAGCTGGTAGTACGAGAAGTCCTCGGCGCCGGTGATGAAGTCGATGTCGTCCTTCACCTTGCCCCTCGCCGCGCGGCTGAGGGTGGGCTTCATCTTTGCCGTCAGCGCCGGATCGTTGCTGGTCACCGGATTGGGCGTGCCCCACTCCAGCTTGCCCGAGCCGCCGTAGCGCGCGGCGATGCTCTCAACCGCCTTCTCGGCGCGGGCCATGACGTCCTTGCGCAGCTCGGGGTCGAAGGTGCGCAGCGTCCCGGCCAACTCGAAATCGTCGGGGATGATGTTGTAGCGGACGCCGCCGTGCACCGTGGCGACCGTGAGGATCGTGGGCGTGCGGGTGACGTTGATCTGCCGCGCGGCGATCTGGTTGAAAGCCAGCACGATCTCGGCCTGCATCGAGGCGATGTCGATCCCCGACCAGGGGTTCGCACCGTGGGTCTGCTTGCCCTTGAGCTTGACCGAATAGCGATCCGAGGCGGCCATCATCGGACCGGGCCGCCACATCAGCGAGCCGGGCTCGCCGGGCACCACGTGCAGGCCGAAGACAGCGGTGGGCTTGGGATTGTCGAGCGCGCCCTCCTTGATCATCAGCTGCGCCCCGCCCTCCTCGCCGGCCGGCGGGCCCTCCTCGGCGGGCTGGAATAGGAAGACCACCGTGCCCGGAATCTGGTCCTTCATCTTCGCCAGCACCTCGGCCGCGCCCATCAGGATCGCCACGTGGGCGTCGTGGCCGCAGGCGTGCGCCACCGGCACGGTCGCGCCGTTGTAGGTGGCCGTGGCCTTGGAGGCGAAGGGGACGCCCGTGTCCTCCTTGACCGGCAGCCCGTCCATGTCGGCGCGCAGGGCCACGACGCCGCCTGGCCGGCCGCCCTTGAGGACGCCCACGACCCCGGTCTTGGCGACGCCGGTGCGGACTTCGATGCCCAGGCTCTTCAGGTGGTCGGCCACCAGCTTGGCGGTGCGGACCTCGCTGTTGCCCAGTTCGGGATGCTCGTGGATGTCGCGCCGCCAGGCGACGACCTTGGGCTGGAGCGTCTTGGCCGCGTCGAACACCGCCTTGTCGAAGGTCTGCGCGGCGGCCGGGGTCGCCCACGCCGTCGCCATGACGGCAGCCGCCGCGATCCAGATACGCTTGCTCATGAACTTACCCCTCAAGGTCTGACGATACGGCCGCCGGTCATGGGCTTCGCCACGCCGGTGGTCTTCGGGAAGGTGATCGGCAGGCCGCGCTTCACGCGCGCCGCCAGGTAAGCAAAGGCCTCGGCCTCGATGGAGTCCCCGCGCCAGCCGTGCTCTTCGGCCGCCTTCACGGGCGACGGAAGGCGCTCCGACAAGGCCTTCATGATCTCGGGGTTCAGGCGTCCGCCGCCGGTGACGATCACCTCGTTCGGCTGGCCCAGCGTCTCGAAGGCGAGCTTCACCGCCTCGGCCGCGAAGGCCACCAGCGTGGCGGCGGCGTCCTCGAGCTGCAGGGCGTCCAGCGGCTCCAGCGAGAAGTCGTAACGGTCCAGCGACTTGGGCGGCGGGCTCTGGAAGTAGGGATGCGCCAGCAGCGCCCGCACCACGCCCTCGTCGGCGCGCCCGACGCTCGCATACTTGCCGCCGGCGTCGTAGCGGCCGGCCCCGCGGGCCTGGACCAGCAGGTCGAGCATGCCGTTGCCCGGCCCGGTGTCGAACGCCGTGAAATCGTCACCGCCGGCCCACCAGGTGACATTGGCCACGCCGCCCACGTTCAGCACCGCCAGCGGCGGCGCGAGCTGCGAGGCCTTCGCCCGGGCCACGTGATAGGCGGCTGCCAGCGGCGCCCCCTCCCCGCCGGCTTCGAGGTCGGCGGAGCGGAAGTCGTAGGCCACAGGCCGGCCGGTCAGCCTCGCAAGCAGGCCAGCGTCGCCCAGCTGCACCGAGCGCCCGGGAACGCCATCGGCGGGCCGCTCGTGCAGCACCGTCTGGCCGTGCATGCCGATGAGGTCCAGGTCGGGCCAGGACAGGCCATTCGCTTGCAGGAACGCCTCTGCGGCGGCGTGGTGCTCCTCGGCGACCATCTCGGCGGCATGGCGGAAGATGGCGGGCTCGGGCGTTCCGCGCGCCCAGGCCAGCGCCTGCCGCGTCGCCTCCAGCACCACGTCGCGGGTGGCGTCGGAGAGCTTGCGCTCGCCGGCGGGCCCGAAGGCGGTGATCGTCTCGCCGTCGGTGTCGAGGACGGCCATGTCGACCGCGTCGAGCGACGTCCCCGTCATGAATCCCAGCACGAGCATGTCAGCTTGACTGCCATGTCCGGGAACCGCTAGCTAGCCCGCGATGATCGGACCTGCCGCCCGCTTCGGCCGCTATTACCGCCTGCCCCTGTAGCAGGCGACCGATCTCACGCGCCTGCCCACCCGGCCGGCGCTCTTCCCGCACAATCCGAGAACGCCGGCTTCCCTCACGTCACTCGGAGCCAGCCATGTCCCTCGATATTCCCGCCGTCGGCGTGCTAGAGCGCGCGGCGCCCGCCCATGAGATTCCGCCCACGATGACCGAACCCGCGTTCAAGTCCGACTTCCTGAAGGTGCTTCAGGAGCGCGGCTACATCCATCAGGTCACCCATCCGGCCGAGCTGGACGAGGCGGCCACCAAGGGCGTGGTCACGGCCTACATTGGTTTCGACGCCACCGCGCCGTCGCTGCACGTGGGCTCGCTCATCCAGATCATGATGCTGCGCCGGCTGCAGCAGACCGGCCACAAGCCGATCGTGCTGATGGGCGGCGGGACCACCAAGATCGGCGACCCGACCGACAAGGACCAGTCGCGCCCCCTGCTCACCGACGCCCAGATCCAGGGCAACATCGCCTCCATCAAGACGGTGTTCGCCAAGTTCCTGACGTTCGGGGACGGCCCGACCGATGCGGTAATGGTCGACAACGACGAGTGGCTGTCGAAGTTCGGCTACGTCGAGTTCCTGCGCGACTACGGCGTGCACTTCACCGTCAACCGCATGCTGGCGTTCGACAGCGTCAAGGCGCGGCTCGAGCGCGAGCAGCCGATGACCTTCCTCGAGTTCAACTACATGCTGATGCAGTCGGTGGACTTCCTGGAGCTGGCCCGCACCCGCGGCTGCCTGCTGCAGATGGGCGGCTCGGACCAGTGGGGGAACATCGTCAACGGCGTGGAACTGATCCGCCGCGTCGAGGCCAAGCCCGCCTTCGGCCTGACCACGCCTCTGCTGTCGACCGCCTCCGGCCAGAAGATGGGCAAGACGGTGGGCGGAGCCGTGTGGCTGAACGCCGACATGCGCAGCCCCTACGACTACTGGCAGTTCTGGCGGAACACCGAGGACGCCGACGTGGGCCGGTTCCTGCGCCTGTTCACCGACCTCCCCCTCGACGAGATCGCGCGGCTGGAAAGTCTGCCGGGCGCCGAGATCAACGAGGCCAAGAAGGTGCTGGCGAACGAGGCCACCCGGATGCTCCACGGCGCAGCGGAGGCCGGGAAAGCCGCCGCCGCGGCGCATGCCGCGTTCGAAGAGGGCGGCCTCTCCGCAGACCTGCCGACGGTTGACGTGGCCGCAAGCCAGCTCGAGGCCGGCGTCCAGCTCGCCGAGCTGGCGGTCACGGCGGGTCTCGCGGGCTCCAAGGGCGAGGCGCGCCGCCTGGCCCAGGGCGGCGGCCTGCGCGTCAACGACCAGGCCGAGACCGACGCCAACCGCACGATCACCGGGGCCGATCTGGTCGACGGAGTCGTGAAGCTGGCGGCCGGCAAGAAGAAGATCGTCCTGGTGAAGCCCGTCTAAACCCCCTTCCCGTGGCCGGGACCACCCGGCGACGGACCTGGAGTTCATGGAATGACCGACGTCGTGGAAGGGGCCCCCGCGCCCGACTTCAGCCTCGAGACCCCCGACGGGCCGGTGAGCCTCGCCGACTTCAAGGGCAAGACGCTGGTGCTCTACTTCTATCCGAAGGACGACACCGCCGGCTGCACCAAGGAGGCCCAGGACTTCACGGCGCTGGCGTCGGAGTTCGCGAAGGCCGGCGTCGCCGTGCTGGGCGTCTCGAAGGACAGCGTCGCCTCCCACAAGAAGTTCGCCAACAAGTACGACCTGGCCGTGAAGCTGGGCGCCGACCCGGCCGGCGAGACCGTCGAACGCTACGGCTCGTGGATCGAGAAGAGCCTCTACGGCCGCAAGTACATGGGCATCGACCGCTCCACCTTCCTGATCAAGGACGGCAAGGTCGCGAAGATCTGGCGCAAGGTCCGCGTGCCCAATCACGCGCAGCAGGTGCTGGATGCGGCAAAGACGATCTAGAGCTGAGCTGTAACCGGTAAACGATGTTCACTTGCGACCCCTGGTCGCTTCAGGGCCGATCACGCCCGTAACCGGCTTGCCTGCTGCAAAAAAGTCGTCGCATATCGCGGCCACCGAGGGATGGGGACTCCGCGGCAGTATGAAGAGCTTCACGCAGCTTGGGCGCTCGCTCGTCGAATTGTTTCCGGAACGGCATCTCTATGTCCGTTCGGGCGGAGCCATGAAGGCCTTCGTCCTGACCACCAAAAAGCAGCTGATCCTCGCCGGCGGCGTGGCCGCCAGCGCGCTCTGGATGGGCGTCTGCACCGCCGCGATGCTTGTGAACCTGCTGTCCGCGTCGGCCGCCGACCGCGAGATCGCGAAGCTGAAGTCCCAGTCCGAGCGCTACGTCGCCGATCGCCAGGCCCGCCTCGACAGCGCCATGGCGCGCCTGAACGCCGCCTCGGGCTCGAACACCGACATGGCCGCCTCGATCGAGAAGCGCCACGCCGCCCTGGCCCTGCTGCTCACCGACCTGAAGGGCGCGCCCGGCGCCGCCGAGGCGCTGAGTCCCGCCATCACCCGCGCGCTGGCGCATGAGGACGCGAGCCCCGTTCGCCGCGTCGAGCAGGTGCGCATCGGCCAGGAGCAGCTGCTTGAGGCCGCCGACACCTTCGCCAAGGGTCGGGCCGACCGGCTGCGGATGGCGTTCCGCATGGCCGGCCTGTCACCCTCCTCCTTCGTGGACCGCGCCGGCGCCCTGGGCGGACCCCTGATCGACTCCAAGGACCCGCGCGCTCTGGCTGCCGTGCTGGACGTGGACGACGACTTCGCCGTGCGCATCCAGCGCGCCGCCCGCGACCTCAACGAGGCTCAGTCGCTGGCCGCGGCCGCCGAGGACCTGCCGTTCGCCCGCCCCACGGGCAACGGCGCGCAGACCAGCGGCTTCGGCGTGCGCTTCGACCCGTTCACCCGCCGGCCCGCCTACCACTCCGGCCTAGACTTCTCGGGCGGCCAGGCGACGCCGATCCACGCGACCGGCCCGGGCGTGGTGGCCTACGTCGGCCGCCGCGCCGGCTACGGCAACGTCGTCGAGATCGATCACGGCCGCGGCCTCAAGACCCGCTACGCCCACCTGTCCAGCTTCGCGGTCAGCCCCGGCCAGCACGTCGGCGTGGGGCAAAGGATCGCAGCCATGGGATCCACCGGGCGATCGACTGGGACCCATTTGCACTATGAGGTATGGGTCAACGGACGGGCCCAGAACCCGGGCCGCTTCCTCAAGGCCGGGCAGTATGTTCTCCAAAGCAACTAAAGACGCGGCTCCCGAAACGTCCCAGCCGCGCAAGCTGACCGCCGCCTCGCTGGTGGCCGAGGACGTGCGCATCACGGGCAATCTGGAGTCGAAGGGCGACCTTCACCTGGACGGCGTGGTGGACGGCGATCTGCGGGTCGGCATGCTCGTCATCGGCGAGACGGGCGGCGTGAACGGCTCGATCCACGCCGACGCGGTCGAGATCCGCGGCCGCGTGACCGGCGTGATCTGCGCGCGGCGCGTCAAGCTGTGGGCCAGCGCCCGCGTCGATGGCGACATCAGCCACGCCGAGCTTTCCATTGAAGCCGGCGCCCACTTCGAGGGCCGCAGCCTGGCGCTCGCGCCGGCCGAAGAGGCTCCCACGCTGAGCGTCGTCGCCGCCGAATAGCTACTCCCGCGTCGCGCCGACCCGCTGGGCCAGCGCCGCGCCCATGAACTGGTCGAGGTCGCCGTCGAGCACCCCTTGCGTGTCGCTCGTCTCCACGTCGGTGCGCAGGTCCTTCACCATCTGGTACGGCTGCAGCACATAGCTGCGGATCTGGTGGCCCCAGCCGATGTCGGTCTTCTGGTCCTCCAGCGCCTGCGCCGCGGCTTCGCGCTTGGCCAGTTCGGCCTCGTATAGACGGGCCTTCAGCTGCTTCCAGGCCTGGTCGCGGTTCTGGTGCTGCGAGCGCTGGTTCTGGCAGGCCACCACGATCCCGGTGGGCAAGTGCGTCAGGCGCACCGCGGAGTCGGTCTTGTTCACGTGCTGGCCGCCCGCGCCCGAGGCCCGGTAGGTGTCGGTCCGCACGTCGGCGGGGTTGATCTCGATCTCGATGGTGTCGTCCACAACCGGATAGACCCAGACCGACGCGAAGCTGGTGTGCCGCTTGGCGGCCGCGTCGAACGGCGAGATTCGCACCAGGCGGTGCACGCCGCCCTCGGTCTTCAGCCAGCCGTAAGCGTTCGGGCCCTTCACCTGCAGCGTGACCGACTTGATGCCGGCCTGCTCCCCGGACGTCTCCTCCAGGAAGTCGACCTCCATGCCGTGGGCGTGGGCCCAGCGCGTGTACATGCGCAGCAGCATACCCGCCCAGTCGTTGGACTCGGTGCCGCCGGCGCCGGAGTTGATCTCGACGAAGGCGTCGTTGCCGTCGGCCTCACCCGACAGCAGGGCCTCCAGCTCGGCGCGGCCGGCGCGCTCCTTGATGGCCTTCAACTGGACGCGGGCCTCCTCGAGGCTGGCCTCGTCGCCCTCCTCGTCGGCCATCTCGGCGTAGCCGATGGCGTCCTCCAGGTCGCGCTGCAGCGCCTGGACGGCCTCGACCTGCGCCGACAGCCGCGAGCGGTCGCGGGAGACGGCCTGGGCCTCGGCGGGATTGTCCCACAGGGTCGGGTCCTCGACCCGGGCGTTCAGCTCATCGAGCTTGCGGAGCGCGGGCTCCCAGTCAAAGACGCCTCCTGAGCAGTTCGATCGACTGCTCGATGTCGGCCTTGGCGGCCTCGACATCCGCTCTCATGGAGAGACTCCCAATACGTAAGGTCGCGGGCTCTAGCCTGCTGCGCCCCCCAGGGCAAGGCGATCACCCAGGCGGAGTCAGAACAAGTCGGACAGGTCGTCCTTCTTCTTCGGCGCAGGCGGCGGGGGGGCCACGGCGGCGGCCGCGTTGGGCGCGCCGGTGACCTGGCCGTCGCCGAAGACCTTGTCGTAGGGCTGCGGGCCGACCGGCGTCCCGGCGGCGCCCAGGCCGATGGTCGAGGCGGCAGGCTCCGTGCCCGGCCGGAACGCCTCGCGGATACCGCGGATCGAGGCGTACTTGGCGTTCGCCGGCGCCTTGAAGGGGTCGGCCGGCTTGTCCTTCAGCGCCTCGCCCATGAACTCGGTGAAAATCGGCACGGCGGCGACCGCGCCCGTTTCGTTGTTGCCCAGGCTGCGATTGTCGTCGAAGCCGATGTAGACGCCCACCACCAGGTGCGGCGAGAAGCCCATGAACCACGCCGAGCGATAGTCGTTGGTCGTGCCGGTCTTGCCGCCTAGCGGCTTGCCGATCGACGAAGCCTGGGTGGCGGTGCCGCGCAGCACCACGCCTTCCAGGAACGAGGTGATCTGGTAGGCGGTGACCGGGTCCATCACCTGCTCGCCGCCGCGCAGGATGCGCGGGCTCTCCGCGCCCGAGAAGCCCGCCGTGCAGCGGTCGCACTCGCGGCGGTCGGCCCGCCAGATCACCTTGCCGTTGCGGTCCTCAACCACCTCGATCAGGTGCGGCTGCACCATCCGCCCGCCGTTCACGAACGTCGAATAGGCCCCGGCCATCCGGTAGACGGTGGTCTCGCCCGAGCCGAGGGCCATGGCCAGCACCTTGTCCATCTTCTTGGTCACGCCCAGGCGAATGGCGAGGTCCGAGATCTTGGTCATGCCGACGCTCTGCGCCAGGCGCACGGTCATGGTGTTGCGCGACAGCTCCAGGCCCCGGCGCAGCGTCAGCGCGCCGTAGTAGTCGCGGCTGTAGTTCTCCGGGCTCCAGTCCTGGCCGCCGTAGCCGCGCAGCGTGATCGGCGCATCCATGACGGTGCTGGCGGGCGTATAGCCGCTCTCCAGCGCCGCGGCGTAGACGATCGGCTTGAAGGCCGAGCCGGGCTGGCGCAGAGCCTGGGTGGCGCGGTTGAAGCTGGACAGCGAGAACGAGTAGCCGCCCACCATCGAGACCACCCGGCCCGAGTAGGGCTCCATGGCGACGAGCGCGCCGTTCACGGCCGGCACCTGCTTCAGGCGGAAGGCGCCCGAGCCGTCCTTGTCCGCTTCGACGAACACGAGATCGCCGACCCCGATCCCTCGGCCGGCCCTGGCCCAGGCGATGTCCTGGCCGGCGATGACGCCCTCGGCGCCCTCGATGTTGCGCACCCGCACGGTCCCGCCGGCCACACTCAGCACCACGGCCCGCCTCCACTCCTGGCGCTCGCGCGGCTTGGTGGTCTTGCGCGCGACGTCCTCCCAGCCGTCCAGCGTGGTCACGTGGCCGAACGCGCCGCGCCAGCCGTGGCGGCGGTCGTAGGTCTCCAGCCCGTTCATCAGCGCCTGCTTGGCCGCGCTCTGCAGGCGCGGGTCCAGCGTCGTGCGCATGTAGTAGCCGCCGGCGTTCAGTCGCTCGTCGCCCAGCTCTTCCATGTTGAGGGCGATGCGGCGCACCTCCTCCACGAAATAGTCGGCGTCGCGATACTGCGAGCGCGTCGGCGCCTGCTGGACCTTCAGCGGCTCCTTCATCGCCGCGTTGGCCTCGGCGCGGGTGACCCAGCCCAAGTCGGCCATCTGGTCGATGACCCAGTTGCGGCGGCCGATCGCCTGCTCGGTGCGGCGGATCGGGTGGTAGTTGTCCGGACCCTTCGGCAGCGCCGCCAGATAGGCGCTCTCGGCCAGGGTGAGCTCGCTGAGCGACTTGCCGAAGTAGTTGTAGGCGGCCGCGCCCACCCCGTACGAGCGATAGCCCAGCCAGATCTCGTTCATGTAGAGCTCGAGGATCCGCTCCTTGGAGAGCGTCTGCTCGAGCTGCGAGGCCAGTATCGCCTCCTTCAGCTTGCGCCCGACCGTCTGGTCGCTGGTCAGGAGGATGTTCTTGGCCACTTGCTGGGTGATGGTCGAGCCGCCCTCCAGACGCCGGCCCTGCGCCAGGTTCAGCACGTTCTTCATCATGGCGCGGCCGAAGCCGCCCACGTCGACGCCGCCGTGCTTGAAGAAGCCGTGGTCCTCGGCCGCCAGGAACGCCTGGGCCGTCTGCGCCGGGATCGCCTCGTAGGGCACGAAGATCCTGCGCTCGCGGGAGAACTCGCCGATCAGAGTGCCGTCCCAGGCATAGGCCCGGGTCGCCGTCGGCGGGTGGTAGTCCACCAGATCGGCCGCATCGGGCATGTCGTGGAACAGCCAGGCCGCGTAGACGCCCACGCAGACCGCCGCGAGGGCGACGAAGCTCAGGAATGCGATCCCGGCGATGCCGAACCATCTGGGGGGACCGCCCGGCCCAGGTGTGGGCTTCGGGGGCGTCGGCCGTTCGGGACTGGCGGGGGAAGTCAACTCAGATCGGGCTCTTGGCGCTCCAGACCTGTCGTCTAGCGTGTGTCGATGCGGGCGCCAACGGGCGCGCGGCCCTCCTGCGTCAGCGCGACGCGACCGTCAGGGGTTCGCCGAAGTGGGCGTCGATGGCCCCGGCCACCGCGCGCATCAGGCGCGTGCGGGCGGCGGGATCGCGCAAGCGGGCCTCATCCTCGGGGTTGTTCACGAAGCCCATCTCGAGCAGCACGGCCGGCACGTCGGGCGCCAGCAGCACCATGAAACCGGCGTCGCGGTGGCTGTGGCGCAGCATGGGCGCCCTGCCCTCGATGTTGCTCACCAGCGTCTGGGCGAACACCGCCGAGCGATTGCGCGTGGCCCGCTGGGTCAAATCGAAGAGGATGTCGCGCACCCCCTGGTCGCCGGTCAGGCTGGCCTTCATGAACCAGTCGTCGCGGCTGACGAAGCGCGTGGCCCGCTGCGAGGCCTTGTCCGACAGGGTGTAGACCGAGGCGCCCTTGAGGTTGGTCTCGGGCGCAGAGTCGGAGTGCAGCGAGATGAAGAGGTCGGCCCCGGCGCGCTGGGCGATGCGCACGCGGGTCTCCAGCGGGATGTAGACGTCGGAGGCGCGGGTCAGCACCACCTTGTAGCGGCCGCTGCGGCCCAGCTGGTCGGCCAGCGTCAGGGCGGCGGCCAGGTTTATGTCCTTCTCGTAGCCCGAGGCCCCCTGCGCGCCCGCGTCCTTGCCGCCGTGGCCGGCGTCGATGACGACGACCTTTTTGAGCGGCAGCGCCGGCCGCTTCACCGGCAGGAACTGGGTGCGGATCTGCGGGACCGGCGTCGCGCCTGCCGCCGAGGTCATCACCGCGCCGGGCCGGGCGGCGACGTCGATCACATAGCGATAGCTGGCCACGCCGTCGGCCGGTGGCAGCAGGAAGCGGCGCTTGAGCAGGGCCGGACCCGCCAGCTCCATCTGCAGCAGCGCCCCGCCCTGCGCCTTCTCGACCGTCCAGGCCTTCACGACGCCGCGACCGGCGCCCTGCTGGACCTCGGCGGCGGTGACGCCCGAGAACAGGACGGCCACGCGGCCGTCGGCGGCGCCGTCGGACAACACCTTGGCGCTCGTGGCGCCGTCAAGTTCGACGACCAGTCGGGTCTCGGCGGAATCGCCGCCCATCCGCACCTTGAGCAGGCCGACGGATTCGGTCGCGGCGTGGCCCACGGCGAAGGCGGCCAGGCCCACGGCCACGACGGCGCCTGCGACCAGCGCCCGCCCCCGATTCCGTCCTGCCGCGCTCTTCAGCCGCCCGAGCATCCTAACGCCCCGAAACAAACGGAGATTCGCAGAAAGCGAATGGAAGCGCCATATAGCGAGGCGGCCTGTGGACAAAGGGTTAACGAGGTATTGCGACCTCACGCCCACTATTCCCGCAGAACGCGAGCATCGGCTTTCCTTTTGGGTCCCGGTGTTGCTAATGTCCCGCCGCGCCGCGCCGCAGCGCCCGAACCGGGCCCGAACGCGACGCGCCACAACCACCCGGCGTCGGCTTCGGCCGTGTATTCGGCAGCGACGCACTATCCGATCCGCGCCCCTCGGGACGCGTAGGAACACACCCGATGAGCTGCGCAGCTCGAGCCACTTCTGGCCCCAAGGCCCTCCGAGCCGCCGTTTCCGGCGCGCTCGCGGGCTACGCGCGCGCTCGTCCCATTTGCCGGCAGCGCCCGGGCCACGTAGCCCCCGCGCGCCGCGGAGAGACTTATGCCCAAGACTATGTTGATCGACGCAGCCCACGCGGAAGAGACGCGTGTGGTGGTCGTCGACGGGAACCGCGTTGAAGAGTTCGATTTCGAGAGCCAGAACAGGAAGCAGCTTCGGGGGAACATCTACCTCGCCAAGGTGACGCGCGTTGAGCCGTCGCTGCAGGCGGCCTTCGTCGAGTACGGCGGCAACCGCCACGGCTTCCTGGCCTTCAACGAAATCCACCCGGACTACTACCAGATCCCGGTCGCCGACCGCGAAGCGCTGCTTCGCGAAGAGGCCGAGGACCACGACGACGACGAGCGCCCTGCCCGCGGCCGTCGCGGCCGCAACGGCGACGGCGAGGCCGAAATGGGCGGCGATGACGACGACGACGCCGACGTCGGCTCGGACGACGAAGACGACGTGATGGAAGAAGAGCTGGCGCGCCGCCGCCGCCGGCTCATGCGCCGCTACAAGATTCAGGAAGTGATCCGCCGCCGGCAGATCATGCTGGTCCAGGTCGTCAAGGAGGAGCGCGGCAACAAGGGCGCGGCGCTGACCACCTACCTGTCGCTGGCCGGCCGGTACGGCGTGTTGATGCCGAACACGGCCCGGGGCGGCGGCATCAGCCGCAAGATCACCACGGCCACCGACCGCAAGCGCCTGAAGAGCGTCGTCACCAGCCTGGACGTGCCGCAGGGCATGGGGCTGATCGTGCGGACGGCCGGCGCCAAGCGCACCAAGGCCGAGATCAAGCGCGACTACGACTACCTGCTGCGCCTCTGGGAGAACATCCGCGAGACGACGCTGCACTCGATCGCGCCGGCGCTCATCTACGAGGAGGAAGACCTCGTGAAGCGCACGATCCGCGACCTCTACGACAAGGACATCGACGAGGTCTGGGTCGAGGGCGAGGCCGGCTACAAGGAAGCGCGCGACTTCATGCGCATGCTGATGCCGAGCCAGGCCAAGAAGGTGATGGCCTATCGCGAACCGACGCCGCTGTTCGTCAAACACCGCGTCGAGGACCACCTCAGCCAGATCTACACCCCGGTCGTGCCCCTGCGTTCGGGGGGATATCTGGTGATCAACCAGACCGAGGCGCTGGTCGCCATCGACGTGAACTCCGGCCGCTCCACCCGGGAGCGGAACATCGAGGCCACAGCGCTGAAGACCAACCTGGAGGCGGCCGAGGAAGCCTGTCGCCAGTTGCGCCTGCGCGACCTGGCCGGCCTGATCGTCATCGACTTCATCGACATGGATGAGTCGAAGAACAACCGGGCGGTCGAGAAGAAGCTGAAGGACGCGCTCAAGGACGACCGCGCCCGGGTCCAGATGGGCAAGATCAGCCCGTTCGGCCTCATGGAGATCAGCCGCCAGCGCCGCCGCACCGGTGTGCTGGAGGGCACGACCCACGTCTGCGAGCACTGCCAGGGCACCGGCCGGGTGCGTTCGGTGGAATCGAGCGCGCTGGCGTCGCTTCGCGCGCTGGAGATCGAGGCGCTGAAGGGCGGCGGCGAGGCCACGCTGCGCGTGCCGCGCGCCGTCGGCCTCTACATCCTCAACGAGAAGCGGTCGCACCTGGCGCGGCTGCACCAGGCGTTCGGCCTGTTCGTCACCATCGTCATCGAAGACGAGATGGCGCACGCCGAGCACGCCATCGAGCGCACCTCGATGGAGACCCGCGCCGACCACGCACCGCCGGCCGTGGCCGCGGTCCAGGCCTTCCTGCCGGTCGCCGAGGATGACGACTTCGACGACGAGGCCGTCGAAGACGAAGAAGAGGACGAGGACGAAGACGACCTCGAGCGCGAGGACACCGACGACGACGAGGCCCATGCGCGCAACGCGCGTGAGGACCGTCGCCCCCGTGACGACGACGAAGGCGGCCGTCGCGGCCGGCGGCGTCGCCGGCGCGGCCGGCGCGACGACGAGCGCACGGGCGATCGTCCTGAGCAGCCGCGCGCCGAGCATCCGCGCGCCGAGCGCGAGGCGCGTCCGCACCGCGACGACGACGATCGGGACGGCCGCCGCCGCCGCCGGGGCCGCCGCGGCGGCCGGCGTACGCGCGACGAGGGCCGTCCGCAGGACGCGTTCTCCTGGGTGCGCCCCTGGGTGCCGTACGGGGACGACCCGTTCGTCTGGTACGACCCCGCGGAGGACCTGAAGCCGATCGCTCCGCCGGCCAACGACGCAGCGCCGGCGGCGATCCCGCAGGCCGCGGCGATCGCGGCGCCTGCGCCGTCCGTCGCCGCGGGCGGCAGTGACGACGACATCTGGGTCGAACTGCCTGAGGCGGAAGAGAAGCCGAAGCGCAGCCGTCGCAGCCGTGGCCGCGGCCGTGGTCGCAGCGACGAGCCGGTCGCCGAGGTCGCGGAGGCTCCGGCCCCCGCCGTCGTCCTGACGCCGCCGCCCGAGCCCGAGCCCGAGGCGGCGCCGGAGCCCGTCGCGGCCAACGTCGACGAGCCCGCGGCCAAGCCGAAGCGCTCGCGCAGCCGCAAGGCCGCCGCGGCCGTCGCCGAGGCTCCCGCGCCCGAGCCGGTCGTCGAGGCTGTGACCGCCGCGCCCGAGCCTGCGCCCGAACCGGAACCGGCTCCCGCGGCCAAGGAACCCGATCCCACCGAGATCCGCGGCCCTGCGCCGGCGCCGCGCAGAGGGTGGTGGCGACGCGGTTAACCGGCTAGCATCCGACCGGATCGGGGGACGTCGGACTTCCAAGAGTGTCGAGCATGAATTCCCCTTTCCGGTCGGTTTCGCGGTTCGCGATGGCGGCGGTGCTGGCCGCCGGCCTCGCGGTCGCCGCGGGCCCGGCCGCCGCCCAGTCGCTGATCCGCGACACCGAGATCGAGGAGATCCTGGCCAGGGACTCCGAGCCGATCCTCAAGGCGGCGGGGATCGACTCCAAGAACGTCGAGATCGTGCTGATCGGATCGAAGGAGCTGAACGCCTTCGCCGGCCCGCGGATCATGGGCTTCAACACCGGCCTGATCCTCGAGTCCGACAACCCGAACGAGCTACAGGGCGTCATCGCCCACGAAGTCGGGCACCTGGCCGCCGGCCACAGCGCCCGGCGCGGCGAGATGAGCACGGCCGGCATGAAACCGTTCCTGCTGACCATGGGCCTGGGCGTGCTGGCCGCGCTCGCGGGCTCGCCCGAGGCCGCCGCGGGTCTGGCCAGCAGCGCCAGCTACTTCGGAACCCTGGGCGCGCTGGGCTACAGCCGCGAACAGGAAGGCCGCGCCGACCAGGCGGGCGCCGCCCTGCTCGACCGCGCCGGCCTGTCCGGCAAGGGCCTGGCCGAGTTCTTCGACAACTTCCGCTACCAGGAGGTCTTCGACGAGGCCCGGCGCTACGCCTATTTCCGCAGCCACCCGATCTCGTCGGACCGCATCGAATCTCTGCGCCGCAAGGTCGAGGTGCAGCCCAACTACAACAAGACCGACAGCTCCGAGGCGATGGCCGAGCACGCCATCATGAAGGCCAAGCTGGACGGCTTCCTCAATCCGCAGGTGGCGATCACCAAGTACGAAGAGAAGGCCGCCGACTACCCGTCGCGCTACGCCCGCGCGATCGCCTATTACCAGCTCAAGGAGCCCGACCGCGCGCTGAAGCTGGTGGACGCCCTGCTCGCCGAGCAGCCCGACAACCCCTACCTGTGGGAGCTGAAGGGCCAGATCCTGTTCGAGTTCGGCCGCACCGAGGAGGCCGAGGCGCCGCAGCGCAAGTCGGTCGCGCTGAAGCCCGAGGCGCCCCTCCTGCGGGTCAATCTCGGCCAGACCCTCATCGCGCTGGACGACAAGAAGAAGGTCGCCGAGGGCGTCGTCGAGCTGAAGCGGGCGCTGACCCAGGAAGAGGACAACGCCGTCGCCTGGCGCCTGCTGGCCGAGGCGCACGACAAGCTGGGCGAGGACGGCCTCGCCCGCCTGGCGACCGCCGAATACAACTTCTACATCGGCGACAAGCGCCAGGCCCGAGTGTTCGCCATGCGCGCCCGCGAGATGCTGACCCGCGGTACGCCCGAGTGGCGGCGCGCCACCGACATCGTGCTCGTGGCCGAGCCCACCCGCGAAGACCTGCGCGACCTCGCCCGCGAGGGCTCGGTGGCGAGCTCGCGGCGTTGAGCGGCCGGTCGCCCAACCCCATCTGGATCCGATGAAGCTGACCGCTGCCCCCCTCGCCGTGGCCGCCTGCGCCGCCCTCGCCCTCTCCGCCTGCCAGAAGCCGGCCGACGACGCGTTCGGCGACAAGGTGCGCGCCTACCTGCTCGAGCACCCGGAGGTGATCCAGGAAGCTGCGCTGAAGCTGCGCGAGAAGCAGGTGCTGGAAGCGGCCAAGGCCAGCGCCACTGCGGTCGCCAAGCACCGCCAGCAGATCGAGCGCGATCCCCGCGACCTGGTGATCAACCCCGCGGGCCAGTTCACCGTCGTCGAGTTCTTCGACTACCGCTGCGGCTACTGCAAGGTGGTCGCGCCCGAGATGGTCAAGCTCATCGAGCAGAACCCGGACGTCCGCTTCGTCTTCAAGGAGTTCCCGATCTTCGGCGAGGTCTCCGAGACCGCGGCGCGCATGGCGCTGACCTACGAAGGCAAGAGCAAGGGCCTTGTCCTCTACAAGGCGTGGATGGAGGACCGCGGTCTGGACGAGGCGGCGCTGGACCGCCACCTGATCAGCGCCGGCCTCGACCCGGCCACGGTGCGCAAGGCCGCCGCCAGCCCCGCCATCACCGCCCAGCTCAACGACATCCGCACCCTGGCCGGCGCCCTCGGCCTGCAGGGCACGCCGGCCTTCGTCGTCGGCGACTACGTGATCCCCGGGGCCGACATCGACGCGGTGAAGGCGGCGCTCGCCAAGGTGAAGGGCGAGGAGCTGAAGCGCCCGCCGGCCACGGCGCCGGCCTCCCCGACGTAAAGTTCGGCCTCTGCTAAACTGGCCCTCCAGGTCTCTGAGGGGAGCGGGATGAGCGAACGGGTGGTGGTGATCGGGGCCGGGATGGCCGGCCTCTGGACGGCGATGGCGCTGGCGGGCGCGGATCGCGAGATCACCGTGCTGGACCGCGACCCGCCGCCACCGGACGGCGGCGCCGACGTCGCCTTCGAGGAGTGGCAGCGCCGCGGCGTCGGCCACCTGCGCCACAGCCACGCCTTCCTGGCCCGCCTGCGCACCATCGTCCGCGACCGCCACCCCGCCCTGCTCGAAGCGTTGAAGGCCGAAGGGTGCCGCGAGCTGGGCTTCGAGGGCGGCCTCACCGCGCAACACAAGGCGCACTACACCCCCGCGCCGATCGACGCGGACCTGGCGATCCTGACCAGCCGGCGCACGACGCTGGAGCTGGTGATGCGCCGCTACGCCGAGGGGCTGCCGGGCGTCGCGCTCCGGCCGCAGACCTTCGTAAAGAACCTGATCATCGAGCCCGGCGCGCCGCCCAGGGTGACGGGCGTCGTGCTGGAGGACGGCAGCGAGCTCGCCGCCGACCTCGTCGTCGACGCCGCCGGACGCACTTCGAGCGCCTTCGAGCACCTGGCCGCCGCCGGCGTGAAGATCCCCGAGAGCTCGGAGCCCTGCGGCGTCATCTACTTCACCCGCCACTACCGGCTGAATCCCGGCTGCGAGGAGCCGCCGCGCACGCGGGCCGGCACGACAGGCGATCTCGGCTACCTGAAGTTCGGCGTCTTCCCGGGCGACAACGGCTGCTTCTCGATCACGCTCTGCGCCCCCGAGGTCGAGGAGGAGATGCGCAAGGCGATCGTCGACCCCGAGATCTTCGACGCCATGTGCCGCGAGCTGCCGGGCGTCGCCCCCTGGATCGACCCCGAACGGACGACGCCCACCAGCCGCGTGTTCGGCATGGGCCAGCTGGAAAGCCGCTGGCGCGAGCTGACGCCGGCCAGCAAGCCGGCCGTGCGGGGCTTCTTCCCGGTCGGCGACAGCGTGGTGCGCACCAACCCGCTCTACGGCCGCGGCTGCTCGTTCGCGGCGGTCAGCGCCTACCTGCTGGCCGATGCGCTTGGTTCGACCGCGCATCCGGCCGCCCGCCTGATGGTCTACCGCGACAGCCTGGAGCGCGAGCTGCGGCCCTACTACGACTTCATGCGCAAGGCCGACCAGGGCGCGATCCGGCGGGCCCGCGCCGCCCTGCTCCCCGCCCCGAAGCCCAGCCTGCGAGGCAAGGTGATGCGGAGCTTCCTGGAGGACGGCGTCGCCATCGCCATCCGCGAGGACGTGGACCTGCTGCGCGCGTTCCTGCGCGGCTTCCACATGCTGGAGCACCCGCAGGCTTGGCTGCGGCAGCCGAAGAACCTGGCCAAGATCGTGAAGGTCTGGGCCCGCGGCAAGGCGAAGAACGCCGACCTTTATCCCATGAAGAGCGGCCCGGATCGCTCGGAAATGTTTGAGAAAGTCGGCGTTTCGGCAACGGCGGACAAGGACCGCGTTCAGGCCGCCGCTTGACCGCCCTGACGTAAAGGGCGTTGCCTGCCTTCCGAAGAATTCCCGGGAGGAACGAATGTCCGACTACAAGCTGCTCATCAACGGCGCCCTCGTCGAGGGCGACGCCACTCTGGACGTGGTCAATCCGGCCACCGAAGAGGTGTTCACCACCTGCGCGCGGGCCTCGAAGGGTCAGCTGGACCAGGCCGTCGCCGCGGCGCAAGCCGCCTTCCCGGCCTGGAGCGCCACCTCCATCGACGAGCGCCGCGCCGTGCTGGTGAAGATCGCCGACGCCATCCAGGCGAACCTCGCCGATCTCGCCCGCCTGCTCGTCCAGGAACAGGGCAAGCCGCTGCAGGACGCCACCGGCGAGGTGTTCGGCGCCTCGGCCTTCTTCCGCTACTTCGCGAGCCTGAACCTGGACGCCAAGGTGGTCGCCGACGACGCCACCTCGCGGATCGAGGTGCGGCGCAAACCCCTGGGCGTGGTGGGCTGCATCGTGCCCTGGAACTTCCCGATGATCCTGATGGCCTTCAAGGTCCCGGCGGCGCTGCTGGCCGGCAATACGGTCATCGTGAAGCCTGCCCCGACCACGCCGCTGACGGCGCTCAAGCTGGGCGAGCTGATCAAGGACATCGTGCCGCCGGGCGTCGTGAACATCATCGCCGACGCCAACGACCTGGGCGGCGAGATGACCAAGCACCCGGGCATCCGCAAGATCAGCTTCACCGGCTCCACCGAGACCGGCAAGAAGGTGATGGCCAGCGCCGCCGACGCGCTGAAGCGCGTGTCGCTGGAGCTGGGCGGCAACGACGCCCTGATCGTGCTGGACGACGTCGACCTCATGGAGACCGCCCCGAAGGTGCTGGGCGCGGCCATGCAGAACGCCGGCCAGGTGTGCATCGCGGCCAAGCGGATCTACGTGCACGAGAGCATGTACGACGCCATGTGCGACGAACTGGCCCGCTTGGCCGACGAGATGGTGGTCGGCGACGGCCTCGAGCAGGGCACGCAGATGGGCCCGCTGCAGAACAAGCAGCAGTTCGAGAAGGTGCTGGGCTTCATCGAGAGCGCCAGGAAGGACGGCAAGGTCATCGCCGGCGGCGGGCGCAAGGGCGACAAGGGCTACTTCATCCAGCCCACCATCGTCCGCGACATCTCCGACGGCGCGAAGCTGGTGGACGAGGAGCAGTTCGGTCCGGTCATGCCGGTGATCAAGTACTCCGACCCGGCCGACGCCGTGCGGCGCGCCAACGCTTCGATCTACGGCCTGGGCGGCTCGATCTGGGCCAAGGACACCGAGAAGGCCTGGAGCCTGGCCGAACACATGGAGTCGGGCACGGTCTGGGTGAACAAGCACGCCGACCTGCAGCCCCACCTGCCCTTCGGCGGCGCCAAGTTCTCGGGCGTCGGCGTGGAACTGGGCGAGGAAGGCCTGAAGGAATTCACGCAGGTCCAGGTCCTGAACATGGCCCGATAGACGCGTGGATCCTCCTTAGCCCTCCTCCTCGACGGATGAGGGTTGGGTGGAGGTGTGGCCGCTGACGTGAAGCGTATGGCGCTCTTGGGCGCCGGCGCCAAACGACGCCAGTCCTTCGCCACGCCGCGCACACCTCCATCCCCGACCCTAAGCCTGCGCCCGCCACCGCGCCCGCACTGAACGGTTGCAGGCGCTGTTACAGCGGCCGTTTCAGAAGCGGTAGGTCGCCCCCACCCGCACCGTTCGCGGCTCCACCACCCGGCTCAGCCGGCCCTCGACGGGCGCCGCGTCGAACCCCGGGATGAAGCTCTCGTAGAGGTAGGCGATGTCCTTGTCGCGGCTGTTGAGGACGTTGAGCACGTCGCCGTAAAGCTCGAAATTCTCGAACTTTCTCGCCGCCCGCAGGTTCACGACCGTACTGCCCTTGTCGCGCACCGAGTTGTCCTCGATCAGCGGCGAGGGACCCAGGTGGCGGACGCGCACGCTGCCCTCCCAGGTGTCCGACACAAACGAGACGCCGGCCGCGGCCGCGTTCTCAAAGGCGTTCGGGATGTGGTCGCCGTTGCGGTAGCGGGCGTGGCTGGCCGTGTAGTTGCCGTCCAGCGCCAGCCACGGCAGCGGCTTCCAGAACGCCACGATCTCGTAACCACGGCGCCGGCTGGCGCCCGTGGGCTCGACCGCGTTGGAATCGCCCACGAAGCGCAGCTCGCTGCCGACGCTCAGCCGGTAGTAGGTGGCGGTCAGGCTGAAGGTCCCCAGCTGCAGTCGCGCGCCGGCTTCCTTGCCCGTCCCCTTGACCAGCAGCGGCACCGGCGTGGCGGCCACCGCGCCGCGGGCGTCGTTGGAGTGGAAGCCGCGGCCCCAGTTCGCATAGAGCTCGAGCTGCTCCGTCAGCTCATAAGCCAGCGAGATCTTCGGCGAGAGGATCGCGTCGTCCGCATCGCCCTCCCCCAACGCCGCCGCGGCCGCGTCGCGCGCCGCGATGTCCGCCCAGTAGGCGTCGCCTCGGAGTCCCGCGACCACCCGCAGCTTGTCCACCGGCCGCCAGCTCGCCTCGGCATAGCCGGCCGCCGACGCCTCCTCCACGCGGTAGAGCCCCAGCGACTGCACGAGCTGACGTGCCGACGTCTGGGTCACGCCCACCTTGTCCATGTCGTCGTAGCGGTTCTCGGTCCCTACCCGGACCTCCAGCGCGTCGGAAACGACGAAGGTCCGCTCGGCCTTCAAGCCCAGCACCCAGCGGCGGTCGAACTGGTGGATCTGCGCGCTCGTGCCGTCCGGGTTGGCGTAGGTCGGGTTCGAGAACATGTCCCAGTCGTAGAACTGGGCGTAGGTGTTGGCCTTCCAGCCCTCGCC
>NZ_DASWTE010000076.1:0-20767 GCF_036402295.1 Phenylobacterium sp.
ACGCGCCGCGTCTCAGAGGCTGAGATGGACCGTCCGCGGCGCGGCCACCTACGCCAGCGCCCGGTACGTCAGACGCCGAAAGCGGGCCTCGCCCTGGCCGGCGGCGAAGAGGCCGGGGCGCAGCGCCATGAAGCCGCCGCGGACGTTGTGGTGGTAGCCGGAGACTTCCATCTGGCGGTCGAACTTCGTCCAGGTCCGGCCGTCGGAGCTGGTGTGGAAGGTGACGATGTGGCGGTCGTTCTTCATGCGCAGCCACATGCGCCGGCCGTTCGGGTTGGCGGGGCGGCCGCGCTCCAGGCCGTACTGGTGGGTGACGAAAGTCTTCTCGTTGAACGACAGGCCGCAGTAGAGCTGCTTGTCGTAGAACAGGAGCACGCCGGCCGAGCCGGCCGCGGGCGCCTCGATTTCGACCTCGATCTCGTAAGCCTGGTCGCCGGCCACGAAGGTGAGTGGCGGGGAGTCCTTGGGCGCGGTCCCGCGGGCGGTCAGGATCATCGCGTTGTCGAAGCGGACGCGGGCGAGCTCGTCGGGGGCCGGGTCGGCGAAGCTCCACTGGACGCCCAGCTTCGAGGTCGCGAAGTCGTCGCTGAGCGCCAGGCCGTGCGGGCCGGGCTGGCCGCCGCGGGGCTTCCGGATCGGCCTGGAGAGGTCGCCGCCCTTGGCGCGGAACCAGCCGTCGGGCGCCCACTCGATGGGGTCGAGCAGGCACTGGCGGCCCAGCGTCCAGTAGCCGTTCTCGTAGCCGTGGTAGACCATCCACCAGTCGCCGGCCGGGCCTTCGACCAGGGTCGCGTGGCCTCTGGACCACCACTTCTCGTCGCGCGAGGTGGTGCGCACGATGGGATTGTGCGGGCAGTTCTCCCAGGGACCGTGGATCGAGCGCGAGCGGGCGACGATGACCATGTGGCCGGTGGGCGGGCCGGCCGTGCCGCCGACGGCGGTGATCTGGTAGAACCAGCCGCCGCGCCGCGTGATCTTGGGGCCCTCGGGCGCGAAGCCCTCGACGTCCCACTCTGTTGGATAGCGCCAGGGATCGTAGACGTGCTCGACCGGGCCGTCGGTGGCGAGGCCGTCGTCGGTCAGGCGCACGCGGTCGCCGCCGGACAGGAAGAGGTAGCGCTTGCCGTCCTCGCCAACGGCGTGGCCGGGGTCGATGTGGGCGGGCAAGTGGAGGTCGATCGGCTCGCTCCAGGGACCGCGGATGTCGTCGGCCCAGATCACCCAGATCGAGCGCCGGTCCGGGAAGCGGGCCGGGATGTAGATGTAGTAGCGGCCCTGGTGGCGGATGAGCTCGCAGGCCCAGACCGAGCCGATGGGGGTCTTCAGCGCCGCGGTGATCGGGGCCCAGTTCACCAGGTCCCGCGAATGCCAGATCACCACGCCGGGATAGGCCTCGAAGGACGAAAAGGTCATGTAGTAGTCGCCGCCGTCCTTTAGGATCGTGGGATCCGGACGGTCCCCGGCGACGATGGGGTTGAGGAACGTCCCGTCGCCCAAGTCGGCGGCGCGCTGGGCCTCGACGCCGCGGCGCCAGGCAGGCGTTGCGGCCGCCGCGGGGAGGGCGGCGGCCGCGCCGAAGGCGCCAAACGCGGTGCGACGGGTAAGCTTCGGCATCGCCTCACTCAGAACTTGTAGCGGAAGCCCATGTAGAACTGGCGGCCGGTGTGGACGTACTCCTCCGAGCTCTTGCGCTCGGATGAGATCCAGCGGTCGTCGAACTCGTCGGTCAGGTTGATGCCCTCGATCGAGACGGTCAGCTTGTCGGTGATGTCGAAGCTGGCCGAGGCGTCGACGTTGAGCGTCGAGAACTTGCCGCGCACGTCGTTGCCGTTGCCGCCCGGGACGGTCGACAGGTAGCCGTCGCGGTAGGCGCCCGAGACTCGAGCCTTCAGCTTCTCGTACTCGTAGTAGAGCGTGACGTTGAACGACTTGGGCGAGAGGCCGACCAGCGGCTGGATCACCCGCTCGTTCCGCGCGGCGTTGGTGATGTATTCGATGTCGGACTTCACGTAGGTGAAGTTCACGATCCCGCCGAACCTGTCGAAGGGGGCCGGCAGGAAGGTGAAGGGCCGTTGGATGCTGGCCTCGAAGCCCTTCAGCGAGCCGCCGTCGGTGTTTTGTTGCTGGGTGACCGTGAAGATCGTGTCGACGGTGTTGTTGTTGGCCAGCAGGCTGGGCGGCAGGCCGGTCTCCGAGAACGGGATCGTCGACGCCGAGCTCTGGATGTAGCTCTTCAGGTCCTTGTAGAAGAAGCCCAGGGTGAACTGGGTCTCGGGTTCGGGATACCACTCGAACGACAGGTCGAGCGTGTCGGCCCGGATCGGCTCGAGCAGCGGGTTGCCGACGTTGAGCGTGCGGGCGTTGTTGTTGATGGTGCCGCCGGGCGTCAGGTTCGGCAGCTGCGGCCGCGACATCACCTTGGACGCGGCGAAGCGCACCAGGATGTTGTCGTAGGGCTCAAGCACCAGGTTCACCGAGGGCAGGGTGTCCTTGTAGGACCGCGCCACCGTCACGTAGTTCGCGCCCACGAAGCCGCGGGCCTCCTGGTCGGTGCGGGCATGGCGGACGCCGACGTTGCCGCGCAGCGGCATGCCGGCGACCTCGGTCTCGAAGTCGGCCTGCAGATAGACCGAGAAGTCGCGCTCCTCGACGTCGCGGTTGGCGCCGCGCTGGTTGTTGGGCGAGAGGCGGAAGTCGCCGAACGGGTTGATGCAGTTGCAGTCGATCCCCAGCGCCTCGGCCACCTTCTCGAGATCGGGCGAGAGCCAGGAGGTGGGCGTGCCGTCGGGCAGGTTCAGGCCCTTGCCGAACCCGGTGATCAGCTTGGAGAGCTGGGCGATGGTGACGCCGGGGGGCAGCGCCACCGCGCCCTCGGTGATGCCGCCGATGACGAACCGTCGCTGCTCCTGGGTGCGGAACTCGTAGTCCTTGTAGAGCAGGCCGCCCTTCAGCTTGAACGTGGGCGTGACGTCGAATTCCAGGTCGGCGCGCACGTTCTTCAGCACGTTGACCGTCTTGTTCGGCCGCATGCGGATCAGCGAGGCGTCGCCCAGCGCCTGTGTGTTCCCGAAGGCCCAGGACGCGGGGTTGGTGACGTCGAAACCGTAGCTGAAGCCCGGCTGCTTCAGGCTGTCGGCGTAGTCGTACCGGTAGCCGTCGCTGTCGTAGCGGTCGAACGAGATGGTCGTCTGGACCGGGTTGCTCTGGATCGAGGTCGAGCGGCCGATCAGCAGCGAGCCGCGGAACCGGTCGTTGAACTCGTGGTCGACCTGCAGGGCGATCTGGTTGAACTCGGTTTCGAGCTTGTCGTAGCGGTCCTCGGTGCGGACATCGACGTCGTTGAACGTCGCCGAGACGAGGTGGCCCTTCTCGTCGAACTGCGGGTTCAGGACGTCGGTCTGCGGGTTGCCCTGGCCCGAGCGGCTGAACGAGATCACCTCGAGGTAGTTCTCGCGCCGGCTGCCGTCGAGCAGGGCGAAGAGGCCGTCGAGGGTGAAGGTGGTGCTCTCGGTGGGCTTGAACTGGATCGCCGCGGTCGCGCCCGTGCGCTCCCAGTCGTAGGTCAGCCGGCCGTAGCGCGGGATGCGCGGGTGCCAGGCCGAGTTGACGTTGGAATAGGTCCCGACGGGCACGTTGCACGGCCCGGGCGTCTGGAAGCAGCCGGCGGAGTTGGTGGGGACGCTGGGGTTCTCCCAACGGCCGGTGGACGAGCCTTCCTCCAGCGTGTTGCGCTTGGCGTAGGCGAGCGAGAACAGCGCGCCCAGCTTGCCCTCGAACCAGGTGTCGCTGACGAGCAGCGTGCCGCGCGGGTCCCACTTCTTGGAGAGGTCGTTGTAGCCGTACTGGCCGCCGATCGCGACGACGCCCTCGCCATAGTCGAAGGGCTTGGCGGTGCGCAGGTCGACCGTGGCGCCCAGCGAGCCTTCCTCGACCTCGGCCGACTGCGACTTGCGCACGGTCAGGCGGTTGAAGAGCTCGGAAGCGAAGACGTTGAAGTCGAACGAGCGGCCGCGGTTGGCGCCGCCCGAGCCGTCCTTGCCGCCGGTGGTGGCCAGCGCCTCGAGGCCGTTCAGGCGCACGCGGGTGAAGTCCGACGAGAGGCCGCGGACGGTGATGGTGCGGCCCTCCCCGCCGTCGCGGTCGATGGCGACGCCCGGGATGCGCTGCAGGCTCTCGGCCAGGTTCAAGTCGGGGAAGTCGGCGATATCCTCGGCGTTGATGACGTCGACGATGTCGGTTTCGGCCTTCTTCACCTGGATGGCGCTGGCGAGGCTGGCCCGGAAGCCGGTGACCACGACCTCCTGCACCTCTTCGCTCGCCGCCTGGGCGAAGGCGGGCGCGGCCAGGCTACCCGCCAGGATCAGGGTCGAAGCCCCGCAGGCCAGAGCGCGCAGCCGCGTCGTCGTCGAAATCATGTCTCTCTCCCCAAACCGCCCGATGCCCGGGCGCCGCTGTCGTCGCGGCTCGCTGAAGTCCCGTTCCGGCATCATTTTCAATGACACCGGTGTCATATTAGCCTATGACCATCACCCAAAGCGGACCAAGAACCGAAGGCTGGAGGGAACATGTCCGTCACTGACACCGGTGTCAACAACGTGACGCTTCATCGCGGGCGAGCGGCCCGCCGCCCCAACCCGGTCTTCTCCGACGAGTACGGGGTGGTGCGCGACGTGCTGATCGGGGCGCGCCGCGAGGCGGGGCTCAGCCAGAGGGCGCTCGCCGCGCGCCTGGGTAAGACCGGATCGCACGTGGCCATGATCGAGCGCGGCCAGCGGCGCGTGGACCTGCTGGAATTCTGCCGGATCGCCGACAGCCTGGGGATCTCGGCCGACGCCCTGGTGAGCCGAATCGCCGTGCAGCTCGGGGCGCTGCGGCCGGCGGCGTGAGGCTGGGCGGGCGACAATCGGGCTCTCTGATTGTCCGAGGATGTGGAAAGCGGTCGCCCGCCATCCGCGGGAGCCTTACCTTCCGCCGGTGGATCCACGCTTCGGCGCCTCAGGCCGCATGCACTCTGGCCAGCCTCTCGGACACAGTGTCCGACGTTCGCAGCGCAAGCGCCGCTATCGTCAGCGTTGGGTTGGCCCAGCCGGAGGTGGGGAAGACCGAGCTGCCGACCACGTAAAGGTTCTGGACGCCGTGCACGCGGCCTGACGGGTCGGTGACACCGGTGCGCGGATCGTCGGACATGCGCGTTGTCCCCATGTGGTGGTAGCCCCCGATGGGGTGCGAACTGATAAGCGGATCGGTCCGCCATCCGCTGGCCGGATCGGACAGCCAATCGCTCGCCTCGACCCGACCCAGCCCCAGGCGGCGCAGCTCCCGGTCCAGTGCATCCACCAAGCCCGCCACGCTGTCGATGTCGAGGGCGGTGGTCCGCCAGTCCAGCGCCAGACGGGGCACACCCAGCGGATCGCGCTGGTTGGTCAGCAGGACCCGGCTCTGCGGGTTGGGCGCCTGTTCGGCGCGGACGAGCAGCGACAGGTCGCGCAGGCCCAGGTGGTGCAGGAGCCAGGGACGCAGGGGATCGGTGCGCTGCTGGACCCAGTTCGCTGTGCTCTTGGTCGCCATCCAGAGACGGCGACCGAAGCGTGTGGGGGCCATGCCGTGCTTCAGTTGCGAATAGGCCAGCGCGCCCCAGTTTTGGGTCGCGGCCGCGGGCTGCCGCGCCACGATGGTCAGCGAGCTGTTGAGGATGCGCCGCTCGGTCTGCAGCTTTACGCTGGGCTTGATAAGCCCTGCAATCTCACGCTCTGCGAGCCGATGGGTGCGGCCGAACGCCTTGAGCAGCCGCCAGGCCGAAGCACCTACAACGCGGCCACCCCGGGCGTGCGGATGCTCCATGAAATACCGGCCGACCTGGTCATGGTCGTTGCCGATGCCGTGGCGGGCAACCTCGTTCGAGGCCAACAGCAGGCGAGGGTTTTCCAGGCCACCCGCCGCTAGCATGACCGCCCGGGCGCGCACCCCCAGCCGCCGACGCGACAGGGATTGCGCCACGACGCGGCGCACGCGCCATCCGTTGGCGTCGAGGTCGATCTCCGTCACCGTGGCGTGCGTCACGATAGTGCATCGCGGATGCCGGACGAGATCGGCGCAGGCGTCGAAGACGAAGCGGTCGAACCGACGATCAAAGGTCCAGACGCCGATTTCCAGGCTCGATGCTTCAAAGTCGGGGATCGGGGCCCCGGCCCGTCGAAGGTCGTCCGTCGAGGCCGCGGCAGGCGGCTCGCCGAAGATGCGGCGCGCGGGGGCGTAGTAGCGCTCCAGGTCGTTCCAACCGATGGGCCAGCCCGAGTTCGGCACCCAGGCGCGCTGTTCGAGGTCGATGGGATCGAGTTCGGCGACGCGCCCGCCCCATATCGCGGTCGTGCCGCCGAAGAACCGTAGCCGCGCGTCAGCAAGGTCGTAGTAGGTCTGGCCGATGTTCTCGCCGGCATTGAGGTCGGCCGTCGCGCGCTCGTAGTCGAGTCCCCCGCTTTCCAGCAGCACGACGGTGTGTCCCAACTCCAGGAGGCGGCGCGCGGCCGTGATGCCCGCGGCCCCGCAGCCGATGACGCAGATCTCCGTTTCGAGTTGTCCGCCGCCCTCGGCGTGGTTCAGGTCGCGATGCATGGGGCAGAGCTAAGTCGTACCGGCGTTCAATCCAACTGACAGGTCAAAGGTTCATGCCTGCGGCCAGCGCGGCGGCCTCGGATAGCAGGACGTCACCGGGGGCATCGCCGCTGAGCACATAGGCGGACTCGCCGCGCTCCCAGAACGCCACCACTTCGCGGCCCCGCGTGGCCAATTCCGGGCGCGCAGTCGTCGAGGTGTTCGCCCGCACCACGAAGAGGCCCAGTCGCCGCCCGCCCGGCCCCTGGGCCGTCACGTTGACGCTTGGCCCTTCGTCGGTGGGGTAGACCTGGACGTCCACGATCCGCCACTGCGGTGGCAGGCGCGGGAGATCGAGCCTCAGGGTGCGGCGGATTTCTGCGACGTCGAGCTGCGCCGTCTCCACCTGCGAGTTCATGGCGGCCCGCACCAAGGTGGCCTGACGGGACTCGGCCGCCTCCTCGACGTACTCCGGCGGAAGCTCGCCATCCGCCTCACGCCAGCCGTCGAGGTCGCGGTGTTCAGCCGCGGTCCAGCCGGCGAGGGCCGAGGCGCCGCATGCGCCGAGCGCAACGGCCAGAACCGCCACCATCAGCCGCCGCCTCCGCCTCTTGCGGGGCCGCAGGGCGCCGAGGTGCAGTTCGGTCATTACCTTGGCGGCGAGGTCCGGATTGCAGGCCAAGAACCCCTCGACCGCCTTTCGCCGCTCAGGCCCGAGGCCACCTGTGACATAGCGCCGGAGATCATCGTCGCTGACGTCCAACCGGGACGGTCCGACGTCGTTTGCGGGCGTAAGCACGGGCGCGCTCCTCGCGGCTTCCACAGCATGATCAACCCGGGCTTGATCCCAAGGCAAGCGACGAAGGTTCATTCCGCAACGGGTCGGTCGCGTTCGACAACGCCGACATCGGAAGGGGACCTTTCGATGCGCGGCGACAGGCCGACGTCCCGACATCGGCGAAGCGCATCCCGCCCGTAGCGCGTCCGCTGGCTCGCCGGGCCCCGGTCCTCTATCTCAGGCCCATGTTCGACGCCCTGCCGCGCCGCGAGGTCCAGGACCTCCGCATGTCCCGGATCCGCGAAGTGGCCAATGCGGGCCTCGGCCGTGACGACATCCTGGCCTTCTGGTTCGGCGAGTCGGACCAGCCGACCCCGCAGTTCATCCGCCAGGCAGCGGCCGACGCCCTGCTGTCAGGGCGCACCTACTACACCCACAACCTCGGCCGCCCCGAGCTGCGCGAGAGCCTGTCGCGCTACTTGACCGGCCTGCACGGCGCGCCGATCGGCGGGGAGCGGGTGGCGGTGACCAGCGCCGGCGTCAGCGCCCTGATGCTGGCGGCCCAGCTCGTGGTCTCGCCGGGCGACCGGGTGGTTGTGGGCGGCCCGATCTGGCCCAACGTGGCCGAGATCCCGAAGATCCTGTCGGCGCATGTCGAGGTGATTCCGCTGGAGCCGGCGCAGGGCCGCTGGCGCATGGACCTCGACCGGCTGCTGGCCGCGCTCACGCCAGACACCAAGGCGCTGTTCCTGAACTCGCCCAACAATCCCACCGGCTGGACCCTGCCGGCCGACGACCGCGCCGCCATCCTCCAGCGCTGCCGCCAGCACGGCATCTGGCTCGTCTGCGACGACGTGTACGAGCGGCTGACCTTCGACGCCCCATCGGCGCCGTCGTTCCTGCCGCTGGTCACGCCGGGAGACCGCGTGATCGGGACCAACAGCTTCTCCAAGGCCTGGCGGATGACCGGCTGGCGGCTCGGTTGGATGGTTGTGCCGCCCACGCTGATGGACGGCCTGGGCGTGCTGATCGAGTACAACACCTCGTGCGCCCCCGACTTCGTGCAGGCGGGCGCCAAGGCCGCCATCGACCACGGCGAGCCCGACGTCGCGACCCTCAAGGCCGAGCTCTCTGCCGCCCGCGACCAGGTGCTCACGGCCCTCCGCGCCATGCCGGGCGTCGAGGCGCCGTCGCCGGACGGCGGCCTCTACGCCTTCTTCCGGGTGGACGGCTGCACGGACTCGGTTGCGCTCTGCAAGGCGCTGATCGCTGAGGCGGGCCTCGGCCTCGCGCCCGGCTCGGCCTTCGGCCCCGAGGGCGAAGGCTGGCTCCGCTGGTGCTTCGCCGCCCGGCCGGAGAAGAACGCCGCGGGCCTGGAGCGGCTGGCGGCGTATCTGCGCCGCTAGTTCGCCGGCGCGTCCTTCGGGGCCTCGGCCGGGGGCTCGGCCGGCGCCACGGTGGTCTCCGTCGCCGGCTCGACCGGTGCGGGCGGCGGCTCTTCGTTCACGCGGAACGTCGCGCCCATCAGCTTCGCCTTCTGCTCCAGCGACGCGGCCACCGTCTCGCAGCGCGCCGGCAGGGCCCAACTCATCCACTCCTGCGCCTTGCGGGCCTTGGTCACCTCGGGCCCGGCGTTCCAGATCTGGCGACCCTGGCGCACGGCCGCCGCGCCGACGGTGTTGATCGGGCGCACCGACGCCTTCTCGGCGGCGGTCAGCGCGGCCTGGAAGGTCTTCAGCTTGGCCCGGCCGTCCTTCTGCATGTTGGCGTAGACCTTGAGGTCGTCCGACAGGCTCGTGCCCGGCTTGCGGAACTGGCCCTCGATGCGGGTCACTTCCGGCATCATCTCGTCGTGCATGTCGAGGTAGCCGCGCAGAGCGCCGTAGCACCACGCCACGAACTGATAGTCGTCGCGCGGCGCGCCGGTCGGGATGCGGTCCTCGGGCGCGGGCGCGCTCTCGGCCTTGGGCGCTTCGAGCGGCGTGTCGGCGGCAGGGGCGGGATCCTGGGCGAACAGGGCGAGGGCGATGGCGAAGGGCGTCATTCAGGTCCTTGTGATGGCAGATTCTGGCGCTTTCACGCCCGACCGAAGCCGCCACCCCCTGGGGTTTCGATCTCGATCGTGTCGCCAAGCTCCACCGTAACGGAGAAGCAGCCGGGAAGTTCACTAACCGCGCCCGACGCCGCGATCAAACGTTGGCGTCCCGGCAGTCCCGGTCCGCCGCCGGCCAGCCCCTGCGGCGCGTGATCGCGGCGGGAGGAGAGGAGGGCCGCCTCCATCGGCGCCAGGAAGCGGATCCGCCGCCGCGCGCCGTCGCCGCCGCGCCGCAGCCCCTCGCCACCCGAGCCGTGGCGCACGCCGAAGTGCTCGACGCGCACCGGGAAGCGGCGCTCCAGGATCTCGGGATCGGTCAGGCGCGAGTTGGTCATGTGGGTGTGGACGGCGCTCGCCCCGTCGCGGTCGGCCGTGGCGCCGGCCCCGCCGCAGATGGTCTCGTAGTACTGCCGCTGGTCGTCGCCGAAAGTGAAGTTGTTCATCGATCCCTGGCTGTTGGCCATCACCCCCAGCGCCGAATAGAGCGCGTCGACCACGTGCTGGCTGGTCTCGACGTTGCCGGCGACGACGGCGGCGGGCGGCCGCGGGGCCAGCATCGAGCCCGGACGGGTCAGGATCCTCAAAGGTTCCAGGCAGCCGGCGTTCAGCGGGATATCGTCGTCCACCAGGGTGCGGAAGACGTAGAGCGCCGCGGCGTCGACGATGGCCGACGGGGCGTTGAAGTTGCTGGCGAGCTGGTCGCCTGAGCCCGTGAAGTCGAGCACCGCGGCGCGGGCCTCGGCGTCCACCGTCGTGCAGACGGCGATCTCGCCGCCGCCGTCCATGAACACCCGGGCCTCGCCGTCGCTCAGCTTGCCCACCGCCCGGCGCACCGCCTCGGCGGCGTTCTGCTGGACGAAGCCCATGTAGCGCGCGACCGCGTCGGCGCCGTAGCTGCGGATCATGTCGGCCACGGCGGCGCCGCCCGCCTGGCAGGCGGCGACCTGGGCCTTGAGGTCGGCGAGGTTGCGGTCGGGCGCGCGGGCCGGCCACTGGCCCGAGGCCAGCGCCGCGCGGGTCTCGGCCTCGAGGAAGCGGCCGCCACGCATGATCGGCAGGGCGTCCAGCATTACGCCCTCCTCGTCGATGGTCTTCGAGAACGGCGGCATCGAGCCCGGCTGAATGCCACCGACGTCGGCGTGGTGACCACGCGCGGCGACGTAGAAGCTGGCCTCCGCATCGGCCTCGGCCATGAACACCGGCATCACCACCGTGATGTCAGGGAGGTGGGTGCCCCCCGCGTAGGGATTGTTCAGCGCGAAGGCCTGGCCCGGCTTCAGGTCGGGATGGCGGTCGCGCACGGCCCGCACGCTGGCGCCCATCGACCCCAGGTGCACCGGCATGTGCGGCGCGTTCGCCACCAGCCCGCCGTCGGTGTCGAAGAGCGCGCAGGAGAAATCGAGCCGCTCCTTGATGTTCACCGAATGCGCGGTGCGTTCGAGGGCCGCGCCCATCGCCTCGGCGACGCCCATGAAGCGCCGGTTGAAGAGCTCGAGGGTGACCGGGTCGGGCTTGTCGAGGGCGATGGCCTGGCGCTGAGCGGCGGCGGCGCGGGAGAGGCGGATCAGGCCGTCGGCGTCGGCGGTCGCGCGCCAGCCCGGGAGCACGGCGACCTGGGTGTCGGAGCGGACCACGAGGGCGGGGCCGTCGACGGAGGTCAGGGCCTCCGCCCCAATGACCGGCGCCTGATGCCAACGGCCCAGGGCGAACATTCTCACCTTTCCCTCCCCTTCATGGGGAGGGGCAGACGGCGAAGCCGTCGGGGTGGAGAAGTGTGGTGCAGGTTCTGTGAGGCCGGCGCTCTGGCCCCTGACCTGCCCACCCGTCTCGCTTCGCTCGCCACCCTCCCCATGAAGGGGAGGGAAGGCCTCCGCCTCTACCGCCGCGATCAGGATCGTGCGGTCCGGCTCGACGAAGCCGAACAGTCGCTGGTGGGCCGTCTCGAACGCCGCCTTCGCGGTCGCCGCGTCGCTCAAAGCCACCGGCAGTTCCGCATCGGCCCCGTCGTAGCGCAGCCGCAGGGTTCGCCGGATCTCCCCGGCCTCGGCCCCTTGCGCCGCCATGTCGGCCCGCACCGCCGCCTCCAGCCCGGCCAGCGCCGCCTTGGCTACCGGCAACCCGCCCGCCAGCGGCGTCTCGACGCCCGCCTGCCGCAGCGCCGTCACCCGCGCCTGGCCGATGCCCCAGGCCGACAGCACCGAGCCGTACCGCGGGCACAGCACCTCCGAGACGCCCAGCGCCTCCGCCGTCTGGCAAGCGACCTGGCCCGCCGCCCCGCCGAACGCCACCAGCCCGTGCTCGCGCGGGTCGAAGCCGCGTTCGGTGGAGATGCGCCGCACGGCCTGCGCCATCTGCTCGACGGCCACGGCGACGAAGCCCTCGGCGGCGGCCTCGATGCTTTCCGCGCCCATGGCCTGCGCCAACACGTCCAGGCGCGCCTGGCTGGCCGCCGGGTCCAGGGCCGCGTCGCCCCTGGGCCCGAACACCAACGGGAAGAACCGCGGATCGAGCCGCCCCAGCATCAGGTTGGCGTCGGTCACCGCCGCCGGGCCGCCGCGGCCGTAGCAGGCCGGGCCAGGGTCGGCGCCGGCGCTGGCCGGGCCCGCGCGGGCGCGCATGCCGTCGAACGCCAGGATCGAGCCGCCGCCGGCGGCCACCGTCTCCACGTCCAGCATCGGGCTGCGCAGCTTCACGCCCGCCACCTTCGCCGCGTCGCGCCGCTCGAGGCGGCCTGCGAACCGGCAGACGTCGGTGGACGTGCCGCCCATGTCGAAGCCGAGCACCGCCCCAGCGCCAGCCTGCGCCGCCGTCCGCGCCACGCCCACCACGCCGCCGGCCGGCCCGGACACCACGGCGTCCCGGCCGCGGAACGCCTCGGCCCGCACCAGTCCGCCGGCCGAGGTCATGAAGTAGAGCGGCGCGCCCGCCACCGCGTCGGCGACCTGCCGCACATAGGCCTGCAGTACGGGCGTCAGATACGCGTCGGCCACCGTCGTCTCAGCCCGCGGCACGAAGCGGGGCAGGGGCGAGACTTCCGACGACAGCGCCACGAACGCGAATCCGGCCGCCCGGGCGAGCTCGCCCGCCCGCCGCTCGTGCGCGGGGTTCAGGTCGGCGTGCAGGAAGGCGATGGCGGCGGAGGTGAAGCCCTGGGCGACCGCGGCCTCCAGCTTCTCCCTCAGCGCGGCCTCGTCCAGGCCCGCCACGACCGAGCCGTCCGCCGCCAGCCGCTCGACCGCCTCCACGACGCCCGCGTAGAGCGGCGCGGGCTTGTCGATGTTGAGCGCGAATAGCTCGGGCCGTGTCTGGTCGCCGATCAGCAGCGCGTCGGCGAAGCCCTCGGTGGTGACGAACAGTGTCTTCGCCCCGCGCCGCTCGAGGAGCGCGTTGGTGGCCACCGTCGTGCCCATCTTGATCACCTCGACGCGAGCGGCAGGGAAGGGCGCCCCGGGCGGCACGTCCAGGATCCGCCGCATGGCCTCTACCGCGGGGTCCGGGTAGCTCGGCGAGGCGGACAGGAGCTTCAGCGACACCTCTTCGCCGTCGCTCCAGCGCCCGATCACATCGGTGAACGTCCCGCCCCGATCGATCCAGAAGGCGCAACGCCTGTCCAAAACTTAACCTCTCCGCACGATTGTCACCGGACCGCCCGGGTCTTAAGGCATGCCCATAGCGAAATGAGCTTCTGGCGCAAAATAGCCGGCCTCGCGGTTCGCAAGGTCGATGAGGCGGAATGCGACGTCTGCCCGCCCGGTCTCCCGGGCGAGGATCCGGCATTCACGACGGCTGTCACGGCGCTGGGCGCCAAGCTCGCCAAGGCCGACGGCGAGGCGCAGGCGGCCGAATACGACACCTTCCACACCATATTCCAGTCCGAGCCCGGCAGCGAAGGCAACATCCGTCGCCTGTACCAGCTTGCGCGCCAGACCACCCGCGGCTTCGAGGGCTATGCGCGGCGGCTGAAGAAGCGCTACGGCGCCTGCCCGCAGCTGCTGGAGGACGTGCTGGACGGCCTCTTCCATATCGCAGCGTCCGACGGCGTCGTCACGGGCGGCGAGCTCGCCTACCTCGAGCGCGTCTGCGAGCTGTTCGGCCTGTCGCCGCTCACCTTCCGCCGGCTGAAGGCCACCCATCTCGGCGCGGCCAACGACGACCCCTATGTGATCCTGGGCGTGGCGCCCGACGCCTCGGACGCGGACGTGCGGGCGTCCTGGCGCGCCCAGCTCTCGGAAGCCCACCCCGACCGCGCCCGCGCCCGGGGCCTGCCGGCCGAGTTCGTCGAGGTGGCCGAGGCCAAGGCCGCGGCCATCAACGCCGCCTACGACCTGATCCAGCGCGAGCGCAAGTCGCTGCGGCTGGGTGCGGCATAGCAGCTTGGCCGTCGTCTTTCCGACACATGCGCAGTTGACGATCGGAACCACTGTGCTGACATGTATCTTTCACGGTTTGGGCACGGCCCCGCCGTCGAGGAGCTGAAATGGTCAAGGACTTCGCCGCGAGCCCGGGTTCCGCCCTTCGCAGCCTGGCCGCCGTCGGCGCCACCCTCGCTACAGCCTGCGCCGTTGTGGTCGGCGCGGTTCTCGCCGTCTTCGCCGCCGCCACCGTGGCCGTCATCGCCATCATGGGCTCGGCGCTCCTGGCCTTCGCCGGCCTCGCCCTGCGCGCCCGCCGCACCGTGCGCTCCCGCCGCCGCGACAGCGACATCATCGAAGCCCGCCATCTGGGCGGCCACCACTGGGTGGCCTACGGCTGGAACGACCGGCGCTAGGCCGCGCGCCGACGCTCGCAGTATTCCGCGAGACCCTTGAGCGCCGCCGCGCCGTCGCCGGCGTACGACGAGCCGTGCATGAGCGCGAGGGTGCGGGGCGCCAGGTCCGCCAGCCGCCGCAGCGCCGCGCCGGACCCGGGCGCCAGGCTCATGGCTCCGAACATCTCGTCGGCCGCCACCGCCGCGCCCAGCACATCCGCCGAGGTGATCGGCGCAGGGTCGCCCACGTGGGTGAGCAGGTCGCCACAGAACAGCGTGCCGGCGGCCTCTTCGTAGAAGCAGCCCGCCTCCCAGCCGTGCGGCACGTGCGGCGTGTCGAGCCAGCGCATCCGCTTGCCGCCGAGATCCAGCACCTCGCCGTCAGCCAGCGCGCGGGGCGGGCGGTCGGCCAAGTCGTTCAGCGAGACGTCGCAGGCTGTCTGGCCGTGCACGACGGTGGCGTTGGGCGCGGCGGCCAGCCACTGGTTCATCGACCCGCTTTCGTCGGCCTCCACGTGGCCGAAGCCGACCCAGCGCAGGCGCTCGACAGGCATCACCTTTGCCACGGCCTCAGACACCAGCGGGAACAGCATCCGCTGGCCGCAATGGAAGAGCATCGGCTCATCGGCGTCGATCAGGAACTGGTTGAAGGTGAAGCCGTCGGGCGTCACCTCGGGCACGAAGGTCGACAGGCGATAGACGCCGTCGGCGATCTCGTGGACGCGGGTCTCCATCAAGCGTTCTCCTGGGGATAGGTGGCGTCGAGCCAACTGTTGGCGACCTCGGCGACCCGACTGGCGGCGTCTCCGGGCGAAAGGCCGAGGCGGGCAAAGGCGTCCCAGGCCCCGTTGTCGAGCAGGCCGGCCAGGGTGACGGCGGCGCGATCGTCCCCATTCACGGCCTCTGCCGCCAGTGCCAGCCGCACGCCGCGCTCCTGATCCACGAAAGGCTTCAGGACCGGCAGCTTGTCCTGGTCCGCGATCACGCTGCCGAAGGCGCGCAGCCCGGCGAACAGCTCGAAGAGCGCATGCGCCAGGCGGCTCACCCGCTCTGCCCGGGTCGTGGCGCCCTCGAAGATCGCGGCGGTCGGGATCGGGTTGCGCGCAAAGGCGTGCGCCCCGCAGGCGTTGATCGCGTCGTCATAGGTCGGGAAGTGATGATAGACCGAGCCCACGCTGACCCCGGCCCGCTCGGCGATCTGCTTCATGGTCGTGGCGGCGATACCCTGCTTCCCGTGCAGGTCGAAGGTCGCCTGGACGATCCGCCGGCGGGTCTCCTCCGCGTTCTCGCCGCGCCTGCCTTGACGATACCGCCGGGCCACTTGCCATCTCATTTAATTGAACGAATGGTTGATCAATAAAACGCCATCTGAAAACCGTCAAGCCTGACCCGTACGTCACCCTTGCCCCGCCCGGGCCGCCCCTCTACCGTTGATTCAAACAATCGTTGGGAGGGTGGCATGACCATCGGCGTGATCGCGAAGATTCCGGTGCAGGACGGCAAGGGACCCGAGTTCGAGGCCTTCTTCACCGAGCTCGCCAAGCAGGTCCGCGCCAACGAGCCGGGCTGCCTGGCCTACCAGCTGACCAAGAGCCGGACCGAGCCCGGGGTCTACAAGGTGCTCGAGGTCTACAAGGACCAGGACGCGCTCACGCACCACGGCGGCACCGACTACTTCAAGGCCGCGGGCCCGAAGTTCGGCGCCGTGCTCGCCGGGCGGCCCGAGATCGAATACCTCGACGGAATCGGGTGACACGCCATGGACCTGGACTTCTCCGCTGAGGACCTCGCGTTCCGCGAGGAGGTCCGCGCCTTCATCGCCGAGGCGTTCGACGACGACATGCGGGCCAAGCTCGCCCAGTCGAAGAACAACCACCTCGACAAGGAAGCCCAGGTCCGCTGGCTGAAGCGCCTCGGCGACAAGGGCTGGATCGCCCCCGACTGGCCCGAGGAGTACGGCGGCACCGGCTGGAGCCTCGGCAAGAAGTACGTCTTCGACATGGAGATGGCGCTGGCCGGCGCCCCCTCCACCTCGAACATGGGCCTGCGTATGTGCGCGCCCGTGGTGATGGCCTTCGGCACGCCCGAGCAGAAGGCCCAGCACCTGCCCAAGATCCTCACCACCGACGTCTGGTGGTGCCAGGGCTATTCCGAGCCGGGCTCGGGGTCCGACCTCGCATCGCTCGCTCTCAAGGCGGAACGCGACGGCGACCACTACGTCCTCAACGGCTCGAAGACGTGGACGACGCTGGCCCAGTGGGCCGACTGGATGTTCTGCCTGGTGCGCACCTCCAATGAGGAGATCCGCCAGAAGGGCATCAGCTTCCTGCTGATCGACATGAAGACGCCGGGCATCACCATCCGGCCGATCCCGACGCTCGACGGCCCCGCCGAGGGCGAGCAGGAGATCAACGAGACCTTCTTCGACAACGTGCGCGTGCCCGTCGCCAACCGGATCGGCAAGGAAGGCGAGGGCTGGACCTACGCCAAGTACCTGCTGCAGTTCGAGCGCGGCAACGCCTACGCGCCCGGCCTTCAGGCCCAACTCAAGAAGGTGAAGCGGATCGCCAACCTGGAGCGGTCGGACGGCGGCGGCTCGATGATGAGCGACCCCGATTTCCGCAAGAAGCTCAGCGAGGTCGAGATCAAGGTCGAGGCGCTGAACGCCACGGAACTGCGCATCTTCGCCGGCCGCGCCAACGGCGACGCGATGGGCGCGGTCTCGTCCATGCTGAAGCTGGAAGGCAGCCAGATGCAGCAGGCCGTCACCGAGCTCGCGCTCGAGGCGGTGGGCATCTACGCGCAGCCCTTCGTGCAGGACACCTGGGACATGCTGAAGCCCGGCGGCAACACCTTCCGCGCCGGCCCCGACTACGCCGCCACGGTCGCCCCGCACTACTTCAACTACCGCAAGACCTCGATCTACGCGGGCTCGAACGAGATCCAGCACAACATCATGGCCAAGATGGTCTTAGGGCTGTAGCAGGGCGTTTCAGAGAACTTCGGTCTGTTTCAAGTTATTGAAAACGTTGAAAATCACGTTTTCAAGAGCGGCCGTCGTGGTTCGTTGATTTGCCGGATTTCGCGACCTATGTGTGACCTGGATGGCGGGCGGTGGGCGCCGCCCGAGCAGGTTGCTTGATGGGTTTGCGCTGTGGCCATGCAACGACTTACGAGTGCTTTCTGCGACGCAGTGAAACCTTCCGCGGGGCGGCAGACAGCCTATCCTGATCCAGATGTTCTGGGGCTTGAACTTCGCGTGTCCGGCGACGGCCGCAAGACCTGGAGCTTCCGCTATCGGACGCGCCTCGGCCGCCAGGGTCGGGTGACGCTGGGTGTCCATTCGTCGGCCTTCGGACTGAGGGAAGCGCGGGACGCTGCACGCAAGCTGAAGGTCGCCGTGGCCGAGGGCAGCGACCCGGCCATGGACTTCCGCGTGGCGAAGACCGAGGCGGCCACAGAGCATCTGAAGACGTTCGGCGACCTGGCTGAAGAGTACTTCAGGGCCACGGAGACCGGACGATATCGTCCCAAGCGCGCCTCCACTCTCAAGCTTGAGCGGATGGTCTACAGAGTCCACATCGAGGGGCCACTCGCACGCATGCCGCTTGAGACTGTCAACCGTCGGCTCATCAAAGGCGCGCTCTACCGATTGCTCGATTGCGGCGTGACAGGCCAGGCGGTGCGAGCCCAAGCCATCATCCGGCAGATCCTGGCCTATGGCGTCTGCGAGGAGCGCCTGCAGTACAACTGCATCTCGAACCTACCGGCGGTGGCGCCGTCGAACGTGCGTCTGCGGGTCTACTCGGATGCGGAGCTCAAGCAGATCTGGGCCGGCGTTCTGGCGCCGGAGAAGCTCACGGTTCCCATCCCGCGGGCCAACACCCGGCGCGACGGGACCGTGGTTCAGGTCAGCCGCCCGATGCGGATCGCGATCCAGCTTGTCATGCTGCTCCTGCAGCGCCGATGCGAGGTCCTCGGCATGACGAAGGCCGAACTCGACCTGGAGCATGGGGTCTGGACGATCCCGCCGGGCCGGATGAAGCAGAACCGCACGCACATCGTGCCGCTCTCTCCCTGGGCCGTCGAACTCATCAGGGAGGCGATCGAACTCACAGCTGATCGAAATTCGGAGTTCGTTTTCCCAGGGCGGAACGACCCCACCAAGTCCATGCGCGGTCCGGCGATGAACTGGGCCTACAACACCATCCTGTGGGCGCTCGGAATCGAGGATGGCACGATCCACGACCTTCGACGCACCGGCTCGACGCTGATGACCAGCGAGCGGTTGAGCATAGCGCCGTTCATTCGCAGCAAGGTGCTGGGCCACTACGACGCGGGGGGCGGCGCACAGGTCTCAGCGACAAGATATGACGCCAACAACTATGTCCGCGAGAAGCGAGCAGCCCTCGAGGCCTGGCAGTCGCTTCTGGCCACCATCGTCGGAGCGGAGAGAGCAACCGGCCACGCGGACCAGCCACGCTTCGACCATCGGCCCCCGATTGCAGGTCGTTTCCATTCTGCCGCCGCGCACCCTTTCGTGGCGCATGGACCCGCCGCGCTGGGCCTTCAGGCGGCTGGCGCGCAGCCTCGTTTCCAGTTCAGCGAGTGAAGGTCTGGCGCGGCGGCTACTCGTCGGGCAGCTCGGTGGTTACGCCTCGGGGAGGCCACGATCCGAGGGCTGGGCGTCCCCTTGGCGAGATGCTAGCTCGGCGCGGACGCGACACGTGCACATGGGGCGGCGGATGAACTTCGGGCGGGCCGATGCCCTTTCGTCAGCAAGGAAGCTGGTGCGGATGCTGGATGGCCCGCCGGATCCCCTGAGGCAGGCGCAGGCGGCCGTCGCGCTGCTTATCAAAGAGCCGGGCTGGGCGCCTGCCGAAGAGCGGCAGATCCTCGACCTCCCGGCCTGGCTTGCGCAACGCCCGCCTCCCGCCGCGGTGAAGCCGCGCTGCCAGGCCGTACTTCGGGCGTTGGTCGGCTGATCCGGGCGACGACCTCGCGCCGAATGGCGATCCGAAATCGGACTCAGAGCGCGCGCTCGCTGCCCCGCGCTGCCTCGAGCATGCGGGCGCCTCCCGGCCCAGGCAGGAGCTCCACAGTTCGGCCGGTCCGGGGCGATGGCTGGCCGAGCCTGAGACGCGCGAAGTGTTCCTGTCCGTCCGCGTCTCTCACCATCACCCAGGCTCCGCCGCCCAGCTCGTCGGTGCGTCCCGACTTGACGACGCGACCCCGCACGCGAGCCTCGCCAAGCGGCAGGGGCTCGCGTCCGACCTCGAGCCGGCGCTGTTGCAGCGTCCGGATGATGTCCCGCCGCAGCTGTAGGGTCCGCAGCTGCTGTTCGAGGTCCGCGTGAAGCTGGAACTGGTCGCCCCGGCGGGTGGCGAGGCCGAGGGTCTCGAGGTGACGCAGTCGACCCCGCATGAGGGCCGACCAGGCATCGCTGCCGCCGACGCCGTCGGGCACCTGGAAATGATTGTCCGCAGCCTGCAGGAGCCGGCGGTCGAAGCCCGTGAACCGGTCGGCCTGAGTCTCACGCCAGATCCGCCGTTCGGCCTCGGCACGAGAGAGATCCCCCAGCAGCTCGTGGGCGACTTCCTGGGCGCGGGCGCGGAAGCCGTAGCCGACGTAATCCCGTGGGATGACGAGGTCCCTGCCACTCGCCCGGCGTCCCCGAATGAGCACATGAGCGTGGGGCTGATCCGTGTCGAAATGACAGGTCCCGATCCACGCAAGGTTCGGCTCCCCCAAATCCTGCGCCACCCGGGACATGACCTCGCGGGTATAGGCAGGAAGGTCCGCAATGCGCTCCCCGTGCTCAGGCGAGATGATGAACCGGAAGTGATGCCGGTCGGCCGCCCATTCCGCAGGCATCGCCGCGGCGTCGACCGCGTCCGAACGCATGTCGAAGAACTCTGGACGGCCGCCATCGCGGCCAGCGCCGGACCGACCCAGGTATCCGATGTGCGCCGCCAGCGCGGCGCCGCGCACGGCTCCGATGCCCAAGTGCCTGGAGACGTAGGCCTTCACGATCACCCGCTGCCGCGTGTCCAGTCGGAAGGGGCGTCCTGACCGCGACTGCGCAGCGCGCAGCACCCCTGCGCGATCGCCGAGCGCAAACAGCCGGGACGCTGAAAGCCGCCTGAGCATGCCCAGGCGGACGCCGCGGTCGGACTTCAGCGTCGAGGGCAGGCGGGCGCGGCCTGCGGGGTCATCAAACGCGGGAGCGACTCCGAGCCGTGCCTGAATCGCTTGTCTCGTCAGCATCGTGGCGGCCTCAGGCCTGAAACGAGAGCAGTACGTCGCCGCAAGTCTGCGGTGGCGGCATCCGTCGCCCTAACCTCGTGAAAGGATAAAGCAATCGGCCGCGACAATATCTTCTTTTATCTTGCCATCGGACCGAAAATTCATAGCCAAGCTCAACGAAATCAAATCGGAGCAAAGATGATCAAACGAATGCTGAGTCACAAGACCACCCCCTTCTAACCCGAGTCGCAGTCGCGGCGGCCGAACGAAGAAACCCGCCCGACCGGAGCCGAGCGGGTTAGGTGGAGGA
>NZ_DASWTE010000077.1:0-2103 GCF_036402295.1 Phenylobacterium sp.
GCGCGGCTTCTCCTGCGCCATCCAGTGGCCGGACTCGACCACCGCCTCGGTGAGGTCGGCGCAGTGGGCCCGCATGGGCTCGGCGAGCCGCGAGTCCATCGTCTCGCAGACCGTGTCGTAGGCCCCGTGCAGGAAGAGCACGGGCAGGCTGAGGCGCTTGTCCGCCGCCCTCGCCGCATAAGCCATGTTGGCAGCCGCGTTCATGTACCAGCTGTCGGGGCCGAAGAAGCCGTTGCGGGCCAGCGCCTCGGCGTAGGCGTCCTCGTCCTCGGCGGTCAGCACCGTCTCGTCGCGCGGCGCGTCCGGGACCGGCTGCCCGCCGAACCAGCCGCCGTTCGCGCGGATGAAGGCGGTGCCGGCCGGCTGGCCCTTGCCGGCCGGATTGCCCGCCCGGAACGCCAGCTTCACGAACCCGCGCGGGTTCTGGTCGAAGCCTGCGCAGGCGGCGGCGAAGTTCTCCCGGTAGAACAGCATGTAGTCCCACTGGCCGGCCGGGAACTGCGCCTCCGGATAGAGGCTGCGGTCCACCAGCGGGATGATCGTCTCGGGCGCGAAACCGTCCGGCATGTAGGGCACGCACAGGTTCGCCACGCCGTGGCAGCGGTCGGGATGGTGCTGGGCGATGCTCCAGACCACCGGCGCGCCCCAGTCGTGGCCCACCCACACCGCCTTCTCCGCGCCCAGGTGGTCCAGCAGCTCGAGCATATCGGCCACGGCGTGCTCGACCGCATAGTCCTCGTGGCGAGCGTAGACGCTGGAGCGCCCATAGCCGCGCATGTCGGGCGCCGCCGCATGGAAGCCCAGGCTGGCGAACACCGGCAGCTGGTGGCGCCACGAGATCGAAAGCTCGGGCCAGCCGTGCACGAAGATGATCGGCACAGAGCCGGGGACGCCGGCCGACAGGTAGGCGGTGGTGTGGCGCTCCGTGGTGAGCGTGTTCGTCGCGACGCTCAAAACTCGTCCTCGACGGCCGCGCGGAAGTCCTCGAACACCTCGGCCATACGCTGCTCGGGCGGCAGCTCCGGGGCCGGCTCCGCGGCGGGTGGCGACGCCGCTGCCGTGAGGCGCGCGACCACCGCGCCGTGCTGCACCAGGACCAGCTCCTCGCCCTCGGGCAGGCCCGAAAGCAGGGCGGCGATCTTCGGCGGCAGGTCGTCGAGGTCGAGGCGGGCCATGAGTGCTCCCTTGGGGCGGCATCCTAGACCGCTTCCGCGGGCGCAGGTAAACGGCCAGCATGGCTTACCGATCGCTGCGCGAGTTCCTGGCCAAGCTGGAGGCTGCGGGCGAACTGGTCCGTGTGACCGAGCCGGTGTCCAGCCACCTTGAGATGACCGAGATCCAGCGCCGCCTGCTGCGCGACGGCGGGCCGGCGGTGATGTTCGAGAACGTCGTCCGCGCCGACGGCGAGCGCTCGACCATGCCCTGCCTGGTCAACCTGTTCGGCACGGTGAAGCGGGTCGCCATGGGCGTGACCCTCGAAGGTGTGGAGCGCACCACCGCCGCCGACCTCCGCTCGGTGGGCGAGCTGCTGGCCTTCCTGCGCAACCCCGAGCCGCCGCGTGGCCTCAAGGACGCCTGGGACATGCTGCCCCTCGCCAAGACGGTGATGAGCATGCGGCCGAATATCCGCAAGACCGCGCCGGTCCAGGAGGTGGTCTGGAAGGGCGATGCGATCGACCTCTCGAAGCTGCCGATCCAGGGCTGCTGGCCGGGCGAGCCGGCGCCGCTGATCACCTGGCCGCTGGTGGTCACCAAGGGGCCGTCGGACAGTCGCGAGGACGACTTCAACCTGGGCATCTACCGCATGCAGGTGCTGGGCAAGGACCGGGCGATCATGCGCTGGCTGGCGCACCGCGGCGGGGCCCAGCACTACGGCCGTCACAAGAAGGCCGGCCGCCGCGACCCGCTGCCCGCCTGCGCGGTGATCGGCGCCGATCCGGGCGTCATCCTGGCCGCCGTGACGCCGGTGCCGGACACCCTGTCGGAGTACCAGTTCGCCGGCCTGCTGCGCGGGGCCAAGGTCGACCTGGTCCCGGCCAAGACCGTGCCGCTGCTGGTGCCGGCCGAGGCCGAGATCGTCCTGGAGGGCCACGTCCTGCTCGA
>NZ_DASWTE010000078.1:0-33231 GCF_036402295.1 Phenylobacterium sp.
CGCAACCTTGCCCTCTTCCGCCTCGCGGCGGCCGACGACGGCGATCACCGGCGTCTTGGCCAGGCTATGCTCGCGGATCTTGTAGTTGATCTTCTCGTTGCGCAGGTCCGTCTCCACGCGCAGGCCCTTGGCGCGGAGCGCCGCGGCGGCCTTCTCGGCGAAGCCGTCGGCGTCGGACGTGATCGTGGCGACCACCACCTGAACCGGCGACAGCCACAGCGGGAAGGCCCCGGCGTAGTTCTCGATCAGCACGCCGATGAACCGCTCCAGCGACCCGCAGATCGCGCGGTGCAGCATCACCGGCCGGTGCTTCTGGCCGTCCTCGCCGATGTACTCGGCCTCCAGCCGCTCGGGCAGGACGTAGTCGAGCTGGATCGTGCCGCACACCCAGATGCGGCCGATCGAGTCCTTCAACGCCCAGTCCAGCTTCGGCGCATAGAACGCCCCGTCACCTTCGGCGATCACCGGTTCGACACCGGCCTTGCGGGCCGCCGCCAGCATCTGCGCCTCGGCCTTGTCCCAGAACTCGTCCGAGCCCGCGCGGATCTCAGGCCGCGTGGCGAGCGCGATGTGGTCGCGCTCGAGGCCGAAGTCGGCGTGGATGGAGTTGGCCAGCTCGATGAACCGGGCCGTCTCCTCCTCGATCTGGTCCTCGCGACAGAAGATGTGGCCGTCGTCCTGCGTGAATGCCCGCACCCGCATCAATCCGTGCAGCGAGCCGGACGGTTCATAGCGGTGGCACGCGCCGAACTCGGCCATTCGCAGCGGCAGGTCGCGGTAGCTCTTCTGGCCGAACTTGAAGATCTGCACGTGGCCCGGGCAGTTCATGGGCTTCAGCGACAGTTCCTCGCCCTCGTCCGTCTCGCAGACGAACATGTTGGGCCGGTACTTGTCCCAGTGCCCGGACCTCTCCCAGAAGACGCGGTCCAGCACCTGCGGCGTGCGCACCTCCTGGTAGCCGGCCGCGTCGACCCGGCGGCGGACATACGCCTCGATCGTGCGCCACAGCGTCAGGCCCTTCTCGTGCCAGAACACCATGCCCTTGCCCTCTTCCTGGATGTGGAAGAGGTCCATGGCGCGGCCGATCCGGCGGTGATCGCGCTTCTCGGCTTCCTCGAGGCGGTGGATGTGCGCCTCCAGGTCAGCCTCGCTGGCCCAGGCCGTGCCGTAGATGCGCTGGAGCATCGGGTTGCGGTGGTCGCCCCGCCAGTAGGCCCCGGCCAGCTTCGTCAGCTTGAACGCCTTGCCCGCCGCCTTCGTGGACGGCAGGTGCGGCCCGCGGCAGAGGTCCTTCCAGTTCCCCTGGCGATAGACCGTGATCGGCTCGCTCTCGGGCAAGCCCTCGATGATCTGGGCCTTGTACTCCTCGCCGATGCCCCGGAAGTGGGCGATCGCCTCGGCGCGGTCCCAGACCTCGCGCTGGATCGGCTCGTCGCGGTCGACGATCTCCTTCATGCGCGCTTCGATCTTCGCCAGGTCGTCGAGGCTGAACGGCTCGTCGCGGGCGAAGTCGTAGTAGAAGCCGTCCTCGATCGCCGGGCCGATTGTGACCTGCGTGCCGGGGAACAGCTCCTGCACCGCCTCGGCCAGGATGTGGCTGACGTCGTGGCGGATCGTCTCGAGGGCCTCGGGGCTCTCGCGCGTCAGGATCTCGAACCTGCCGCCGGCTTCCAGCGGGCGGTCGAGGTCCAGGAGCTCGCCGTCGACCTTCACCAGGAGAGCCTTCTTCTCCAGGGACTTGGAGATCGAGGCCGCGATCTCGCGGCCCGTCGAGCTCTTGTGGAAATGGCGCTTCGAGCCATCGGGGAAAATCAGTTCGATCATGTCTCACACTTCCAGTCGCGCGCCTTGGTCGGCCCCTCGGGCTCGGCCTTGTGGCGCGGAGGCGGCGGCGGGTCCCAGCCCGCGCCGCCCCAGGGATGGCATCGACACAGCCGCTTGACGGTGAGCACGCTCCCCCGCCAGGGGCCGTGGCCGATCAGGGCGTCGGCGGCGTACTCCGAGCACGTCGGAGCGAACCGGCACTGCCGCCCGATCAGCGGCGAAAGCGTCAGCTTGTAGGCGCGTAAACTCGCCCTGACGCATCTCTCGTAGAAGCTCATGCCGGCTGCGGTTTGCGATTGCAGGTCCCGTGCGTACGCCGGGACCCCGAGAGGTTCAAGCCGCGCCGGCGGGAGTAGTTCGCGTTCCATGCGCCGTCGCGGGCGCAAGCGTCCGGGCGAGGCGGTCGGAGATGTCCGTCAGGCGAACCATGGGCGCGGCCACTATCACGGATAGGCTGTAAACGGAACCCGCGGCGACGGGAGACGCGCTAGGCCAGCAGGCCCTCGATGTCCTCGCGCAGCACCGCGATGTTGGCCTTGACCTTCTCCTTGTAGGCGATGACCGCGGCGCGATCGACCGGCCACAGCCGCTGCTGCGGCAGCTCACGGCCGAAGACGTCGAGGAGCAGGCTGCGGAATTTGCCCGATGGCCCGGCCCCGGGGAGCTCGGTCTGCTCGGCGTAGGCCACTTCCTCGGCCGACGTGAGCGCGCAGAGCAGCGGATGCAGGCGGCCCGAGGTGACACGCTTGTAGAGCTGGATGCGACTGATCACGCGGTCGAGCGGGGTTCCGCTCACGTCGCTCGCCCGGATCTCCAGGGTCTCGTCGAGGCTGGGTCGCGCCATGGGGAACGCGTCGACCAGCCAGTCGCCGAGGTGGCGCACGTTGTCCCGCCCGCGCCCGTACATCAGCGCATCCTCCTCGCTGCGGGCGTACCAGCGCTCCAGCCGATCGAGCACCGGATCCAGGCGGGCTTTCGGCAGGGTGTCGCGATACTGGGTGCCGAACACGCCGATCGAACGCGGGGCCCGGTCCAGGAGGGCGAGGAGGCGATCGTTCACCAGCGGGTCGAAGAGGCTGTTGCCCAGACCGAGGATCAGGAGGTCGGGAGCGCCTTCCGGCAGCCGGTCGAGGAACTTGAGGCTGACGTTCTGCACGACGGCGTTGGCGGGCAGCACCTGGTTCAGGAGCTGGACGCCCAGCCGGTCGCCGAAGTTGCCGGCGGTGAAGTAGGAGACCGCCCAGACGGTCTTCTCGGCCCGCCGCGGCGCCGATGCGGGGTCGGTCCGGATGAGGATCTGGCCGGCGCCCAGTTCGAAGGCCACGGCGCGCTTGAAGCCTGCCGCCCTCAGCAGGTCCCCGAACTGCGGGCGGGTGTAGTCGTTGACCCAGCCGTTGGCGCGCCGATCGCGCGGTCCCTCGCCGGCCGGGTTGTAGCTGAGCACCAGCGGCTTGCCGAACTCGAACAGGCGGCGGAGGAACGCCGGCGCGTCGACCATGTATTCCAGGACGCCCAGCGCGACGACCAGGTCGCACTCGACCTTGGGGAACTCGCCGGCGTTGAAGTCGCAGACGATGGTGCGCGCGTCGCGCGCCACGAGGTCGCACGGGATGTACTCGCAGCCGGGAGGCAGGAAGCGCTCGAGCGCCATGGCGCCGCAGCCCAGGTCGAGCACGCGGGCCGCGCGCGGGACCAGGTCGGCGGCGAACCGGGCGCGTTCATCCCAGGCCGGCGAGAGGTTGGTCGGATCCGCCCAGCGGACGTGATCGGTCCCACCCGCCAGCGCCGCCGCGCGCCGCCGCTCGATCTCGTCGTTGTCGCCCACTCGGCCTGCCTCGCTCGTCGTCGCTGTCGATCGGAGGGCTCACTACCAGCATCGCCCGGCGCGGGCGACGGGATTGCGGACGGCTCAGCGCGCAGGCGCGATTTCCGCCGCGACGCGGTCGATCAGCCCGTTCCAGTCGCCCGGCTGCGCCTGGCGCAGGACGCGCACGGACGGGTACCAGGGCGAATCGTCGCGATCACGGAGCCAGCGCCAGTCGGGCCGGACCGCCGGCAGGAGCACGAAGGTCGGCTTGCCCATGCTGCCGGCGAGGTGCGCCACGCTGGTGTCCACGCTCACGACGCAGTCGAGGCCGGCGATGATGTCCGCGGTGTCCTGGAAATCGCGCGCGCCGGTGTCCTCGGGCTGCAGTGAGACCGCGCCAGGCAGGGACAGGAGGCGGGCGGCCGGTTTGGCCGGCATGGACCGGTTCGCGTCGTTCCCGTGGGTCGCAGAGCCGGTCGTCATCACGCCGACACCGCCCGCCGCGCGGGGCGTGGCGCTGACGTGCAGGGGCGCGGGGATCTCGTACGGGGAGCCGAGGCGGAGGGGGAGCGAGCCCAGGAGCGACCAGGCGTCGTAGGGACCGGGAAGGTTGACCGACCCGGCCAGGGGAACGACGTCGGCCTGGACGTGGCGAAACAGCCGCGCCAGCGCCGGACGGCACAGCAGCGTGACGGCGATCCCGCGCTGGGCGAGGGGCGCGACATAGCGGGCGAACTGGATCTCGTCGCCCAGTCCCTGCTCCCGCCACACGAGCAGGCGCCTGATCGGCTCGCCGGTCCACTCCGGCAGCGACAGGGCGGGCGCGACGGCGGCGTTGCGGCTCACGTAGCGCCGCGCCTCGAACCACTGCCAGCCGGCCTCGTACTCTTCGTGCCGCAGTAGCTGTGTGGCGAGGTGGATGGCCCAATCGCCGTTCGCGGGGATTGCGGCGGCGAGCGTACGATAGAGTTGGGCAAGGTCGCTCCAGCGCCGCTCGCTCCGCAGCAGGACGTACAGGTTGTTGGCAGCCGGGATCGCGTCCTCGCCGTCGCCGATCATCGATCGATAGATCGCTTCCGCCCCGGCCAGGTCGCCCTGGGTGTGACGTGTGTACGCAAGGTCGATGCGGCTCATTGGCCCGTCCTAGCAGCCGGGGACCTGCGGCCGGAAGACCGTCCAAGCGGGTTCCACACTCGGAATGGTGGCGCCGTATCTTCGGCTCGTCTGAGGAGTCGGTAACTTTGTCTAAGTAATTTCCGGTAGTGTCTTGAGGACAGATACGAATCGAGACTGCGGGGGCCCACGGTGGCGAACTTCTTCTTCGACGAAATGACGGCTGGCCAGGCGCTGGCCTTCAATGCGGCGACCGACACGCTGGACTTCACGCACTACGCGGGGCTCTCGGCGTCGCAGGTTTCGGTCAGCTTCGTGCCCTTCACGGTCTCGGACCCCGACCGGATCGTCATCGTCGCGCCGGCGCGCACCCTGACGTTCAGCGACGCGGGGGGCTTCCGGGCGCCCGCCAACGGCGTCAACAGCACCATCTTCGGCGACGGCTCGATGCTCTACGCGGGCCTGACCGGCAACGATTCGGTGACGGGCACGGCGGCCGCGGACGGCCTCTATGGGGGCACCGGCAACGACACCATGGACGGCGCCCTGGGCAACGACCAGCTGCAGGGCAACCAGGGTGACGACTCGCTCTCCGGGGGCGAGGGCGACGACATCATCTACGGCGGCCGCGACAACGACCTGATCTCGCTCGGGGCGGGCGCGAATGCGGCGATCATCCAGTTCGCGCAGGGCAACCTGGGCAACGACACCATCACGGGCAGCGCCGGCCAGGACCTGATCCTGGGCGGCCAGGGCGGCGACTCCATCCTCGGCGGCGGCGGGGCCGACCTAATCCTCGGCAACCTGGGCGACGACACGGTCGTCGGCGCGGCGGCGGCCGACTCCCTGCAGGGCCAGGACGGCAACGACTCCATCAGCGGCGGCGGCGGGGCCGACAGCCTCGAGGGCGGCGCCGGCAACGACACGGTCAGCGGCGACGGCGCGGCGGCCCACTTGGGCGGTGACGGCGACGACAGCCTGATCGGCGGCGCGGGCGCCGACACGCTCGACGGCGGGGCCGGCAACGACACCATGTCCACGGGCGCGGGCGCCAACTCGGTCCTGGCCAGCCTGGGCGACGACAGGATCCTGGGCGGCAGCGGCGCGGACGACCTTTCGGGCGGCGACGGGGCCGACACCATCGACGCCGGCGCGGGCGCCAACACCGTGTCCGGCGGTATCGGCAACGACTCGATCTCGACGGGCGCCGACAACGATTCGGTCGTGCTCGGCGCGGGCGACGACAGCTTCCTGGGCGGCGGCGGATCGGACACGATCAACGGCGGCGAAGGCGCCAACACCCTGAACCTGGGCGGCGGCGGCGGCGTGGTGGCGACCGGCACGGGCAACGACACCGTCACCGGCGCGGGTCTCGCCACGACCTACGACACCGCCGCGGGCGACGACGTGGTGGTCTCCGGCGCGGGCAACGACACGGCGACGCTCGGCGACGGCAACGACAGCTACACCGACACCGGCGGCACGAACACGATCAACGCCGACGGCGGGGCCGACACCGTCAACGGCGGTGACGGCGTTGACGTGATCGACGGCGGCGCGGGCGACGACGTGATCAACGCGGGCGCCGGCAACAACACCGTCGCCGGCGGCGCCGACCGGGACATCATCTCGGCGGGCGACGGCAATGACAGCCTGTCGGGCGGCGACGGCGACGACGTGATCAACTCGGGCGCCGGCCTGGACTTCATCAACGGCGGCGCGGGCGCAGACGCCATCGTGTTCTCGGGCCGCGGCTCGGTCCTCGCCGGCGACGGCGCGGACGTCGTGACCGCGCTGGCCAGCACGATCGGCAGCATCGTCGACGGCGAAGGCGGCGACGACATCATGAACCTGGGCTCGGGCGACGACACCGTCACCGGCGGGCTCGGCGGCGACACGATCAACGCCGGGGCCGGCCGAGACGAGATCAGCGGCGGCGGCGACGTCGACACCTTCGTCTTCAGCCCCGGGCAGACTTCGGCGGCCGCCGGGCAGTGGGACTCCATCCTCGACTGGTCGTCCGCCGAGGTCATCGACGGTCCGGGCGCCTCGGCCGTCTACGGCGCGGAGAGCACCGCCGGCGATGCCGCCAATGCGATCGCCTACGCGAACGCCCAGATCGCGGCGGGCGCTGACGTGGTGGCGGTGCAGGTCGGGGCGGACGTCATCGTCTTCTTCGACGGCAGCGTGAACGACAATGTCGCCGACGAGGCCGTGCTGCTCGTCGGGCGGACGCTCGGCGACGTGAGCGACGTCAACTTCGTCTGAGCCACAGCGCCGGGTCCCGATCCGGCGCCTCCTCCCGCTCAGCTGCGGCGCGCGGCCTCCGCGCGAAGCGCCTGCGCCATGTCCGCGAAGACGTGGCTCCACTCGCCGCGGGCGGCCTGCCGGAACAGCTGCAGCGAGGGGTACCAGGGGCAATCCGGCCGGTCGCTGAGCCAGCGCCAGTCGGCGACATAGGGCAGGACGACCCAGCCGCGTACGCCCAGGGCCCCGGCCAGGTGCGCGACGCTGGTGTCCACCGTCACGACCAGGTCGCAGCACGCCATGGCTGCGGCGGTGTCGACGAAGGCGTCGGGGCCGGGGTCGAAGTCGTCGCCCAAGGTCTCCACGCGCATGCCGGGCGGCAGGGTGGCCAACTGGTCGAGGCCGTTGAACTTCTGCAGGCTGATCAGCCGAACGCCCGGCACGTCCGCGAGGGCATGCGCCGCGGCCAGCGGGAACGAGCGCTGGAGGGGGATGGAGTAGGGCAGGGTGCTGCCCTGCCAGACGATGCCCACCTTCAGGCCATGCTCGCCGATGCGGCTCTTCCAGCGCGCCACGCGCTCGGGCTCGGGGCGCAGGTAGCTCACCTCGCCGGGCAGCGTCTCCAGCGTGGCGCCGAAAGCGTGCGGCAGGGACATGAGCGCGCACTGGAGGTCGTAGCGTTCAGGCGTCTCGTCCTCGGCGACCAGCTCGATGCCGGGGCTGAGGGTCTGCAGCAGCCGGTGCATCGCCCGCGGCGCGCCCAGGATCACCCGCGCGCCTTGCCGCTCGGCGGTCCGGGCATAGCGGCAGAACTGGATCAGGTCGCCCTGGAACATCTCCGGGAAGACGAAGAGCGTCCGCCCGGCCAGGGGCTCGGCGCCGGTCCAAGGGTTCGGCAGCCGGTAGCGGGGGTCGTCGAACGTCGGGCAGCGCAGTCGCCACTCGTACGCCTCGAAGCCCTCGGCCAGGCGGCCGAGGTGCAGCAGGCAGAGGGCGCGGTTGTGGTGCGCCACCGCGAAGCCGGGCGCCTGGGCGATGGCCGCCTCGTAAGCGGCGATCGCCGCCTCGAACTGCTTGAGCACCCGCAACGTATTGCCGCGGTTGAAATGGCCGAGCGCGTTGCCGGGCTCCAGCGCCGTGGCTTTGTCGTAGGCGGCGAGGGCGTCCTCGAAGCAGCCCATGGCGTAGAGGACGTTGCCCGCGCCGCGGCTTGCGGCGGCGGGGCGCGATCCGGCGGCGGCATCGTAGCTCGCCAGCGCCTCGTCGAGGCGCTGGAGGCGCATCAGGGCCTCGCCGCGGATGAGGTGCGCGTCCACCAGGCCGGGGTCGCGCCGCAGCGCCCGGTCGCAGTCGGCGACCGCCTCGGCGTGGCGCTGGGCCTGGCTCAACGCCCGGGCCCGGTTGGCGTACATCGGGGCCGCGTCGGGCGTGACCGCCAGCGCGCGGCCGATGAGCTGGATCGCCTCGTCCGCCCGACCCTGGCCCAACGCCACCATGCCCAGAAGGTGGCTGGCGTCGGCGTTGGCGGCGTCGCGCTCCAGGACGGCCGAATAGACCCGGGCGGCCTCGTCGAGGCGTCCCTGGCGCTGCAGGCCGAGGCCAAGCTCGAGCATGGTCCGGACGTCGCCGGCCGCGGCGGGCGGCCCGGGGCGGTTGTGGAAAGGCATCACGGCGCCTTTGGCACGAAGACGGGCGCCGCGGAAGGGCCTTGCGCCGGCGCGCCGGATCGCGGAACACCGGCCGCCGGGCCAGGCGGAGCAAGACGCAAGCCGATCATGAAGACCTGCGTGTTCATCAACCTGGCCGACGCGGTCGGTCGGCGCGCCGCCTTCGAGGCGGACTTCGCCAGGGTCCAGGAACCCGGCTGGTCGCTGACGCGCCTCGAGGCCCTGGGTCCTGCGGACGTGGGCGCGCTGGCGGGCGGCCTGACTCCTGCCGAGAAGGGGTGCTTCGCCAGCCACCGTGCGGCCCTGGCCGCCCACGCCGAGGACGCCGACACCCTCCTCGTCGCCGAGGACGATGTCCGCTTCGCGCCGGGCGCCCTGGCCCTGGTCGAGGCCATGCTGGCCGCCTCGGACTGGGACATCCTGTTCACCGATGTCGGCCTCTGCGACCTGCCGACGATGCTCAGCCTTGCCGGGCGCCGCGCTGCGCTGGCCGCCCAGGGCCAGTTCATGCTGGTGGACCTTCGAGCGCGCAGCTATTTCGGCGCGACCGCATACGCCGTGCGGGGCGCCTCCAAGGCCAAGGTGAGGGCCGCGCTGGATGCGGCCATCCAACTTGACCAGCCCTACGACCTTTACCTGCGCGACCTGGGCCGGTCGGGCGACCTGAAGATCGCGACGTGCTTCCCGTTCCTCAGCACCCCCGGCTCGCTGGCCGATCGGTCGCAGATCCAGAGTAACGAGACCGCCCCCTTCGACCGGGCGATGACCGCCTTCCGCAGGCTCATGTACCTAAAGCCGGACCTCGAGGCCTGCGGCCGCGAGATCGCGGGCCTGCGCGCGGAGTTCGGCACGGCGGAATCGGAGCTGGTCGGCGCGGTCTTCTCCGTGCTGGCCGCGCCGGGCTTTCCGCTCGACCGATAGGCCGTCGCCAAGCTTGTGTCGGACGGCGAGAGGCTCCATTCATCCGGCCTCCCCAAGCCCAGACTCGAAGGCGCACGTGACCATACCCGGGCCCGCAACGGCCGTGATCAGAAGCGAGCCCGACGGCTACGACATGGCCAAGACCCAGCTGATGGGTCGCCAGTCGGCCGGTCACGGCTTCCTGCGCGCCGCGGTCGATGCGCGCGGCGACCGCCCCATCTACGGCCTGACCGCGCAGCAGAGGTCGGCGCGGGCGCTGCAGGGCATGGTGCATGCGATCGATCCCGCGGCCCGCTTCGAATGGATCCCCGCCGAGCAGCTCACCCGCGTGGCCGAGGTGGGCGTGCTCTACATCGCCGACGCCACGGTCGCGGCGCACTCGCGGACACGCCTGCGCATCGGTGTCGGCGCCTACTCGATCTGCGGGGTCACGCACACCACCGCCAGCCACGGCGTCATGGACGAGATGGTGGGACTGCTGCGCGAGGCGGTGGCGCCCTGGGACGCGCTCGTCTGCACCTCGAACTCGGTGGTCGAAACCGTCCGGCGGGTCCACGAGGCCGAGGCCGATTACGCGCGCTGGCGCTACGGCGTCGAGGCCACGCCCCCGCCGCCCCAGTTGCCGCTGATCCCGCTCGGCGTCCACTGCGACGACTTCCAGTTCAGCGCCGATGACCGCGCCGAGGCGCGGGTCGCCCTGGGGCTGGACCCGGACGAAGTGGTGGGCCTGTTCGTCGGCCGGCTGGTCTTCCATGCGAAGGCCCATCCCCTCCCGATCTTCAAGGCGATGCAGGCGGCGGCCGATCGGACCGGCAAGCGGGTCGCGCTGATCTTTTCCGGCTGGGCCCCCAACGAAGGGGTCGAGCAGGCCTATCGCGGCGGCGCGGCGGCGTTCGCGCCGGACGCGAAGGTCATCTTCGTGGACGGACGCGAGGCGAAGGACCGCAAGAACGCGTGGGCCGCAGCCGACCTCTTCCTGTCGCCGTCCGACAACATCCAGGAGACCTTCGGCCTGACCCCGGTCGAGGCCATGGCTGCCGGGCTGCCGGTCGTGGTCAGCGACTACGACGGCTATCGCGACACGGTTCGCGCCGACGTGGATGGGTTCCGCGTCGCCACCTGGGCCCCTGCCGCGGGAAACGGCCAGGGCCTGGCTCACGCCTATGAGGCCGGCTGGCTCAACTACGACCAGTACTGCTGGAGTGCGTGCGCGGCCACAGCGGTGGATCCACCGGCCTATTCGGACGCGGTCACGGCCCTCGTCGAGAACGCCGACCTGCGCCGGCGGATGGGCGAGGCAGGACGGGCGCGGGCTCGCGAGGTGTTCGACTGGCGGGTGGTCTATGCGCAGTACCAGGCGCTGTGGAGCGACCTCAACGCGCGGCGGCAGGCGGCTGCAGCGAGCGACGAGCAGCGCGCCTGGGTGCAGGCCGCGCCCCTGGCGGCGCCGGCCCGGCTGGATCCTTTCCACGCGTTCGGCCACTACGTCACGCACGCACTCGACGGCGACACGCGGCTGGCGCTTACCCCCGGCGTCGTGCGGCAGGACCTGGCGACGGCGCTCAACCACCCGCTGTTCGGCGCGCTGCCGATCTCGCGCGCCACCGTCGAGGCGGTGTTCGCCGCCCTCGAGGGCGGGACCGTCGCGCTGTCGTCGCTGCCCACGCCGACCCGCGCCAAGCTGCCGATCGTGGTGCGGGCCGCCGGCTTGCTGGTGAAGATGGGACTGGCGGCGCCGGTGAGTCGATGAGGATCCTCTACATCTCATTCCCGACCGGCCAGATCGCGGGCGGGCAGAAGATGATCGCCCGCCACGTGGAGGCCCTACGCGAGGTCGGGTTCGACGCCGTGTGGTGGCGAGGCGAGGCGGTGGAGCTGCCCTGGCTGACGCACACCGCGCCGGTCGAGGTTCAGACGCCGCTCCGGGACGACTTCGTCGTGGTCCCCTGCGACGCGCCGAACGCCATCCAGTACGCCGCCAAGGCGGGCAACCCCACCGCCGTGTTCGTGCAGGGGCATATCACCTTCGCATCCACCGGCGGCCTCGAAGCGGTGCGGGCCTTGCGGGACCCGATCTTCCTCGCCGTAGGGCCGACCACGGCGGCGGCGGTGCGGCGGGCGTTTCCGACGGCGCGGATCGAGGTGCTGCCCGGCTTCGCCGACGAGCGTATCTTCAAGCCCCGGGAGAAGACCCACGCCGTGGCCCACGCACCGTGGAAGCGCGCGCTTGAGGCGGCGGCGATCCGCAGCTTCCTCAAGACCTACCATCGGCGCCACGCCAAGACGCCGTGGGCGACGATCCTGAACGCCAGCGAGGCGCAGGTGGCCGAGGGCATGGGCCGCTGCTCGATCTTCCTCAGCCTCAGCCGCCTGGAGGGCCTGGGCCTCACACCGCTGGAAGCCATGGCCAGCGGCTGCCTCGTCGCCGGTTTCATGGGTCTGGGCGGCCGCGACTTCGCGACGCCCGACAACGGCTTCTGGGTGGCCGACGAGGACTGCGTCGGCGCGGCCGACGCCCTGGCCGAGGCCGCGGACGTATGGCTCACCGGAGGACCGGCGCTTGCGCGCCGGCTCGACGCCGCGCGGGCGACGGCCGAGGCCTGGTCGTACGCGCGATTCCGGACCAGGCTCGAGGAGGTCTGGACGGCGCTGGCGCCGGATGCGCGACTGCGCGGCGACGCAGGCGTGGGGGCGCGAGGATGAGCGTGGAATCCGACGGCCTCCGGGGGCGGCTCTCGATCTTCCATCCGCCGGGCCGCATGGGCCTGGGCGCGAACCCGTTCGGGAAGGACGTGGCCAACCTGCAGCTCTGGCAGGCCCTGGCGCGGCACGGCGGCTATGCGCACCTGGACGTGCTCAGCCTGCAGCCCGCCCAGCCGGCGGAGCTCGTGCACGCCCTCTTCGAGGGCCAGCCGAGTGCGGTGAAGGTGGGGACCGCGCTGCTCGCCCAGTCGAGCGCGCCGGCCGAGTCCGGCGTCCTGCTCCGCGGCCAGCCGGACCTCTACGATCTGGCCTGGATGCGACGGCGGCGCGCCAGCGATCGAGCCTACAGCCTGGTGGGCATGATCCATACGATCGCGCCGCCGGCCATGCGCCAGGTCATCGCGATGACGGCCGTGGCGCCGATGCATCCCTGGGACGCGCTGATTTGCACGTCGCCCAGCGTCCGCGACGCGCTGGTCGAGATGTTCGGCGGCTGGGGCCAGCATCTCGCCGAGCGGACGGGCGGGCGGGCGCCGCCGCTGCCGCAACTGCCCGTCATCCCGCTGGGCGTCGACGGGGCCGCCTTCGCCGCGATGGCCGACCGGCCGGGCGCGCGGGAGGCGGCGCGCGGCGCGCTCGACGTCGGTCCCGACGACATCCTGGTGCTCTGGGTCGGCCGCCTCTCGTACTTCGAGAAGGCCTTCCCGCAGCCGATGTTCGCGGCGGTGGAGCAGGCGCGGCAGACGACGGGCGCCCGCGTGGTCTTCGCCCTGGCCGGCTGGTTCCCCGGTGAGGACGACCGCGGCATGTACGAGGCGGCCGCGCGAGCGCATGCGCCGGACACGCGGGTTGTGTTCGTCGACGGCAACGACCGCGAGCGGCTGGCGGGACTTTGGGCCGGCGCCGACATCTTCCTGTCGCTGGTGGACAACATCCAGGAGACGTTCGGCATCACCCCGCTGGAAGCCATGGCCGCGGGACTGCCGGTGGTGGCCAGCGACTGGGACGGATACCGCTCGACGGTCCGCGACGGGGTGGAAGGGTTCCTGATCCCGACCCTGGGCGGCCCCGTCGGGGGCGGCCTGGGCGCGCAGCTGGTGGAGCGGCACACCTCGGGCGCGCTGACCTACCAGGCCTATGTCGGCCAGACGGCGCAGCACACGGCCATCCACATCGGCCGCGCCGCCGAGGCGATCGCCACCCTGATCGCCTCGCCCGACCTGCGCCGGCGGATGGGGGCGGCAGGGCGCCAGCGGGTGGCCGAGGCCCTCGACTGGCGGGTCGTCGCGCCGCAGATCCACGCCCTGACGGACGAGCTGGCGGCCGTGCGGGCGCGTTCGACGGACCCGAACCCGCGCCCCGCCGCCGATCCGGTCAAAGGCGACCCGTTCCGGGCTTTCGCGCGCTTCGCCACCGCCCCCCTCACGCTCGACACGCGCCTGACGCCGGCGCCGGGCGTCACCGCCGCGCGGGTGCGCGGGGACCACGTGGCGCTCGACACCGCCTTCCCGGGCCTGCGTGCGCCGCCGGAACTCTGCGCCGAGGCCTTCGCGGTCCTGGAGGCGCGCGGCGGGGCCACGGTGCGCGAGGTGCTGGAGGCCTTTCCCACCGGCCAGCGCCGCGCTCTCGAGCTGGGCCTGGCCTGGATGGCCAAGTACGGCTTTGTCGACTGGCTGACATAAGGGCGCATCCAACTGCGCCTTTCGGCGTTTTCTCCCCCAAGCCGACCGAGGGACCGGCCATCGACAGGAGAGACCCTATGCGTTCGATCGCCATGATCGCTGGCCTGACCATGGCCATCGCGGCCGCCCCGGCGGCTGAGGCCGCCTGCCCGAAACGGACCAACGGAACCATCATCGGCGCCCTGGGCGGCGCCTTGGTGGGCAGCGCCGTCGCCGGCCGTGGCGACCGCACCGAAGGCGCGCTGATCGGCGGCGCCGCGGGCGGCTTGGTCGGCAATCAGGTCAGCAAGTGCCGCCGTGCGCCGGCCCGCAGCTACTCGCGCACCCGCAGCTACCAGCGGGCGGCCTATGACCAGCCCCGCGCGCCGGCCTGCCGCTATGAGTCGCGGCCCTACTACGACGCCTACGGCGACGTCGTGTACCAGCCCACCCGCGTGTGCCGCTAACGCCATGCGCCGGATCCTGATCGTCGGCGCCGCCTGCGCCGGCCTCGCGGCCTGCCAGGGCGGCGACCGTCCCGTGGCGGGCATCTGCAAGTCCTTCACCCAGGCCGAGGCCCAGCCGGCCGCCGGACCGCCCGCGGCGGGCGGTACTGGAGCGGCGGACCTTGAGGACTGCCTGCACCGCTGGGCCTATACGCTGGCGGGCTCGCGCGACGAGGCGGGGATCGTCGCCGACGCCGTGGCCGCGGCCTGCCGCGCGCCGCTGGCGCGCTGGAACCAGCAATCGATGAGCGCCGCGGCGGCGGCCCAGGCCCCGCAGGAGGCGCCCAGCCTGATCACTGGCCAGCAGACCAACCCGATCGCCGAGCACGCGAACTTCGCGAGCGACCGGGCGCTGTTCTACGTGGTGCAAGCCCGGGCCGGCGGCTGCAAACCACCGCCGCGCAAGGAGGGCCAGGCGCCGATGACGAGCCCAGATCGGTAGGGAATTCGAACGCTAAGCGGCCAGCAGCTGGTCCAGCTTGCGGATGTCGACGACCTCGGAGGCGACCCCGCCTTCGAGCTTCATGACCTTGTTGCAGTAGAGCTTGAGCAGGGGGGCCTCGTGCGTCGCCAGCACGAGAATGCCGGCCCGCTCGACCAGCTTCAGCAGGCGCTTGTGGGCCAGCTTCTGGAAGTCGGCGTCGCCGACGGCGATCCACTCGTCCATCAACAGCACGTCGGCCTCGACGGCGGTCGCCGCGGCGAAGGCCAGGCGGCCCTGCATGCCGGCCGAATAGGTCTTCACCGGCATCGCCAGGAACGGCCCCAGGCCCGTGAACTCGGCGATCTCGTCCATCCGCGCGTCGACCTCTTTCGACGAGAGGCCCGAGATGCGGCAGCGCAGGCGGATGTTCTCGTAGCCGGTGGCGGACGGGTCGATGCCCAGGGAGAGATCGAGGAGGGCGGCGATGCGGCCGTGCACGTCGATCGTGCCCTCGTCCGGCTCGTAGGCGCCCGACAGCGCCCGCAAGAGCGTGGTCTTGCCCGAGCCGTTGTGGCCGATCAGGCCCAGGCGGTCGCCGGCCTTCAGCTCGAGGTTGAGACTCGAGAGCGCGGTGACGTCGGTGACGCCGGCGTGCCGGCCCAGGGCGCCCCCTACGCTGACCGCGCGGGCCAGCGCCTTCTTCAGCGACTTTGCGTCGGCCCCGTAGACCGGGAAACGGATCGTCAGGTCGGAGACGGAGATCGAGGCTGTCGTCATAGGTAGTGGACGATCCGGCGGCGCGTGCGGGCGAAGATGAGGAAGGCTGCGATCCAGCCGATCACCGCCATCGAGACCAGCACGACGTAGGTCAGGCCATTGACCGAGTGGCCCAGCAGCGGGGCCCGGACGGCCTCCAGCAGGTGGTAGAAGGGGTTGAAGTCGAGGAACACCCGGTGCTTGCCGAAGCGGTCGGGCCGCCAGAAGACCGGCGTCATGAAGATCGCGAACTGCATCACCGAGACGACGATCTGCGGGATGTCACGGAAGCGCGCCGAGGCGACGCCCGCCACTACCGAGACCCAGCTCACGTTGAGGAGCATCAGCGCCACGCCCACCACCGCCAGCGGGACGTTGGCCGTCTTCCACTGGCCGAAGTAGATCAGCATGGCGACCACGATCACCAGGTGGTGCGCGAGGTTGATGAGGTTCCGGAACAGCGTTCGCCAGACGAAGGTGAACATCGGCAGCGATGTCTGGGCGAGCATGCTGGACGCGAGGACGAAGGTCTCGCACCCCTCGTTCACAACCCCGGTCATCACGCCGAAGAAGACGATGCCGATGGCGACGTACGGCAGGTGCTCGCTGAGCGGCAGGTTGAAGAGGCTGGCGTAGAGGAAGCCGATCCCCAGCACCATCAGGGCCATGGAGAGCGTGATCCAGAACGGGCCCAGCACCGAGCCGCGGTAGCGCGACCCCACGTCGTGGGTGGCCAGCGACCAGGCCAGGCCCATCCGTCCGAACGAGTTCTTCACATCCCGCGCCGCCATCTGCAGCTGGAACGACGCGCCGCGCCGTCCGGTCCGCAGCATGTGGGTGGCGGTGTCCATGGCCTCTCCCGACAGAAGGCGTGCGAGGTATCAGCCGGGGTATCGTCGCGCAAGGACAGCCCCCACCCCGGCTTTCCGCCGGAAAGCCGTCACCCAGGAGGAAGGCGGGCGCAGCGGCGCGCCGGCGGGGTGCTTTGCCACGGCGGCGGCTTCCATGTTAGCCCCGGGCCCGTGGCCCGAACCGTGACCCCGTCTCCCGTCGAACGCGAAGTCCTGGCGCCAGGCGCTCCATCGCTGGAGGGGGCCGGCGTCTGGCTGGTCGTGCCCTGCTACAAGGTCCGCTCGCACATCCTGCGGGTGATCGCCCGCACGCCCGCCTGGTTCGAGGGGATCGTCTGCGTCGACGACGCCTGTCCCGACCGCTCGGGGGACTTCATCGAGGCCGAGAATACCGATCCGCGCGTCGTGGTGGTCCGGCTGGCGAAGAACCAGGGCGTCGGCGGCGCGACGCTCGCCGGCTACGCCGAGGCGGCGCGGCGCGGCGCGCGCGTGCTGGTCAAGGTGGACGGCGACGACCAGATGGACCTGGGCATGGCCGCCCAGCTGGTGGCCCCGATCCTCCTGGGCGAGGCCGACTACGCCAAGGGCAACCGCTTCACCTCGATCAGCCACCTGACGACCATGCCGACGGTGCGCGTGCTCGGGAACGCGATGCTGAGCTTCGCGGCCAAGCTGTCGACCGGCTACTGGAACATCTTCGACCCCACGAACGGCTACACCGCCCTGGAGTCCACCGTGGCGCGGCTGGTCATGGAGAAGCGGGTCTCGCGCCGGTTCTTCTTCGAGACCGACCTGCTCTACCACCTGGGCACGCTCCGGGCCGTGGTGCGCGACGTGCCGATGCCGGCCCGCTACGCCGACGAGGTCTCCAACATCCGGATCGGCCAGATCGTGGGGCCGTTCGCGCTCAAGCACCTGCGCAACTTCGCCCAGCGGGTGGTGGGCCAGTATTTCGTGCGCGACTTCAACGCGGCCAGCCTCGAGCTGGTGTTCGGCCTGTTCTCGCTGCTGTTCGGCGTGGGCTATGCGCTGAGCTACCTGGCCAACCGCACGCCGGGCCAGGCAGCTTCGGCCGGCGTGGTCATGCTGGCCGCCCTGCCGGTGATCCTGGGCGTGCAGTTCCTGTTGCAGGCGATGAACTTCGACGTCCTGAACGTGCCGAATCGGCCGATCCATCCCTACCTGCGGGCGATCGAGAAGATGGCCGGGCGGGCCGGCGCTTGACCAGTTCGGGCGCGGCGGCCAATCCAGGCGCCGGAATCAGCATGTCGGAAGGCGTTCCCCGGATGACCGAGGATTGTCAGCGTATGGAGCCTCTCGCGTGACGCGCTCGCCGGGCCTCTGGTGGGGATTGGCTGCGCCGCTGGTCTGCGTCGTGGTGATCGCCGGCGGACAGTTGCTGTTCAAGATCGCCTCCGGACTGATCGACTTCCGCCGGCCGCTCGACGAGCCGCGGGGCCTGGTCGTGCTCGGCGTCGCGCTGGCGCTCTACGGCGGCGCCACTCTGCTGTGGGTCGCGTCGCTGCGCCATGCGCCGCTGGGCCGCGTCTACCCGCTCATGGCGCTCAGCTTCGTGCTGGTGCCGCTGGCGGCGATGTTCGTGCTGCGCGAGCAGCTTTCGCCGCAGTACTGGGCCGGCGTCGCGCTCATCGTGGCGGGCCTCGCCGTGATCGGGCGGTCCTGGTCCTGATGCGCGCCGCGCCCGTTCCGACCGCCGTCGTCCGGGCGGCCTACTGGCTGATCCTGGCCGTCGGCCTCGGGATGATGCTGCGGCTCAACATGCCCGGCCATCTGTCGGTGGACTCGATCCTGGCCCTGCGGGAAGGGCGGCTGGGGATCCGCGAAACGTGGAACCCGGCGATCTTCGGCTGGCTCCTGGGCGTCACCGACCGGATCTGGCCGGGCGGCGGCCTCGTCGTCGTCCTCGACGGCGTCCTCCTGTTCGGGGCCTGGGGCGCGCTGGCGCTGCTGCGGCCGCGGGCCTCGTGGCTCGCGCCGCTCGTGGCGGCCGGCGCTGTGGCGCTGCCGCAGGTCCTGATCTATCCCGCCATCGTCTGGAAGGATGTGCTGTTCGCCACGACGACCGTGGCGGGCTTCGTCGTGCTGGCCGTCGCCGCGCGCGGGGGCATGAACCGACCGCTGCCGGCGCTGGCGATCGCCGCGCTGCTGCTGGCCGCGGCAGGCCTCTTCCGGCAGAACGGCCTCGTCCTCGCGCCCTTCGCGGCGTTGGCCATCACCGCGGTCGCCTGGCGGGCAGGGTGGCGGCGCGCGCTCATGCTCGGCGCCGGCTGGCTCGCCGCCGTCGCGGCGCTGACCTTCGTCCTGAGCGCGGTCGCGAAGCCCGAAGGGCCCGGCCTTCCCGACCGCGCCGGCGATCGCGGCGTGCGCATCCTGCAGAGCTATGACCTCGTGGGCGCCGCGGTGCTCGATCCGCAGCGCCGGATGCCGACGATCGCGGGCGCCCGGCCCGGACTTGACGACCGGATCCGCGCCGTAGCGCCGCGGCTCTACAGCCCGACGCGGGTCGACTACCTCTCTCGCGACCCGTTCTTCGGGGACGAGCTCGGCCAGCTCACGCCCGAGGATCTCCGCCGCGAGTGGGTTCGGCTGATCACTGAGGATCCTGTCGTCTACCTGCGGGTTCGCGCGGAGGCCTTCCGCTGGGTCTTGGCCACACCCGACATCGACCGTTGCCTTCCCATCCACCTGGGTGTGTCCGGCCCGGCGTTCGCGCTCAAGGACCTCGGCATGGCCGAGCGGCTCGACCGCAACGACCAGCGCATCTTCAACTACGTGACCTGGTTCCTGGACACGCCGGCCATGTCGCACCTCGCCTTCGCGGCGCTGGCGCTGGCTGTGGGGGTCCTGCTGCTGATCCGGCGCGATCCGGCGGACCTGGTGATGGCCGCCCTGTTGGCAGGGACGCTCGTCTTCACGGCGACCTTCCTGCTGATCTCGATCGCCTGCGACTACCGCTACCTCTATGCGCTGGATATCGCGGCCGTCACCGGGGCGCTGTACTTCCTGCTGGATCCGCGGCTGCGCCGCGGCGAGCGCGCCTAGGGGGTCGCCAGCGCCTCGTCGAGCTCGGCCTCGACCTGTTCCAGCACGTGCTCGGCCGTGCGCCACCCGTCCTCCAGCCGCGCCAACTCGGCGCGCAGCTCGGCCTCGAAGCGGGCCGCCACCTCCAGCCGCGCCTGGGCCTCGGAGAGTTCCACTCGGGCCTTGGCCAGGTCGCGCGTGGCCGGGGAGACCAGCATGCCGAACTCGGCCTGACGGGCCGCCAGCGCGGCCGCGGCCTGGTCCAGCGCCGACCGGTCGGGCCCCTCGTCGCGCGCCGCCGCGACGCACCAGCCGTGCACAGCCTCGGCGATCTCGCCCGCCCAGCCCAGCGCCGAAAGGCCGGCCTCGTCGGCGTTGTGGCGCAGGTCGGGGGTCAGGAAGCCGTCCACCTTTTTTGCGGCCGCCTGGGTCATCTTCGGCAGCGGCGCCCCGTGGGCAGCCTCGATCCGCGCGACTTCCGTCCGCCAGTCCGCCAGCAGGGCGTCGTAGCCCACGAAGGCGCGCGGCAGGTCGCGGGTGTAGGCTTCGGCCGCCAGCATGTAGGCGCTCCAGACGAGCACCGATTTCTCCGGCGGGAAGCCGTCGCGCCGCGCCAGCGAGCCCGCCACGGCCAGCGGATGGCGCACCGGGATCACGCAGCGCAGGTCGACGCAACGCCGGTCCAGCAGGGCGCGCCAGAAGGGGAGCAGGACGGTGGCGCGCGGGTCCTTCATCAGCGGCCAGGCGAGCCGCCCGAACTCTTCGTCGAAGAGGTCCGAGGCGCGGTCCAGCCACGCGTTCTCCTGGTCCTCGGGCAGCGGGCGGAAGGGGTAGGCGAACGGGTCGTCCCAGGCCGATCCGGCCGCGCGCAGCCGCTCGTCGTTGAAAATCGCGATCTTCCAGGGCTCGAAGTAGCCCTTGGCGTTGTGCTCGTCGCCCGGCATCACGTTGGCGGGCAGGTTGGCGCCGGCCAGGGCCAGGAGCTGGGTCATGGCCGAGGTGCCCGAGCGGTGCATACCCAGCACGAGATAGGCCGTGCGGCGCGGGGCGGGCTTGGCGGGTGCTTTGCTCATGACGGACTGCGGTGGTACGGGCCGGCGCGCGCGGCTGCAAGCGTTCGTGGGCCCGGCTTGATCGTCCGCGGCAACTGTTGCACACCCCCATCGCACTCAGGATCCGGAGTTCCATGGCCGCCCAGGCCCCCGCCGACGACAACGCCAAGGCTGCGACGGATCACCGGGCGATTTCGGTCGCCTTCGACCCCGACTTCTACACGGCGACCTACACGGACCTGCCGGACCACCTGGATCCGCTCTGGCACTACCGGATGGCGGGCTGGCGCGAGTCGCGCGACCCGGCGCCATGGTTCTCGACCGAGGACTACTTGCGCGACAATCCGGACGTCGCCGCCGAGGGGCTCGAGCCGTTCGCGCACTACCTGCAGCACGGCCGCGATCAGGGGCGGTCGGTTTCGGCCTCGCGCCACGCGCGACGCTATTTCCGCGCGGTGCGCTGGTCGCCGGCGGAATGGACCTATCCGGACTTCGATCACGCGCCCCGGCCGGCGCAAAGCCAGCAGCAGCGCCGGGCCCAGCGGCGGCGCGCGCCGAGCATCCCGCTGGCCGAGCAGCGGGCCGCCGTCCTCGCCGAGTTCGACGTCGCCTACTACCTGGCCATCAATCCCGACGTCGCCGGGGCGGGCCTCGACCCGCTGGAGCATTTCCTGGTCACGGGGTGGCTCGAGGACCGCGACCCCAGCGCCGCCTTCTCGGTGCGGGACTATCTCGCGGACAATCCCGACGTCGCCGAGAGCGGGATCAATCCGTTCGTGCACTACATCCGCGCCGGCCGCGCCGAGGGGCGGGCGCCGAAGTCCGCCCTGGGTTTCCGGCACGATGTGATCGCAAGGCTGCGCAGCCCTGGCGAGCGGATCGCCGAGACGGTCGCCGCGGCGGACGCGCTGCGACTGGATCCAGCGGCCCGCCTGGCGAGCGCCCTGGGCGCCGTGCGCGACCTGCACATCACGCTCAGCCACGACGACTACACCCGCAACTTCGGCGGTCTGCAGATGTGCCTGCGCCGCGAGAGCGCGCAGTTCGCCCACTTGGGCGTCGACCACCTGCATCTGTTCCCGGCGGCCCCCTCGTACGCTGTCCGCGCCGACGACGAGCCGGGCCCGCTCGGGGTGCTGCTCAACGGCCAGCGCCTGGGCGTGCACAGGGCCGAGACCGTACGGGATGTGCTGGCCGACCTCGGCCGGGCAGGGCGACGCAGCTTCGCGATCCACAGCCTGCTGGGCCACGCGCCCGAGGCCACCGCCGACCTGCTGGCGGCGGCGGGCCTGACCGGCGGCTACTTCTGGCTCCACGACTTCGCGAGCCTGTGCGCGGGTTTCCACCTGCTGCGAAACGACGTCGAGGACTGCGCGGCGCCGCCGAGCGGCAGCGCGGCCTGCGGGATCTGCATCTACGGCCCCTTCAGGGCCCGGCACACCGAGGCGCATCGACGGCTCTTCGAGCGGCTGCGGATGACCGTCGTGGCGCCGTCCCGAACCACCCTGGACTTCTGGCGCGCCCACACCGACCTGCCGGCCCACGATGCGGTGGTGAGGCCGCACGCGACCCTGAAGCCGCGCAAGGGCGCCCCTGCGGCCGCCGACGGGCCGTTCCGCCTGGCGTTCCTGGGCATGCCGACGTCGCTGAAGGGTTGGCCGGTCTTCCGGGACCTCGCGATCAGCCTGGCCGGCGACCCGCGCTACGAGTTCCTACACCTCGGCGGCCGTCCTGATCCGGCGGCCCCGGCGGCCTTCCACGCCGTGCTGGTGACGGGCGAGCGGCCGCTGGCGATGCAGGAGGCGGTCGAGGCGCTGCAGGTGGATGCGGCGCTGATCTGGCCGCTCTGCCGGGAAACCTTCTCCTTCACCGCCTACGAGGCGGCGGCCGGCGGCGCGGCGGTGATCACCGGGCCCGACAGCGGCAACGTCGCCGCCTTTGCCTCCGACGCCGCCGTGGGCCGGGTGTTCGCCGACGAGGCGGCGCTGGTCGAGGCCTTCGCCAGTGGCCGGATCCTGGAGCTGGCGCGCAAGCCGCGGGGCGCGAAGGTCTTCGACCTCGTGTACAGCGGGATGACGGCCGATCTGGTCGCGGAGAGCCGTCCATGAAGCGCCTGGTCGCCGCCGCCCTGCCGCCCGGCCTGCGCAACGCCCTGAGCGGGAAGCTTCGCCGCCTGCACGGCGAGCACGCCATCGCCGCGCGCGGCTTCGATCGGGCGTTCTACCTGCGCAACAATCCAGACGTGGCCGCCGCCGGGGGCGATCCGCTGGATCACTTCATGCAGTACGGCTGGCGCGAGGGGCGCGATCCCTCGCCGCACTTCTCCGTGGACGCCTACCTCCAAGGGTTCCCGGAGGTGGCCGAGTCGGGCGTCAATCCGTTCGTCCACTACCTGACCTCAGGCCGGCCGGTCGTGCGCCGCCGGGAGTCGCCCTACGGGTTCCGGTACGAGATCATCGAGGCGTTCCGGCCGGTGGCCGAGCGGATCCCGCGGGCCCCGCCGCCCGCCGCCGGCGGCGAGGCCGGCCTCGCCGCGGAACTCGGCGCCTCACGCGAGGGTCTCGCCCGGCTGCACGTCACCTTCAGCCACGACGACTACAGCGCCAACCTGGGCGGCCTGCAGGCGTCGGTGCGCCGCGAGGCCGAGCGGCTGGCGGAGCTCGGCCGAGACCACCTGCACCTTTATCCGGCGCGGGCCTGGCCGGTGGTGCGCGCCGACGGTGATGTCGAGCCCCTCGGCGTGGTGTGGAACGGCCGGCCGGTCGGGATCTTCTCCGCGGACGCCGTGGCCCGGGCCCTGCGCCAGGCCTGTTCGGGCGCGGCAGTCGGGCGGAGCTTTGCGATCCACAGCCTCTTGGGTCACCGCGCCGACGAGGTGGGTGACATCCTGGCGGCGGCCGGCCTCCACGCCGGCGTCTTCTGGCTGCACGACTTCGCGAGCCTGTGCGCGGGCTTCCACCTCCTGCGCAACGACGTCGAGGACTGCGCGGCGCCGCCGCCGGACAGCGCCGCCTGCGGCATCTGCGCCTACGGTCCCTGGCGCGCCCGCCACATGGCCGAGCATGCGCGGCTGTTCGAGCGCCTGAGCCTGACCGTGGCCGCGCCATCCCAGGCAACCCTGGAGCTCTGGACCCGATCCGCCCCGTTCGCAGCCGCGAGGACCGTGGTGCTGCCGCACGCCGAGCTTGTCGCGCGCGGCCCGGCTCCCGTCGCGGAAGACGGCCCTTTCCGTCTCGCCTACGCCGGCCTGCCGGTGAGCCACAAAGGCTGGCCGATCTTTCGGTCGCTGGCCGTCCGGTTCGCCGACGACCTGCGCTACGAGTTCCTGCATCTGGGCGCGCGCGGCGACCCGACCCTGCCGGTGAAGTTCCAGGAGGTGGGTTCGGGCATGGCCGCGGCGCTCGAGGCCGCGCGGCCGGACGCCGTGCTCGTCTGGCCGCTGTGCCGTGAGACGTTCTCCTTCGTCGCCTACGAGGCCGTCGCCGCCGGCTGCGCCGTGGTCACGGGCCCGGACAGCGGCAACGTGCAGGCGTTCGTCACCGAGACCGGCGCCGGCGCCGTTCTGGCCGACGAGACCGCGCTGGGGGCCGCCTTCGAGACCGGCGAGATCCTCGCCCTGGGCCGCGCCCGGCGCCGCCCCATGCTCCATGACCTGCGCTACGGCGCGCTCACCCTCGACCTGCCCGCATGAAGATCCTCTGCTACTCCAGCTTCACCTTCTCGTACCTGAACCGGGCGCGGGTGCTGTTCCAGACGCTGCGCCAGCACCGCCCGGACTGGGAGCTGGCCGCCCTGATCACCGACAAGCCGCCGGAAGGCTTCGCGTTCGATCCGGCGAACGAGCCGTTCGACCGCCTGGTCTGGGCCAGCGACCTCGGCATCCCCAACTTCGAGAGCTGGCTCTTCAAGCACGACGTCGTCGAGGTCTGCACCGCCGTGAAGGGGCCCTTCATCCACCAGGCCTGCGGCTGGGGCTACGACGCGGTGATCTACATGGATCCCGACACGGCCGCGCTCAGCACGCTGGAGCCGCTGGAGCGGTGGCTGGAGCAGGACGACATCCTGCTCACCCCGCACCTGATCGACCCGAACGACGACCACGTGGCGATCCTCGACAACGACCTGTCGGCCTCGCGCACGGGCATCTTCAACCTGGGCTTCGTGGCGATCCGAACGACGGGCGAGGGCGCCCGCTTCGCCAGGTGGTGGAACGACCGGCTGCTCAGCTACTGCTACGACGACATGCCGAACGGGATGTTCGTGGACCAGCGCTGGTGCGACCACGTGCCGGCGCTGTTCGACCGCGTGAAGATCATCCGCGACCCCGGCTACAACGTCGCCAGCTGGAACCTCTCCACCCGCACCGTCTCGGTCGAGAAGGACGGCCAGATCCTGGTCAACGGGGCCCCGCTGCGGTTCTGGCACTTCACCAAGCTGGGCGCGATCGGCGACTCGATGACCAAGCGGTACGCGGGACAGAACTTCCCCGTCTACGAGATCTGGGCCTGGTACAAGCGGCTGGTCACCGAGGCGACCGACCCGGCGATCCCCGAGCGCTGGTGGGCGTTCGGCGCCTATGAGGACGGCCGGCCCATAGCCAAGAGCGAACGCGTGCTCTATCGCGAGCGCGTCGACCTGCAGCAGGCTTTCCCCAACCCCTTCGCCTCCGGGCGCGGCAGTTTCCAAGAATGGCTCGAGCACGAAAACGCCTGAAGGTCGCGGCGCCGGCCGAGTCCGCCGTGACCCTGGCGCCCGCGCCGGCCAACGAAACGGCCCGGTCGCGCGCGATCCTCGGCAAGGTGCAGCAGCTGCAGGGCGAGCTCGAAGGCGCGCGCCGGCTGGCCCACGACGCCCAGGTGCGCGAATCGCTGACGCGGACGCAGCTGACCGTGGCCCTGCACGAGTCCCTCGCCGCGCGCGCCGAGCTGGAGTCCGAGGCGCGGGCCAGGGCCGTCGCCGCCTACAATGCCGCTCGCCCGCCGACCTCGCGCCGGGTGGGGCGGATCGTGCGGACCATCGACCGGCTGCTCGCGCAGCTCGGCTCGCTCGGCCAGGCCCTGGTCATCGCCCGCAGCGGGGTGTGGCGCTCGAGCGGCCGGCCACTGCGGGACTTTCGTCACATGGCCGCCTACGTCCGCCGTCGCGCGAACCCCGACGTGGCGCCGCGCGCGCCGCTGGACCAGGCCTGGTACCTGGACCGTCACCCCGACGTGGCCGCGCGGCGGCTGGCGCCGCTGGTCCACTACCTGATCGCCGGAGGGCGCGAAGGGCGGGCGCCCCACGCCCTGTTCCATCCGGCCTGGTACGCGCGCGAGCATGCCGCGGCGCTGGCGGCGACCAGCATGACGCCCCTCGAGCACTACGTGCGCACGGGCGCCCGCAACGCGCCCCACCCGTTGTTCGACGTCGGCCACTACCTGTCGCGCGCGCCGGCCCTCGAGGCGGGCGATGACCCGCTTTCGCACTACCTGCGCGAAGGCTGGGCGATGGGCCTGAGCCCCCATCCGGTGTTCGATCCGCAGTGGTACGTGCGCCAAGCGCCCGCCGCGGCGCACGGCCCGCCGCTCTCGCATTACCTCACCTCCGGCTGGCGCGAGGGGCTGTCGCCGCATCCGCTGTTCGACGTCCGCTGGTACCTGGAGCAGTACCCCGACGTCGCCGCCGCCGGCGTCGAGCCCCTGACCCACTTCCTCTCCGACGGCGGGCGGGCGGGGCTGAACCCGGGCCCGTGGTTCGACACGCCGCACTACGTGGAGGCCAGGGGGGCGTCGCTCGCCGTCGACGCGAACCCGCTGGTCGACTACCTGCAGGGCGGCGCGTGGGCGGTCGCGGACGCGCGGCCGGGCTTCCCGACGGCGGCCTATCTGGCGAAGTGGCCCGAACTGGCCCGCGGCGGCGTCACACCGCTAGAGCACTGGGCGCGACTCGCGAGCCGCTGATCTCGACGCCCTGGCCGGCGAGCTGGCGGCCGATCTCGGCGTAGTACTCCGGAATGTAGTGGAACGGGCTTGGCCCCCAGCGATGGCCGGGATCGGCGAGCCGATGCCGGCCGGCCTCCACCCGGGCCATCGGCGGGAAGAGCGCCTCGAGGATCCGTTCCTGGCGCTCCAGGAGCCCGTTGTAGTCGGGGATGGCGACGGCTTGGCCGGCCACGATCTCGACGCCGGTGATCGCGGCCCTGCCACCCTTCGGGGACCGGTAGTGGGTCGCCCATCGGGCCGAGTGGAGGATCAGCCGCGCTTCGCGCAGGGGCGTGGCGCGCAGCAGGGCGGCGAACTCGCCGGCCGCCTCGGCCCACAGCCGGTCGCACGCCTCGGACAGCCGTCGCACCCGGCGACCCGCCTTCAGCGGCGTCTCGACCAGATGGCCGCTCCGCACGAGCTCACCGCTCAGGCTGACCAGGGAATCGCCCACCGACAGCAGGTCGAACCGTTCGTCGATGAGATCGATGATCAGGTGGGTGGGCCGATAGGCGACGAGATCCGCCAGCGCCGTCTTCCGAATCTCGGCCACGACCGCGGCGTACTCGTATACCGTGAGGTCGCCCGGCGGCGCGGCCCTGGCGACGAAGCCCGGGACCGGCGGCGACAGCAAGGTGGGAAAGCTGGTCCTCGAGACATAGGCGGGCTTGCGGCCCGGCGCGCCGCGAACTGGCCACAGGTCGCGGGTAATGCAGCTGCCGAGGATGGCGATACGCGGCTCCATCCGGCATTCCTAGCACACGTGAACGGACGGTCCGCAGCGACCCGCCCAGGAGGCCGAGCATTGACAACTGCAGGGCGTACAAGCATCTACGCCGGCCTTCGCACCGGGTGCGTCAGAACAGCATATCTTCCGGGGCGTTCACGCTTTCTGCCAAAGTATGGTGTAACACCCCCGGCACGGCCCGACGGAATGGCTTGCGCGAGATGAAATTTCTAACCTTCCTGACGGACCTGCCCGACAACGTGCTGGGCCGCGCCCTGCGGCAGGGCTACAAGCCCGCGGCCGTGGCGTTCGGGTTCAGCCTGGTCTCCAACGTCCTCTACCTGGCGTTGCCGCTTTACACCTACCAGGTCTATGGCCGCGTGATGACGAGCCAGAGCCAGGCTACGCTCTGGACGCTGACGGCCGTCACCCTCTTCGTCTTCGCCGTTTCCAGCGTCATCGACGACATCCGCGCCCGTGTCCTGATCAACTACGGCGTGGCGCTGGACCAGCGCGTCTCGGGGCGGATCTTCACCAGTCTGTTCGACGCGGCGGTGCGCGGCGATCCCGGCGCGCGGGCCCAGGCGCTGCGCGACCTCGACCAGTTCCGCCAATCCCTGACCGGCATCGCCGCGGCGGCGTTCTTCGACGTGCCGTGGATCCCGGTCTTCCTGTTCGTTCTGTTCATCATCGACCCGCTCGTGGGCGTCGTGACCCTGGTCGGCGCGGGCGTCCTCGTCGCGCTCGCGATCGTCCAGGCGCGGGCGGTGCAGAATTCGCTGAAGGAGGCCAACGAGGCCGCGCTCCGCAGTTACGGCTTCACCGATGCGGCGCTGCGCAACGGCGAGGTGGTCCGCGCCATGGGCATGCTGCCGACCCTCGGCCAGGCCTGGGCTCGCCATAGGGCGGTCACGATCGAGCGGGGCGCCGAGGCGGCCGGCGCCTCGAACTTCTACACGGACCTCATCAAGTTCGTGCGGATGGGCATGCAGGTGCTGATCGTGGCGATCGGCGCCTACCTGATCCTGAGGGGCGAGATCCACCCGGGCATGCTGTTCGCCAACATGATCCTGGCCAGCCGCGCGCTGCAGCCGATCGAGAAGATCGTGGGCGCCTGGGATCCGCTCAACAACATGTACCGCGCCTACGAGCGCCTCAATGCGCTGCTCGCGAAGGCCGAGCCGCCCGCGGCCGCGACGGCGCTGCCCCGACCCATCGGCAAGCTGTCGGTCGAGGGCGTGAACTTCGCGCCGCCGGGCGCGCAGCGGCTGGTCCTCGGCAACGTCAACTTCGCCATCGACCCGAACGAAGTGCTGGGCGTGATCGGTCCTTCGGGCGCCGGGAAGTCGACGCTGGCGCGACTGCTCGTCGGCATCTGGAAGCCTCTGAACGGGGTCGTGCGGCTCGACGGCGCCGACGTGTTCACCTGGGACCGCGCGGACTTCGGCCGCTACATCGGCTACCTGCCGCAGGACACCGAACTCTTCGCCGGCACGGTGCGCAACAACATCGCCCGCTTCCGCGAGGGCGTGACCGACGAGGAGGTGGTCCAGGCCGCCCAGCTCGCCGGCGTGCACGAGCTGATCCTGCGCATGCCCAAGGGCTACGACACCGACGTCGGCGAGGGCGGTGTCGTGCTGTCGGCCGGCCAGCGGCAGCGCGTCGGCCTCGCCCGATGCCTGCTGGGCAATCCCGCGTTCGTGGTGCTGGACGAGCCCAACGCCAACCTCGACGCCGAGGGCGAAGACGCCCTGATGCGCGCCATCGACGCCATGAAGGCCAACGGCGCGACCGTCGTGATCATTTCGCACAAGCCCGGCGTGTTCCGCGCCGCCGACAAGATGCTGGTCCTGCGCGAAGGGCGCGTCGAGCTGTTCGGCCCGCGTGACCAGGTCATGGCGCGCCTCGTCAAGCCGGCGCAGGCGCCTGAGACGCGCGCTGTGGAGGCCGGCCGGTGAAGTTCGATCTCACGACGCTGACGAAGCCGCCGGCGCGGCAGGACTATGTCCTGCCGACCTTTGGCGAAGAGCAGAAGGACATGGCGCCCGAGCTGCAGGAGCGCCTGCGGCGGCCGATGATCCTGGGCGCGGGCGTCGTCGCGGTGTTCGTCTTCGGCCTCGGCCTCTGGGCTTCGCTGGACAAGCTGGCCTCGGGCGTCACGGCGATGGCCGAAGTGCGCACCGACTCCATGCGCAAGACGCTGCGCGCCAAGGAGACCGGCGTCGTCAAGCAGATCCTGGTCAAGGAGGGCCAGCTCGTGCGGCCCGGCCAGCCGCTCCTGCTGTTCAACGACGTCGAGCAGCGCGCCGCCGTGGATGTCCTGCAAAATCAATATGATACACTGATCGCCCAGAACGCGCGCTTCACCGCCGAGGCGATGAACCGGACCACGCTCGAGCTCCCGGCCGAGCTGACGGCCCGCATGGCCGACCCGGCGGTGGCGACCTTGGTGCGCGACCAGCAGTTCCTGTTCACCACCCGCCAGCAGCTGTTCCAGAGCCAGTCGGCGGTGCTCGCCCAGCGCGTGGAGCAGCAGCTGACCCAGGTGCAGGGCCTCCAGGCGCAGCTCGAATCGGTCGTCGAACAGCAGAGGCTGACCGAGGAGGAACTGGCAGGCTACCGGAAGCTGAACGAGCAGGGCTTCGCGCCCAAGACGCTGATCCTGCGCTACGAGCGCAGCCTTGCGGAGCTCGGCGGCCGCCGTGGCCAGCTCACCTCCGACATCGCGCGCATCCGCCAGCAGATCGGCGAGACGCGCATCCAGCTCGCGACGCTGCAAAACGAGCGCGCGAGCCAGTCGGCCGAAGGCCTGCGCGACAGCCAGACCAAGCTCGCCGACGTGATCCCGCGCCTGACGACCGCGCGCCAGAACCTGGCCGCGACCGTGGTCCGCTCGCCCGTCGAAGGCTACGTCTTCAACAACACCCAGTTCACGGTCGGCGGCGTCGTCGGCTCGGGCGAGGTGATGATGGACGTGGTGCCGAAGACCACGCCGCTGACGGTCACCGCGATGATCAAGCCCGAGGACGTGGACGAGGTGCGGGTGGGCATGCCCGCCAAGGTGAAGCTCACCGGCCTCAACCAGCGGTTCAGCGATTCGCTGGACGCGACCGTCTCGGTGGTCTCCGCCGATCGGATCAACAACGAGAAGACCGGTGTGGCGTATTACCGCGTCGATCTGCAGATCCCGCCGACCGAGCTCAAGAAGCTCAAGCGGGGGCTGCAACTGACCTCCGGCATGCCCGCTCAAGCCCTCATCAAGACGGGCGACAGGTCGGTTATGAGCTTCCTGATTTCGCCAATTACGGACACGTTGGAAGACGCTTTCCGCGAGGAATAGCGGCGCCTTTGCAACACCGTTCTCCCCTCTGAATCCGGGGGCTTTTATAGGTTGCGCAATTGGCAGGGTTCCGATACGTCTCCCCCTGGGCTCGTCTAACCTGCGCCGCAGCAATGCTGTGGCGTTCGGGGTAATGGACCGCTGGGACTGCTCCATCGGGGATGGGGGTCAAGCGTTCCAGGGGTCCGTGTGACACAGACTGGAGAGACTATGGCGACTTATATTTTCGAAACGATCACGGACGCTCAGGCTGCGACCTACAGCGCCGCGAACGATCAGCTGCTCGTCCTGAACGGGACCTCGTCCGCCTCGCGGATGACGGTGCTGTTCAACACGACGCCGGCGACTCCGAGCAACCCGACCCCCGTGACGACCGTGACCGTCGTCGACGGTGCGACGGGCCGGACCGTGGTCTTCGGCAGCGGCATCCTGGGCGAGAACGTGACCGTGGCGGATGGCTCCGTGCTGTCGGTCGGCACGACCAACGCCGACGTGCTGGGCGGCACGAGCGCCGGCGATGGCCTGTTCGGCTTCGACGGCGCCGACACGCTGACGGGCCTCGCGGGCAACGACTTCCTGCAGGGCAACACCGGCAACGACTCGGAAGACGGCGGCGACGGCAACGACAGCGTCTACGGCGGCCAGGGCGATGACACCCTGGTGGTCGGCGCGGGCACGAACTTCGCGCACGGCAACCTCGGAAACGACACGATCACGGGCGCCGTTGGCGCCGGTACGAACACGCTTCTCGGTGGTCAGGGCACTGACCAGATCACCGGCAGCACCGCCAACGACTTCATCAGCGGCGACCTCGGCAACGACACCATCGTCGGCAGCGGCGGTTCGGACGTGCTGCAGGGCCAGGCTGGCGCCGACAACATCACCGGCGGCACGGGCGCTGACAACATCGACGGCGGCGACGACGCCGACACCATCACCGGTGGCGGTGGCGCCGACTCGCTGTTCGGCGGCCAAGGCGATGACCAGGTGACGGGCGGTTCGGCGGCCGAGTTCCTGCAAGGGAACACGGGCGCGGACACCCTGACGAGCGGCGGCGGCGCCGACACCACCCTCGGTGGTCAAGGCGACGACACCCTCATCATCGCCGGTGGCACCGCGGCGCAGTTTGCGCACGGCAACCTGGGCGCGGACTCGATCTCGTCGACCGGCTCGGGCGGCGACACGCTCCTCGGCGGCCAGAGCAACGACACGATCACGGCGACCGGCGGCGGTGCGAAGCTGTTCTTCGGCGACCTGGGTGACGACTCGCTCACCGCTGGCGCTGGCAACGACGCCCTGACCGGCGGCGCGGGCAACGACACCATCATCACGGGCGACGGCGCGAACACCGTCGACGCCGGCGATGACGCCGACACCGTGACCGGTGGAGCGGGGGCCGACTCTGTCTTCGGCGGAGCGGGCGCCGACGTGGTCACCGGTGGTGGCGGCAACGACAACATCACTGGCGGCGACGGCAACGACAATGTCACCACTCTCGGCGGCAACGACGTGATCAGTGCGGGCGCTGGCGACGACACCGTCACCGCCGGTGCGGGTAACGACAACATCACCACCGAAGCGGGCGCGGACGACATCGTTGCCGGCGACGGCGCCGATACCGTCTCGGCCGGCGACAGCGGCGACGACATCATCGGTGGCGTTGGCGCTGACGACCTCAGCGGCGGCGCGGGCGCTGACACGTTCTCGTCAGTTGCGGGTGACAACTTCGCGGCGATCGGCTCGATGGACCTGATCCGCGACTGGGAAACCGGCGACCGCCTCGATTTCTACGCCGCGGTGACGCCGGGCTCGGTGACCAACTACATCGAAGAGACGGCCAGCGACTTCTCGGGTGCTGTCGGGATCGCCAACACCCGTGCGGGCCAAAGCTTCGACTATATCGCGGTCCAGGTCGGGACGGACGTGGTGGTGTTCTCGGATACCACCAACGACAACACGATCGATGCCACCGACGGCGCCGTGGTCCTCGTGGGCCGCACGCTGGCCGACATCGGCTTCAGCAACATCATCTAACTGACTGCGACCTTCGGGTCAGAGGGCCGCCCTTCGGGGCGGCCCTTTTCTTTTGGGCGAAGGCGCTGCAACGCCTTGCAGCGCCTGCCGATGCGCGATGTCGGGAACGAGCCGCCGCGGGCCCCAAATGCAAAGGCCGGGCGGCGGATCCGTTACGAACCCACCCCCGGCCAAAGCGACACAGCCTTGGAGAGCTTGGCTGACAGCACAGCCTAGCCAACGCCTCCCGCAAGGAGAAGCTGGCGGGCGATCACGGTTCGGTCATCCGCCGCGCTAAAGCGCGAGGCTGAAGCGCTTGCGGATGGCGGGGGTCCCTGCGCGCCAGACGCGGTACTCAGCGACGTAGCTTCCGCGCGGCCAGCCCGTCGCGGGGCGGCGCTTGCCCACATAGACCAGGTCCTGCGCCCGCCACCGCAGCAACGGCTGCCCCCGGCTCTTCGCCAGGACCGCCCCGCCGGGGCCCTTCAGCTCGATCTCCACGACGTCGCCCGGCAGCAGCGCGATGCCGCGGGCGTACGCCACCAGGAGCGGCGAGGCCGCCGTGACCGGGGCGAGGCGGCCGGCCTCGAGGTCGGCCATGCCAAGCTGAACCTCTG
>NZ_DASWTE010000079.1:0-24578 GCF_036402295.1 Phenylobacterium sp.
CGAGAAGGCCGCGCGGTACGCCGCCGTGGCCGAGGAGATCGGTGCGGTGCTCGACGGCGAGCCGAATGTCGTCGCGCGGATGGCGACGGTGAGCTCGATGCTGGCCAACAGCTTCGAGAGCTATTTCTGGACCGGGTTCTACGTGGTCGATCCTGCGAAGGCGGCCGAGCTGGTCGTGGGGCCGTACCAGGGGACGCTGGGCTGCATGCGGATCGCCTTCGGGCGCGGGGTGTGCGGGACGGCGGCGGCGGAGCGGAAGACGCAGTTGGTGCCGGACGTGCATGCGTTCCCGGGGCACATCGCCTGCGACGGGCGTTCGGCGAGCGAGATCGTGGTGCCGGTGTTCGACGCTGCGGGCGAGTTGATCGCCGTGTTCGACGTGGACTCCGACCGGCCGGCGGCCTTCGACGAGGTCGACCAGGCGTGGCTGGAGAAGATCCTGGCGGCGACGTTTTCTACCTCCCCCGCGTAGCGGCGGGAGGGGGACCGATCGCGGAGCGCAGCGAAGAGCGGTTGGTGGAGGGCGCGAGCTTCAGGCTCGTAGGATCGACAGGCTGTCTTGAACTCAGTTGAGGAGGCTCGCCCCCTCCACCACCCGCTCTGCGGCGGGCGGTCCCCCTCCCGCCGGCGCTGCCGCGACGGGGGAGATGAGACAACGGACGTGACGTGCGCGTCACGTCCGTTGTCTTCCGCAAGGGCGCCCTCCTATCAATCCGCGCGACGCGCCGGAGGCGGCGCAAATGGAGCATTGGGAGCAGTAGTATGGCCGAGGCCTATATCGTCGCCGCAACCCGTACCGCCGGCGGCCGCAAGGGCGGCCGCGTGCGCGGCTGGCACCCCGCCGACCTGGGCGGCGCGGTCCTGAACGAGCTCTTGGACCGCACGTCGATCGACCCGGCCGCGGTCGAGGACGTGGTGATGGGCTGCGTCATGCAGGTGGGCGAGCAGTCGACCAACGTGGCGCGCAACGCGGTGCTGGCCTCGCGCCTGCCGGAAAGCGTGCCGGGCACCTCCGTCGACCGCCAGTGCGGGTCGTCGCAGCAGGCGCTGCATTTCGCCGCCCAGGCGGTGATGAGCGGCACCATGGACGTGGTGATCGCCTCGGGGGTCGAGAGCATGACCCGCGTGCCGATGGGCCTGTCGGTGTCGCTGCCGGCCAAGGAAGGCTTCGGCATCCCGAAGAGCCCCCGCCAGGAGGAGCGCTATCCGAACATCCAGTTCAGCCAGTTCATGGGCGCCGAGATGGTCGCCGAGAAGTACGGGCTGACGAAGGACCAGCTGGACGAGTTCGGCTACCTCAGCCACCAGCGTGCGATCGCCGCGACCCAGGCCGGCGCGTTCAAGGACGAGATCCTGGCCATCGACGGCGTGGACGCCGAGGGCGGCACGGTGCGCCATGACGTCGACGAGGGCATCCGCTTCGACGTGAGCCTCGACGGCATGAAGGGCGTGAAGCTGCTGCGCGAGGGCGGCCGGATCACGGCTGCCACCTCCAGCCAGATCTGCGACGGCGCCTCGGGCGTGATGATCGTCTCGGAGAAGGCGCTGAAGGAGCACAACCTGACGCCGCTGGCCCGCGTCCACCACCTGTCTCTCCTGGGCCACGACCCGGTGATCATGCTGGAAGCCCCGATCCCGGCGACCGAGCGGGCGCTGAAGAAGACGGGCCTGAGCATCGACGACATCGACCTGTTCGAGGTGAACGAGGCCTTCGCCTCGGTGCCGGTGGCGTGGCTGCAGAAGACGGGCGCCGACCCGGAGCGGCTGAACGTCAACGGCGGCGCCATCGCGCTCGGCCACCCGCTGGGCGCCTCGGGCACCAAGCTGATGACCACGCTGCTCTATGCGCTGAAGGCCCGTGGCAAGAAGTATGGTCTGCAGACGATGTGCGAAGGCGGCGGCATGGCCAACGTCACGATCGTCGAACGCCTCTAGCGTTCCCGCACGAAATCGGCTTTCGAGGAGCGGCCGAGGGCGACCCCGGCCGCTTCTTCTTTCGGGGACAGGTCATGGCCGGACGGGTGATCGCGATCACGGGCGCCTTTGGGGTGCTGGGGCAGGCGGTGGCGAAGGCCGCTGCGGCGCAGGGCGACCGGCTGGCGCTGATCGACTACGCGCCGGACGCGCCGGCGGGGTTGCCGGGCGGGCCGGACGTGATGGTCCAGGGCGGCGTGGACCTGACCGATCCCGTCCACGCCGGCGCGGCGATGGATGCAGTGGTCGAGCGGTTCGGCGGCATCGACGCGCTGCTCAACATCGCCGGCGGCTTCAAGTGGGAGACCGTGCAGGACGGCTCGATCGAGAGCTGGCCGCAGATGTACCGGCTGAACGTGCTGACCGCGACCAACGCCAGCCGCTCGGCGATCCCGCACCTGAAGCGCAGCGCCGCCGGCCGGATCGTCAACGTGGGCTCGTCGGCTGCGCTGAAGGCGGCGCTGGGCATGGGGTCGTATGCGGCGTCGAAGGCTGGCGTGCACGCGTTGACCCAGGCGCTCGCCGAGGAACTGAAGGGCGACGGGGTGACGGTGAATGCCGTGCTGCCGTCGATCCTGGACACGGCGATCAATCGCGCCGACATGCCGAACGCCGATTTCTCGACCTGGGTGCAGCCGAGCGACCTGGCGGCGGTGATGCTGTTCCTGGCGAGCGAGGCGGCGACCGCGGTGACCGGCGCGCTCGTGCCGGTGACGGGGCGGGTCTAGTCCCTCCCTTAATGGGGAGGGACAGGCGGCGCAGCCGCCAGGGTGGGGAGTGTTGATCACCCACCCACGCCTGCGCTCCGGTCCACGCTTCCCCACCCTGCTCGCCTTCGGCGAGCATCCCTCCCCATTAAGGGAGGGAAGGGCTACTCCGGCTTCGCGTCCGCGAACCCCCTCCACTCCGCTTCGGGCAGACGCCAGTAGACGCCGGCCTCGCGGGCCATCATGCTGGCGCCGATGAGCTCGCGGCGCAGGGTGGCGCTGTCCCAGTGGTGGCGCTGGATGGTCTCGTTGACCGCGCGCTCGGGGTAGCGGGCGCCCTCGGCGAACTTTTCGGCCAGCCACTTCAGGACCACCCAGCGCTTGCGGCGGCTGGCGGGGATGGTCAGGGCGCCGTCCGGGGCGACGAAGGTGGCGAGTATGCGGTCCTCCCACGTCTCCTCGGGGGCCAGCGCGGCGGGGTCTTGGTCGAGCAGTCGGCGGTTCATCTGGGCGAGCGCGCCGGGCTTCAGCGAATGCCAGCGCATGACGCCGTCCGGGCGCACGGCGACGAGGCCCAGGTCCTTCAGCACCGCGAGGTGGTGCGAGACGGTGGGCTCCTTGAGGCCGAGCACCTCGGCCAGTTCCTGCACGGTGTGCTCGCCGTGCGCGAGCAGGCCCACGAGCTTCAGGCGGCTCTCGTTGGCCATGGCCTTGAAGAAGGCGAGGAGGGCGGTGACGTCGGCTTCGGGCATGGGTGCTATCCATAGATCAATGTCTAATTAGACAGCTATCGATGTACTTGCAAGGGTTCCGTGACGTCGCTGTTACGCGAAAGCCGCACCGGAGTTTCGAAATCGAGCGGTCAAGTGAACGCCGGTAGCTTGAGCGTCCGAGGTGGGCGAAGCTGGGCCTCTGGGAGGAAACCCCGAAGATGGGTCCTTGGGTGATCATCGCCGCGGCGGTCGCGCCGCCGGCGGCCGAAGCGGCTGCGCCGCCGGCCGCGCCTGCGCCGGGCGAGGCCAGCCGCGGCGTGATCGCCTATCCGCCCGCCTTCTTCGCCGACGTGCGGCCGCAGAGCGCCTACGACATGGTGGTGCGGCTGCCGGGCTTCACGTTCGACAAGGGCTCCACCGTCCGCGGCCTGGAGGGCTCGGGCGGCAACGTGCTGATCGACGGCCACCCGCCGCTCGCCAAGAACGACACGCTGGAGGATATCCTGCGGCGGATCCCGGCGAGCTCGGTGGCGCGGGTGGAGGTGGTGCGCGGCGGCGCGCCCGGCATAGACATGGAAGGCCGCACCGTGGTGGCCAACGTGGTGCGCCGCCAGCAGGCCGGCTTCCGCGGCGCGGTGCAGCCCTACGTCGACTTCGTCTACGACAACCGCATCCTGCCCGGCGTGCGGTTCGAGGGGCAGTGGAGCCTGGGCGGCGGCCGCTCGGCCGAGTTCAGCCAGACGTTCAGCACCGGCCACTTCCCGAACGACGAGTACGGGGACGGCGGCCGGGTGCGGACCTCGGCCGCCGGCGTGAGGCTGATCGATTCCGACATCGACGCCGATTCCCACGGCCACCGGATCCAGTCGACGGGCGCCTTCACGACGCCGTTCCTGGGCGGCCAGCTGAACCTCAACGGCGCGATCCAGTTCAACATGGGCTGGTTGGAACTCTACGACACCGACAAGCGCACCGGCGCGGTGGAGTACGAGAAGGCGCCCAACAAGCGCGGCCAGCACGAGGCGGGCGCGCGATTCACGCAGCGGCTGTCGAACACGGTGGGGCTGGAGGCGCTGCTCTTCCAGCAGGTGTTCCTGCAGGACCAGCGCTCGCACTTCCAGGCGCCGGGCCTGACCCGCGACTTCGCCCTGGACCGCAAGACCTACGAGACGGTGGGGCGGGTGCAGTTCAACCTGACGCCCGCGGCCGGGATCAAGATCGAGGCGGGGACCGAGGGGGCCTACAACCGCCTCGACAGCCAGACGTCGCTGGCCGTGAACGGGCAGCCCGTGGCGCTGCCGGCCGGCGACGTGCTGGTGGAGGAGTTGCGGGGCGAAGCCATCGTGCGCGGCACCTGGCAGGCGACGCCGAAGCTGACGCTGGAGGCGGGCGCGCGGCACGAGGTGTCGCGCGTGACCTCGGAAGGCGACGTGGAGCTGGAGAAGTCGCTGTCGTTCCTGAAGCCCCGCGCGGCGCTGACCTGGACGCCGGACGGCAAGACGCAGGTGCGCCTGCGGGTCGAGCGCGAGGTGGGCCAGCTCAACTTCGACGACTTCGTGGCCTCGCCGCAGGTGGCGTCCACGGGGGTCGTCGTGGTGGGCAATCCCGACCTGACGCCGCAGCAGGCGTGGGTCTACGAGGCGGCGGTGGAGCGCAGCTTCTGGAAGGACGGAGCCATCGTGCTCACCTACCGGCGCTTCGACCTGACCGATGTGGTCGACCGCATCCCGATCGTCTCGCCCGCGGGCGTCATCCTGGCCGACGCGCCGGGCAACATCGGCAGCGGGACGAAGACCGAGATCGCCGCCGGGATCACCGTGCCGCTGGACCGGCTGGGTCTGAAGGCGGCGCAGCTCAAGGGACAGGCGACCTGGCGCGACACCAAGGTGCTGGATCCGCTGACGTCGTCGAACCGGCAGATCTCGACCCTGCATCCGGTGGACTGGGAGGCGCACTTCACCCAGGCGATCCCGCAGTGGCGGATGACCTGGGGACTGGACCTGTTGGGCGGCATCCGCGAGCGGGTGTTCCGGCTGACCGAGGTAGAGACGAAGAAGATCTCGCCGTACCTGATCCTGTTCGCCGAGTTCCGGGTCCAGCCTGACGCGACGCTGCGCATCGAGGCCAACGGCATCAACATGCGCAACTCCAAGCGCATCCGCGAGGTCTACGTCGGCCCGCGCAGCCTGGGGCAGCTGAACTTCACCGACTACCGTGACCTTGAGTGGGGCGGGAACCTGATGATCCGGCTGCGCAAGACGTTCGGCGGATAAGCGGTTATCCAGGCGCCATGGCCCGACTGAGCTATGCCGAGGCGCTGGACCTGCTGGTGCTGCTGCGCGACCACGCGGGGCCCGAGCATCCCGACGAGCAGATGCGGTTCATCCACTTCTGCCTGGAGCGGCTGCCGAAGAGCGCCGCGCAGCTGCTGCAGGACCTGTGGGTGGCCTACGAGACGGGCGAGCGGCGGAACGGCTGGTTCGCGGAGTTCGGCGCCTGGGACGGGGCGCACCACTCCAACACCCTCTACCTGGAGCGCGAGCTGGGCTGGACCGGCGTGCTGGCCGAGCCGATGCGGCTTGCGCACGCGCGGCTGGCTGAGCGCAAGGCGGGGATCGACAAGCGCTGCGTCTGGATCGAGAGCGGCAAGCGGCTCCTGTTCAACGAGTGCGACCCGCCGGTGCACTCGACCATCGACGCCTACTCGGACGGCGACATGCATGCGCCGAGCCGGCGGGGCGGGACGCGCTACGAGGTGGAGACGGTGTCGCTGAACGATCTCCTGACGGAGTGGCAGGCGCCGCGGCGGATCGACTACCTGTCGGTGGACACCGAGGGCTCCGAGCTCGACATCCTGCGCGCCTTCGACTTCGACGCCTGGGAGGTCGGGCTGATCAGCGTCGAGCACAACTACACGACCCGGCGCGAGGGGCTCTTCGAACTGCTGACCGCCAAGGGCTTCCGGCGGAAGTTCGAGGCGCTGTCGCGGGCGGACGACTGGTACGTGCGGGCCTGAGAACCGACCCGGCGCGTTGTCCTCGGCGACAGGAGGCCCCATGCAGCAGCAGATTTCGGTGATCACCCTGGGCGTCGCCGACCTGGCGCGCTCGAAGCGCTTCTACATCGAGGGCTTCGGCTGGCGGCCGGTGTTCGAGAACGCGGAGATCGCCTTCTACCAGATGAACGGGCTTGTGCTCGGCACCTGGCTGAAGGCGGCGCTGGAGGCCGACATGGGCGGGCGCCGCACGGTCGGGCCCGGCGGCTTCGCCCTGGCGCACAACGTGGCGAGCGCGGCCGAGGTGCAGCCGCTGCTGGACCGGCTGGCGGCGGCGGGCGGCAAGATGCTGCGCAGGGGCGACGCGCCGCCGCACGGCGGGTTCCGCGGCTACGTCGCCGACCCCGACGACCACGCCTGGGAGATCGCCCACAACCCGGCCTGGCCAATCAGCGCAGAGGGGTACGTGCGGTTCGCGACGGGCTAGTTCGCCGGTGTCAGCTTCATCACCACTTCTGCATCGCCTTCGACGGCCCCGCGGCTGAAGCGGAGGGGCACGTACGCGCCGCCGGCCCAGAGGGGGAAGAGGTCGCGGTAGTGGGGGCTGGTGGGGTCGCCGGACTGGCCAGGGGTGTTGATGGCCATGGAGTTGTCCCAGGCGCCCACGTCGAGGACGAACCGCACCGAGGCGCCCGAGGTCTGGCGGAAGTCTTCGGTCCGGAAGGTGGCGGCGCGCGGGGTCGAGGCCGAGCCCGGGACCTGCAGCGGGCCGACGGTCATCTGCGCAGCCAGCGCCGGGTCGGCGAGCACCGCGACGGCCGGGACGAACTGGGCCTGGTGCAGGCGGCCCCAGGTCCAGCCGTAGGTGTGGTGGCTGAGCCGGGTCGTCAGCTCGGCCAGGGCGGACTTGAGGCTGGAGAGCAGGATCGGGTCGCGGACGGCCGCCGGCTGGGCCTCCAGCCAGGTGAGGATCGGGTCCGGGGTGCTGCCGATCAGCGAGCGGGCGGCCTCGGGCGCTGCGGCGGCGGCCACGGCGCGGCCGAGGTGCTTGTTCGCCCACGTTTCGTAGATCGCGGCGGCGGCGCTGTTGGTGGTCTCGGCGCCGTCCCAGCGCTTCAGGAAGTTGAGCGCCGCGGTCATCTGCGGGTCGGTGGAGGTCAGCGACTGGACCAGCGCCACGGCGCGGCGCGCCTGGGGGCTGACGCTGTCGGTCTGCAGGGCCATGGAGTCGGCCAGCGTGACCTTGGGCAGCTTGTCGAGCACCTCGTGGATGCGGTCCGACCGTGAGCGGTCGGCCCACTCGAAGCCCAACTGGCGCGCGGTGCGCGGGTAGGCGGGCTCGGCCGGGATGTTCATGGCGTTGGCGGTGGCGAAGTAGCCGGCGGCCGGGTTCTTCATCGTGGGCAGGCCGCCGTCCTCGAGGAAGCCCTTCCACTCGTAGCGGCCGTCGCCGGGGACGGGCATCAGGCCGTCCCAGCCCACGCGGACGGGCGTGCGCGCCGCCACGGCCCAGCCGATGTCGCCCTTGGTGTCGGCGTAGACCAGGTTCAGCGGCGGGGCGCCCCAGCGATTGCGGGCGGTCTGGAAGTCGTCCCAGCCCTTGGCGCGCCACATCCGCGACGAGCCGAAGTAGCCCGAGAGGCCGGGCTCGTTCCACACGGTGCGGATGGCGAAGGCGCGGGTGGCGTCCTGCCAGACGACGGGACCGTGGCGGGTGAAGCGGAGCTCGACCTCCTGGGCCGGCCCGCCCTTGACCTCGATGGTCTCGCGGACCGTCCGCATGGGCTCGAAGCCACCTTTGTAGCGGTAGGCGGCGCCGCGGACCTCGTAGGCGTAGAGGTCTTCCTGATCGACGTAGTTGATCGTGATGGCAAAGGCCGTTGTCCCGTTGTGGCCCATGGAGACCCCGGGCAAGGCCGGCTCCCCCGCCCCGATGATCGACAGTCCCGGCGCGTCGAGGTGGGCGAGGTAGCGCAGCGAGGGGACGCCGACCGGCCGGTGCGGGTCGCCCGCCAGGATGGGGCGGCCGGTGGCGCTGCGGCCGGCGGAGATCGTCCAGTTGTTCGAGCCCTCGGCGGAACGCTCGTCGATCACCTGGGCGAGTTCAGCGGGCGCCTCGGACTTGCCGGCGAGCGCGGCGAAGCTGACGGGCTGGGTCGCCCGCACGTAGTCGACCAGCACGTCCGCCGGCACGCGGCAGGGATCGAGACCCTTGGGAACGGTCACCTTGTGCGCCGGCTCCAGCTTGCGGCGCAGCGTGTCGGCCGCGAGGCCGCCGGCGCAGATGGTGCGCGCGCGGGCGACCTCGGAGGTGACGTTGTTGACCAGCGCGTGGCTGCGGATGCGCAGGATGTCCTCCGGCTTCCAGTCTTCGGGCTGGCTCCTGGTCAGCGCGAACTCGACGGGCAGGGGGCGCTTGCCGGCGCGGACGTCGGCCACATAGGCGTTCACGCCGGCGGCGAAGGCCTCGACGGCCTCGCGGCCGATCGGGTCGTAGGCCGCCCACTCGGCCGCCATGTCGCCGCGGTAGAGGAAGAGGCGCGCGGCGCGGTCCTGGGCGACGTAGGCGGGGCCGAGGCTGGCGGAGAGGCGGCCGAGGCCCCGCTTGCGCCAGAGGTCGATCTGCCAGAGGCGGTCGCGGGCGGCGTTCCAGCCCTGCAGGAAGAAGGCGTCACGCGGCGTCTTCGCGTAGATGTGCGGGATGCCCCAGCGGTCGACGATGAGCTCGGCGGGCTGCGAGAGGCCGGGCACGGCGGCGGCTTCCTGGCGGACGGCCGACGACATCTCGGCGTGAGCGCCACTGGCGCCCAGCACGACGGCCACGCCAGCGGCAAGACCCTTCAGCATCCCCTCGCTCCCTCTTTTGGAGGATACTGGACCGGTCAGATGGGCGGCGTCCACGTCGCGGCTTGCGTTGCCGCGCAGGTCATCGGCTAGGGTCCCGCTTCCATTGGGAAGGGCAAAGAAATGATCGGCTACGCAACCATCGGCGCGAACGACCTGGAACGCGCCACCAAGTTCTACGACGCGGTGCTGGCGCCGCTGGGCGGCAAGCGCGCCTTCGCCAATGAGCGCATGCAGTTCTACATGGGCGGCTCGGCGCCGGGCATGCTGGCGATCTGCAAGCCCTACGACGAGCAGCCGGCCTCGGTGGGCAACGGCAGCATGTTCGGCCTGGCCGCCGGTTCGCGCGAACAGGTCGACGCGACGCATGCCGCCGCCCTGGCCGCGGGCGCCGCCGATGAAGGGGCCCCAGGCGCGCGGACCGACAACTTCTACGGCGCGTACTTCCGCGACCCGGACGGCAACAAGATCTGCGTCTTCAAGATGGGCTGAGGGTGATCGGCTACACCACCCTCGGCGTGATGGACCTCGAGCGGGCCAAGGCGTTCTATGACGCCGTGCTGGCCCCGCTCGGGGGACGGCGCACGCTGACCTACGAGCGTTCGCAGTACTACGGCGGCCCCGGCCGCGGCGCGATGCTGGGCATCACCCTGCCGCACGACGGCGGGCCGCAGAGCGTGGGCAACGGCGTGATGGTGGCGCTGAGCGCCGACACGCCGGACGCGATCCATGCCGTGCACGCGGCGGCGATGGCGGCCGGCGGGATGTGCGAAGGCCCGCCGGGCGACCGGGGCGGCGGCTTCTACGGGGCCTATTTCCGCGACCTGGACGGCAACAAGCTCTGCGTCTTCAAGATGGGGTGAGGGCTTCCCTCCTCCTCTCTTGAGCGTCATGGCCGGGCTTGTCCCGGCTATCCAGAAGCACCGAGGTTGAAGGCTGAGACCGCCGGGGCGACGCCTGCGTGCCTGGATCCCGGGACAAGCCCGGGGATGACGAGGTTCTGGGAGGGGCTTTGTTACTGGAACTGAAGAAGCCTTCGCTGGAGCTGCTGCCCGGGTTTGTGGACGCGCTGCAACGCGGCTGGTCGCGGGACAACATCGGGCTGGAGAGGACCATCGCGGCCGACCTGAAGCGGATCGCCGAGGACGCCGCCGCGTTCGTCGCGTCGCTGGACGACGTCGAGGCCAAGGGCGAGCCGATCGAGCTGCCCGACGGCAGCATGGTCCAGCGGCTGCCGGGCTATTACCGCTGGCTCTGGGACGGCGAGTTCTGCGGCTCGATCGGCTTCCGCTGGCAGCCGGGAACTAGCGCGCTGCCGGCGCACGTGTTCGGGCACGTGGGTTACGGCGTCGTGCCGTGGAAGCGGGGGCGGGGCTATGCGAGCGAGGCGGTGCGGCTGCTGCTGCCCGACTGCCGGGCGCGCGGGCTGGCGTACGTGGAGCTCACCACCGACCCGGACAACGTCCCCTCGCAGAAGGTGATCACCAGCAACGGCGGCGTGCTGGTCGAGACCTTCGAGATGCCGAAGGCGTACGGCGAGGGGCTGAAGGTGAGGTACCGGATAGCGTTGTAGGGACTCCATCACCCCACCCTTGTCATCCCGGTTTCGCCGTCAGGCGAAGACCGGGACCCATTGAGCTCGGCGTTGAAAGGAAGGGCGCGGGCGTCGGCGCCGCGAACAACCACGGAGCGCAGCGCCCAATGGGTCCCGGTCTTTGGCTGCGCCAAAACCGGGATGACAAGCGTGGGGGAGCAGCGCTGGGCCTCCTACTGCGCCGCCACCCGCCAGACAATGCCGCCGACGTCGTCGGCCACCAGTAGGGCGCCTTTGCTATCCACGGCGACGCCGACCGGGCGGCCCTGGATCTTGTTGTCGGCGTTGAGGAAGCCGGAGAGGAAGGCCTGCGGCGGCATCTGCGGGCGGCCGTTCGCGAAGGGTACGAAGACGACGCGGTAGCCGTTGAGCGGCTGGCGGTTCCACGAGCCGTGCTGGCCGATGAAGGCGCCGCCCCGGTACGGCGCCGGGAAGGCGTTCGCGCGGTAGAAGGTGAGGCCCAGCGAGGCGGTGTGGGCGCCCAGGCCGTAATCCGGCTGGATCGCGGTGGCCACCAGGTCGGGGCGCGGCGGCTTCACGCGCGCATCCACGATGCGGCCCCAGTAGCTGTAGGGCCAGCCGTAGAAGCCGCCGTCCTTCACGCTGGTGAGGTAGTCGGGCGGCACGTCGTTGCCGATCTCGTCGCGTTCGTTGACGACGGTCCAGGGGACGCCGGTGGTCGGTTCGAAGTCGAGGCCGTTGGGGTTGCGCAGGCCGGTGGCGAAGAGGCGGTTCTGGCGGCTGGCGATGTCGTAGACCCAGACCGCGGCGCGGCCTTCCTCGGCGGCCATCCCGTTGTCGCCGATGTTGGAGTTGGAGCCGACGGTGGCGAACAGCTTCGACCCGTCGGGGCTGGCGACGACGTTCTTCGTCCAGTGGTGGTTGATGGGCGGGCCGGGCAGGTCGAACACCTTGGTCCCGCGGCCGCTCACCTGCGTCTGGCCGGGCTGGTAGGGGAAGCTCACCACGCCGTCGGCGTTGGCGACGTAGAGGGTGTCGCCGGCCAAGGTCATGCCGAACGGCGAGGAGAGGCCCTGGGCGAAGGTGGTCTTGGTCTCGGCCAGGCCGTCGCCATCGGCGTCGCGCAGCAGGGTGATGCGGTTGGGGCTGGGGACGGCCGACTTCACCTTCTTCATCAGCCGCTTCTTGAACCAGCCCTTGATGCCGCGGTTCATCCGGTTGCCTTCGCTGGGCGGGGCTGCGCCCTGGGCGGCCAGGACGTCGCCGTTGGGCAGCACCAGCAGCCAGCGCACGTGGTCGAGGCCCTCGGCGTAGCGGGTGACGGTGAAGCCCGGCGGCGCCGTGGGCGCGGCGCCAGCCGGCCAGCCCACCACGTCGGGCACGCCGATCGGTGGGATCAGGCTGGTCTGCGGCGCGGGCAGGCTTGGATTGGGCCCGAAGCCCACGAAGGGATCGTTTGAGCCAGGTGTCGAGCTGCAGGCCGCGACGCACACGGTCACGGCGAGCGCCGGCCATAGCGGTCGCATCGGCGCCTCCGGGAGATCAGTGGAACGCCAAACGCTTACGCGACGGCGCCGTTGCCTCGATGCCCGAAAGGCGGTGCAGTGGTTCAAGAGGTGAGGAAAAAATGGACCTGACGCTGACGCCGGAACTGGCGGCCTTCCGCGACGAAGTGCGGGCCTTCCTGGAGGCGCACAAGGACGAGCACGAGGCCGGCGCGCCGAAGGACCCGAAGGCCTGGCAGCGGCTGTTGATCGACAACGGCTATGCGGCCCGGACCATCCCGAAAGAGTACGGCGGCTATGGCGCCGAGCCCGACATCCTGAAGAGCCGCATCATCGCCGAGGCGTTCATCGCGGCCGGAGCGCCGCGTGGGATGGCCGGGCAGGGCATCTCGATGCTCGTGCCGACCCTGCTGGAGGTGGGGTCCGAGGAGCAGAAGAAACGGTGGATCGGCCCGACGCTCCGCGGCGAGGTGATCTGGTGCCAGGGGTACTCTGAGCCGGGGGCGGGCTCGGACCTCGCCAACCTGCAGACCAAAGGTGTCGAGCAAGGTGAAGATTTTCTCATAAGTGGCCAAAAAATATGGACAAGTACGGCGGCTCAGGCGGACATGATGTTCTGCCTGGTGCGCACCGAGCCCGACAAGCCGAAGCATGAGGGGATCAGCTACATCCTGTTCCCGATGTCGACGCCGGGGATCGAGGTGCGGCCGCTGAAGACCATGACGGGCCACGCCGAGTTCAACGAGGTGTTCTTCACCGACGTGCGGGTACCGCAGGCCAATGTGGTGGGCGGGCGCGGCCGGGGCTGGTTCGTGGCCAACACGACGCTGAAGCACGAACGGGGCATGCTGGGCGATCCGAACGCCACAGAAGCCCGGCTCAAGGCGCTGATCGACCTGATGAAGTCCGAGACGGTCGACGGCCAGCGGATCATCGACAACCCGATCTTCCGCGACCGGCTGATGCAGCTGCAGGCCCGTGTGCTGTCGATGAAGTTCAACGGCCTGCGGGTGCTGACCGACGACACGGCGGGGCTGGCGCGGCTGGTCGTGAAGCTGCAGGGCTGCGAGCTGAACCACCAGGTGGCGGCGCTGGCGATCGACGCCCTGGGCGAGCTGGGGATCCTCTACCACGACGGACCGCACCTCAGAGCCAAAGGCGGCTGGCAGCGGAACTACATGTTCGACCTCGGCCTGATCATCGGGGGCGGCACGGCGCAGATCCAGAAGAACATCATCTCGGAGCGGGGCTTGGGCATGCCGCGCGAGCCGAAGGTCGTGGGGGCCTAGATGCGGTTCGCGTTGTCGGAAGATCAGACGCTGCTGCAGGACAGCCTGAAGCGGGCGCTGGGCGACCTGTCGCCGCTGGAGCGGGTGCGGAAGTTCGCCGATGGCGGCGAGGCGACCGCGCCCGACGTCTGGGCGGGGCTCTCCGAGCTGGGGCTGCCGGGGCTGCTCGTGCCGGAGGAGCATGGCGGGCTGGGCCTGGGGCTGCTGGAAGCGGCGCTGGCGGCCGAGGCGTTGGGCCGGGTGGTGGCGCCGACGCCGTTCCTGGGCTCGGCAGTGCTGGCGCCGCTGGCGCTGAAGCTGGCGGGGACGGACGAGCAGAAGCGGGCGTGGCTGCCAAAGCTGGCGGCGGGCGAGGTCACGGCGGGCGCGGCGATCTCCGAGCCCATCGCCGGCGCACGTGACGGGGCCGGCGTGAGCGCCGAGGGCGGCAAGCTCACCGGCAAGGCGCTGTTCGCGCTGGACGCGGTGGACGCGGGGCTGCTGGTGGTGGCCGACCGGTCGGGCGGGTTGCACCTGGCGACCGGTGCGGACGGGACCGAGGCGCTGCCGGGCATCGACGCGACGCGGCGGCTGTCCGAGCTGACATTCAAGGGCCGCGCGGCCGAGGCGCTCGCCTCGAACCAGGCGCTGGAGCGGCTGCGCGACGCGGCGTGGGTGATGCTGGCGGCCGACACGCTGGGCGCCTGTCAGGCGATGCTGGACAAGGCCGTGGAGTACGCCAAGGAGCGCAAGCAGTTCGGCCGCACCATCGGCAGCTTCCAGGCCGTGAAGCACCTGTGCGCCGAGATGGCCGCCGAGCTGGAGCCGACGCGCGCGCTGGTCTGGTACGCGGCCTACGCCTTCGACAACGCGCCGGACGAGGCGCCGCTGATGGCGGCGCATGCCAAGGCGCACACCTCGGAGATCGGCCGGTTCATCGCGCGCACGGCCACCGAGGTGCACGGCGGCATCGGCATGACCGACCTCCTGGGCCTGCACTACTGGTTCAAGCGCATCGGCCAGAACCGGCAGCTGCTGGGCGGGCCGGAGAAGGTGCGCGAGATCGCGGCGCGGATGCAGGGGCTGGCGGCTTAGAGCGCCGGCGTTCTGTGCGCCCAGGGCTGGGCGGCTTCGAGCTGGTAGGCGAGCTGGAAGAGGAGGGCTTCCTCGCCGACCCGGCTCCAGAACTGCGTGCCGACCGGAAGGCCGGTGTCGGTCCAGTGCAGCGGGACGCTCATCGCCGGGGCGCCGACGACGTTGTGGTAGGTGGTGTAGCCCACGTACTCGATCAGGCGCTGGATCAGGGTGTCGAACGGCACGTCGGGGCCGATGAAGCCGAGGGGCGGCGGCGGGCTGGCCAGCACCGGCGACATGACCACATCGAAGCGGTTGGTGACGAAGAAGGGGTCGTAGGCCAGCGCGCCCGTCTTCAGCCGCGCGATGGCCGCGGGCAGGGCGTCGGGCGGGGCCTTGCGGGACATCTCGGCCATGCCGAGGCTGAAGTTCTCCAGGATGGTGTTGTCGACCGGCCGGCCGCCGGTGAACCGGGCGATGTTGTCGGCGATGCTTCTCGCGCCCGCGGCCCAGACCAGCAGGAAGTCGTTGATGAAGGTAGGCGCGGTCGGCCACTTCGTCGGCACGACGGTGTGGCCGAGGCCGCGCATCAGTTTCGCGGCGTTCTCGATGGACGTGCGGACCTCGGGCGAGGGGGCGTGGCCGGCGCCGCCGTCGATCAGCAGGCCGACGCGCAGGCGGCGCTTCAGCGAATGGGTGACCAGGCCCACGGGCGGGTGCTGGGCGCCGGGGCCGACATCCTCGCTGCCGGCGAACATCACCGCGGAGTCGCGGATCGAGCGCGAGAGGATGTGCTCGACGCCGAGGTCCGTGATTTCGCGGTCGTCGCGTGTGCCGATCATCCGGGCGCGCGACGGCTTCAGGCCGAAGACGCCGCAGCAGGAGGCCGGGATGCGGATCGAGCCGCCGCCGTCGTTGGCGTGGGCTATGGGGGTGACGCCGGCCGCCACCGCCACGCCGGCGCCGCCGGAAGAGCCGCCGCTGGAGCGGCTGGGGTCCCAGGGATTGCGGGTGGGGCCGAAGGCGGTGGGCTCGGTGGTGGGCAGGAAGCCGAACTCGGGTGTGGCCGACTTGCCGATGACGATCAGGCCGGCGCGGTCGAAGCTGTCGATGTAGGGCGGCTGGCGGGTCTCGCGCGGGAGCGGCAGGCCCGAGCGCGAGCCGGAGCGGGTGGGCAGGCCCGCGTAGGGATTGAGGTCCTTGATCAGGAATGGGACGCCCGCGAACGGCCCGGTCTGGCCGCCGGCCTTCGCCTTGGCGACCGCGCGGTCGAAGTCCGAGGCGACGATGAAGTTGAGCTTGGGCTGGAGCTTAAGCGCCTTGTCGATGGACGCGGCCACGACCTCGGAGGCCGAGACCTTGCCGGCCTTGATCTGGGCCGCGGTTTCGACCGCGTCGGGCCAGGGCGACTTGACCGCCGGCGCCTTGGCGTGGGCCTGGGCGGCCAGCGCCGCGAACGAAAGGCCGCCGAGCGCGCGCCGGGTGATCTCAGCCATGGTGTTCCCCTCCGACCCGGTTTTCGCACCGGGTTCGAAAGGGAGCTTCGCCGCTGGGGGCTCAGGGCCGCAAGCGTCTAGTGCTTCACATGCTCGGGCTTACCCTTGCGCTTGGTGGAGGCCATCTTCTCGAGCTCGGACTCCGACATCGACATCATCGACTTCGAGGCGCCCTTGAGCTTGCTCTTCGGCGTGTCGCCCCGCTTGGCGGACAGCGCCGCGCCGGCGGCCTTCTGCTGGGCGGCGGACTTGGCGGGCATGGGGATATTTCTCCTGATTTCCACGCTGTTGCGTACGAGACGGATGAACCCGCATCCTTGCCGAGGGTTCACGGCTCAGGCTGACGGAGGCGACGGTGGCGCAGGAGACGGCCGAGAACCCCGGGCGGCGGCGCAAGCTGCCGCGGTTGCGCGCCCGGCTGCGCGAGCTGTACCACGGGACGACGCCCGAGGCGGTGCGGTTCCGGCTGTGGGTGATCGCGATCGACTTCCTGCTGATCGCCTTCTTCATCGCCGCGCCGTTCCTGCGGGATTATCCGGCCTATCTCATGGTCGACTACGCGGTGGCGCTGGTGCTGGCGGCGGACATCGGGGCCCGCGCGCTGGCCGACAGCAGCGTGCGCTCCTTCCTTCGGCGGTTCAGCGTCTGGGTCGACCTGTTCGTGCTGGTGACGCTGCTGTTCCCGATGGCGCTGTTCAACCTGGCGTTCCTGCGGGTGCTGCGGCTGTGGTCGCTGTTCCACAGCGACCTCTTCTGGGAGACGGTGGGCCGGCGCTACGACGACACACGGGTGGAGGACATATCGAAGTCGCTGGCCACGCTGGTGACCTTCATCTTCGTGGCGACGGGCTTCGTCTACGCCAGCTTCGCCCGCGGCCATCCCGAACTCGACGGCTATGTGGACGCGCTCTACTTCACCGTGACCACGCTGACGACCACCGGCTTCGGGGACATCACCCTGCCGGGCACTTACGGCAGGCTGCTGACCGTCGTGATCATGATCAGCGGCATCACGCTGTTCGTGCGCTTCGCCCAGACCCTGATCCGCCCGTACAAGGTCCGCTTCCTTTGCCCGACCTGCGGACTGATGCGGCACGACCCGGACGCCGTCCACTGCAAGGCGTGCGGCGAGCTGTTGAATATACCGAATGAGGAGTGAAGTTATAGGTCTATAGGGTGCGCGAAATCATCACCCAAATATATTGAGCGTCATCTAACACGTTACTTGAGATACGACGTATATCGTTGAGTTTTATCTCGAAATATTGACCCCGAATGCATACTTCGTCGGAAGGCCGACGTACATCGACCGACTGCCAGGCGTCCCAACCGGGTGTCGGGCGGCTCGATCTGTTGGCGGGGGCTACTCCGCGGCCGGTCGAAATGGATGCGGCGGCCACACGACACGGGTATTCGAAGAGCATGCTGGACGAGGTGGAACTCGCGCGCCTGCTGGGCGCGATGGGACGCGGCGACCGCGATGCGGCGCAGGCGCTGTACCGGCTGATCGGGAGCCGGATCTACGGTATCGCCCGGCGAATCCTCAGGGATGCGTCACTGGCCGAGGACGCGGCGCACCAGGCGTTCCTGAAGATCTGGAAGAACGCCCACCGCTTCGACCCGTCGAAGGGCAAGGCCTCGACGTGGATCACCATCGTCGCGCGGCATGCGGCCATCGACTGCCGCCCGCGCGAGACCAGGCAGCTGCCGGACGACCTGGAAGCGCCGCGGCTGGACGAGACCTACGTGCACCCGCGGCTGAAAATCGCGCTGGCGGCGCTGCCCGAGATGCATCGGAACGCCATCCTGCTCATGTATGTATATGGGCTGTCACACTCCGAGCTGGCCGAACGCATGCAGGCTCCGCTCGGAACCGTGAAGAGCTGGGTGCGTCGGGGCGCCGCCGCATTGAAGGAGAGTCTGACGGGATGAGCGGCGAACAGAACCAGGGGCCCTGGTTCGTTGACGAGGAGACCGACCAGTATCTGGCGTCGCTCGACCTCGCCATGCCGGCGGACGAGCCTCCCGATGCGCTGTGGGCGCGGATCGCGGGCAGCCTGGCGGGCGACAAGGGCCACGTAGGCCTGCGCCTGAACGAGGGGCGGTGGCGCGAGTTCGCCCCCGGGGTCGAGTACAAGCGCCTGTGGAACAGGAACACGCTGCTGCTGCGCTGCGCGCCGGGAGCGGCGGTGCCGGACCACGAGCACCGCACCTACGAGCACGCCGTGATGGTGTCAGGCGATCTGATGGTCGAGGACCAGGTCTTCGGACCCGGCGACTACCAGGGGACCCCAGCGGGCGGAACGCACCCCATCTGGCGGACCCGGACGGGTTGTCTCGTGCTGGTGCACTACGAAGCGGCGTGACGTTTAGCGTCGAAAACGGGGCCGAGGCGCTGATGGCGCTGGGCGCCGACACCTTCGACGTGGTGCTGATGGACATGCAGATGCCGGTGATGGACGGGCTGGAAGCCACCCGCCGCATCCGCGAGATCGAGGGCGCGGCCGGCCGGTCGCGGACCCCCGTGGTGATGCTGACCGCAAATGCGCTGCCCGAGCACTTGGCGTGGGACGAACCCGCCGACGAGGCCGCCGCCGCCGTGTGATTGCTCAACTTGAGCGCGACATTAAGCAACATTAGGTGGCGCATGTTACGTCACAGGTGCAGGGTGACTACAACCTGCAGGGAGTCCTCATGCGCAGCGCCGGACGGACCAACCTCCTCCTCTGTGGCCCGACCGCGTGAAGGTCACGCGAACCGTCTGCAGGATCTACGCCGCCATCTGCGCGGCGACGCTGGTGCTGCTGATCATCGGGACGTTGGGCTGGCTGGGGATTCCGGGCCGTCCCGGGGTGCTCCTGGCCGACGTGCTGGGCATGCCGTGGAGCCTCCTGGTGGCGCAGGTGTCGGATGCCGGCGCCGTCGGCAAGGTCGTCATGGGCGCCGCCGCCATGGCGCTGAACCTGGCGATCATCTTCTCGGTCGGACGCTGGCTCACGCGCCGCGCCTGATCGCGCCGCCGCTGCAACATTCGCGAACAAAACCGCTGGTATCGATTCGAAGAACGAGTTCGCGGGAGGAACGCGATGGGACGCGTGTTGGCGACGGCGGCCGTGCTCGCCGCGGGCGCGGTGGCGATCGCAGGGCTGGGTAGCGTGGGGCAGGCGGCGGACCCGCCGGCGGCGACCGTCGACGACTTCCAGCTCACCGACCACACGCGGCTCGCGCACCGGCTCTACTACTTCGGCTATGCGCCGGCGATCGTGCTGATGACCCGCGAGAACGGCTCGGCGGCCTCGAAAGCGGGCGCCGCGGGCCTGCAGAAGCTGGCGGCCGAGCATGGCGGCAAGGGCGTGCTGTTCTACCTGCTGGATTCGAAGCTCGGCGACAGCCGCGACGCGGCGGCGGCCGAGGCGAAGGCGCAGGGGCTCACCATCCCCATCCTGATGGACGAATACCAGCTGGTCGGCGAGCAGCTGGGCGTCACCCGCGAGGGCGAGGTGTTCGTCATCAACCCCAAGACTTGGGCTGTGGCCTATCGCGGTCCGCTGGCGGGCGCGGGCGCGGCGATCGCGGCGGTGACCGCCGGACAGCCGGTGGCGAACGCGCGCGTCGCGCTGACCGAGGGGCGGACCATCGCATTCCCTGAAAAGGAACGCGCCGCGGCCTTCGCGAAGATCTCGTACGCCAAGGAGATCGCCCCGATCCTGCAGGACAAGTGCGTGAGCTGCCACCTGAACGGCGGCATCGGGCCGTTCGCCATGGACAGCTACGACGTGATCAAGGGCTTCGCCCCGATGATCCGCGAGACGGTGCGCACGCGGCGCATGCCGCCCTACTTCGCCGACCCGCACATCGGCACGTTCAAGAACGACCAGGGCCTGACGGCGCAGCAGACGAAGCTGCTGGTCCACTGGATCGAGGCCGGTGCGCCGCGCGGCGAGGGCGCCGATCCGCTGACGGTGAACAAGACCCGCGTGGCCGCCGAATGGCCCGAGAACCTGGGCAAGCCCGACGTGATCGTCGACCTGCCGGCGTTCAAGGTGCCGGCGAGCGGGATCGTCGACTACCAGAACATGCGGGTGGCCAACCCCTTCCCGCAGAACACCTGGCTGCGCGCCATCGCCATGAAGCCGGGCGACCGCCGCGTGCTGCACCACGTGGTGTCGAACCACCGGCCCGACCCCGGCTCGCGGCCGACGATCCCCGGCGGTTCGGTGGGCTCGTACACGCCCGGCGCCCAGCCGCAGATCATGGCCGACGGCGCGGGCGCGCCGGTGCCCGGCGGCGGCCAGCTGAACTTCCAGATGCACTACACGACCATGGGCGCCGAGACGACGGACCAGAGCCAGGTGGGCTTCTACGTGCTGAAGGAGCAGCCGAAGTACGTGAAGCGCTCGGTGGTGATCGGCGACTTCGCGCTGATGATCCCGGCCGGCGCGGCGCGGCACCGGGAGCAGGCCTACCTGACCTTCCCGGCGGACGCGTACCTCTACACGCTCTACCCGCACTCCCACTACCGCGGTTACCACGTGGAGCTGAAGGCGATCCTGCCCGACGGCAGCGAGAAGATGATGCTGTCGCTGCCGAAGTACGACTTCAACTGGCAGCGCGACTACGACCCGGTGAAGCCGATCCTGATCAAGGCGGGCACCAAGCTGGTGGCCACCTGGGTCTACGACAACTCGGCCCACAACCCGGCCAACCCCGACCCTAAGCGCAATGTCACCTGGGGCGAGCAGAGCCACGAGGAGATGATGTACTTCCGCGTGAACTATCGCTGGGCCGACGAGACGGTGGCGAAGCTGCGGAACGACCTGCAGCAGAAGCTGATGAGCTCGATGATGGTGGGCGCGCTGGACGACAACATCGACGGGCTGGTGCAGGCCGGCGAGCTGCGCGGCGGCATGGGCCAGATGCTGAAGGCCCGCTTCGCCGAGCTGGACCGCGACAAGAACGGCGGCCTGGACAACGGCGAGCTCATGGCCATGGGCGGCCGCCGCACCATGCGGGATCAGGTCGAGGTCCCGGACCTCTAGCGTTCGGCCGCCAGCAGCGCTCTGAGTTCGGCCTTGGCGACCTTTTCCAGGGTGGCGCGAGGCAGGGATTCGACCAGGCGGACTTCGTGGGGTCGCTTGAACTCGGCGAGGGCGTCCTTGCAGGCGGCGTGGACGCGGTCGGGCAGGGCGGTGTCGGCGAGGTCCAGCGGGATCACGAAGGCCACGGGCGCCTCGTCCAGCATGGGATGGCGCTTGGCCACAACGGCGACCTCGCGGACGCCGGGCACGCCGGCCACCACGCGCTCGATCTCGGAGGCGGCGACGTTCTCGCCGCCGACCTTCAGCATGTCCTTCGAGCGGTCGGCGAAGTAGAGGAAGCCGTCATCGCCCAGGCGCACGCGGTCGCCGGTGACGAACAGGCCGTCGGGGCGGAAGGCGGCGGCAGTGGCGGCGGGGTCGCCCGCGTACTCCAGGAACAGCGACAGGCCGCGTACGCCGCGGACGTAGAGGTTGCCGGTCTGGCCGGGCGCGACCGGGCGGTCGTCGTCGTCGAGGATGACGATGCCATAGGCGGGCGAGGGGCGACCCATGGACATCGGCGCGTTGGCGTGGCCGGCGGCGCCGACGACGCCGTGGGTGATGGTCTCGGTCATGCCCCACCAGCCAATGGTCTTCACGCCGAAGTGGGCGTCGGTGGGCAACTCGCAGGCGCCGTTGCCCCAGTAGCGGTAGCTATGCGCCGCGGGCTTCGGCTGCTCCATCAGCGCCTTCAGGCAGAAGGGCACCATCGAGGTCCAGGTGCAGCCGTGCTTCAGCGAAGCCGGCCAGAACCGCGAGGCCGAGAAGCGGGGCTGCAGCACCACCGTGGCCCCGGCCCAGAGCGAAGCCAGCACCGAGTAGACCTGGGCGTTGGTGTGGAACAGCGGCAGGTAGACGAGGTGGACGTCGGTGGCCCGCAGGTCCTCATGCATGGCGCTGACGCGGGCGCCCCAAAGCGCGTTGGCGTGGGTCCACAGAACCGCCTTGGGCCGGGCGGTGGTGCCGGACGTGTACTGGATGCCGAAGGGCGCGCGCGGATCGTGCGGGCGGGCCGGCAGGTCGGCCGGATCGCCGTCGATGGCGGCGAACGGCTCGAAGGCGGAGCTGTCGGCCTCGGGCGGCGCGCCGTTGTCGGTGGCGGTGACGGCGAGCCAGCCGAGCTGCGGGGCGGCGCTTCGGACCAGCCCGGCGAAGCGGGGCTGGGTGACGCCGCCGACCGCGCCCGAATGCTGGGCGAAGTAGGCGATCTCGTCCTTGCTGGACTTGGCGTTGGTGGTCACCGCCACGGCGCCGGCGTAGGCGCAGCCCAGCCAGGCCACGAGGAACTCGGGGCAGTTGTCGAGGTGGACCAGCACCCGGTCGCCCGGCTGCACGCCGCGCGCCTGGAGGCCGGCGGCGAAGCGGCGGACGGCCTGTGCGAAGGCGGCGTAGGCGGTCACGGACGGCTCGCCCTGGAACGGCTCCCAGGCGAGGAAGGGGTGGTCGCCGCGACGCTCGGCCTGGGCGTCGACGAGGCTGCGGATGTCCTGGCCTTCGAACGGGGTGAGGGCGGGGGCGGTCATGCGGGGGCCTCTTGCGATCATTGAATTGACCAGATAGTCAGAATTCGCGTGGCGCTCAAGCCCGCGGCGTAACGGAGGCCCCCGTGACCGATTTTCTGGACCAGGACGCGACGTCCCAGCTCGCAGTGCTGGCGGCGGGCGAGGTCTCGTCGGTGGAGCTGCTGGAAGGGGCGCTGGCGCGCTCGGCGGCGATCCACCCGGCGCTGAACGTGGTGGTCGCGAGCGACCCGGAACGCTCGCTGGCGGAAGCGCGGGCGGCGGATGCACGGCGCGCCCGCGGCGAGGCGCTGGGGCCGCTGGACGGCCTGCCGATGACCGTGAAGGACTGCTTCGACGTGGAGGGGCTGCCGGGGGTCTGCGGGTCGCCGCAGCTGGTCGGCCGCGCCTGCGGCGACGCAGCGGCCGTGGCGCGGACGCGGGCGGCCGGCGCGATTGTGTGGGGCAAGACCAACGTGCCGCTGATGCTGGGCGACTGGCAGACGTTCAACGGCGTCTACGGCGTGACCAACAATCCGTGGGATCCGAGCCGGACGCCCGGCGGCTCCTCCGGCGGATCGGCGGCGGCGCTGGCCACCGGCGTCACGGCGCTGGAGATCGGCTCGGACATCGCGGGCTCGCTGCGCGTGCCGGCCAGCTTCTGCGGCGTGTTCTCGCACAAGCCGACCTGGGGCGCGGTCTCGCAGGCCGGGCACATCCCGCCGGCGCCTGGGACAGTTGCGGCGCGGGACCTGAACGTCGTTGGCCCGATGGCGCGGTCGGCGCGGGACCTTGCGCTACTGTTCGGCGTGATCGCCGAGGCGTCGGCGCCGCCCAGGCCGGCCGCTGACCTGCGGGCGCTCCGGATCGGCCTGTGGCTCGACGGCTTCCCGCTGGACCCGGAGGTGCGCGCGGTCATGGACACATTCGTCGCCGACCTCACGGCCGCCGGCGCCTGTCCGCGCCGGATCGAGAGCCCGGTCCCGACCGAGGCGCTGATGGCGGCCTATCGGACCCTGCTGGGCGCCGTGGTCGCCACGGACTTGCCGCCGGAGGTGCAGGCGCGGATCCAGCAGTCTCGGCTGGCTGTCGACCAGGCCGTCCGCGACGGCGCGCCGTCGACGCCGGAGATGCAGTTCTTCCGCGACTTCGCCGCCACCCATGCCGAGTGGCTCGCGGCCGACGAGGTCCGGGCTCGGCTGAGCGGGACGGTGGCGAAGGTCTTCGAGGATCTCGACGTGATCGTGGCCCCCGTCGCGCCGGTGGCGGCCTTTCCGCACCAGCATGGGCCGTTCCTGCAACGACAGCTGCAGACGACCGCCGGCGACAAGCTGCCTTACAACGCGATGCAGACCTGGATCGCGCTAGCGACCGCCTGCCGCCTCCCGGCGACCGTTGTCCCCGCTGGCGTCACGGCGTCGGGCCTGCCGGTGGGCGCGCAGGTGATCGGTCCGCACGGCGGCGACCTCACGACCCTGGCGGTCGCTCGAGCGCTTGACGAGCAGGTCCGGGGGTTCGTGGCGCCTCAGGCGGCGGCGGCGCGGTAGCGCGGGGCGTAGCCGGTCCAGCGCTTGAAGGCGCGGGAGAAGGCGCTGGGTTCGGAGAAGCCCACGAGGTAGGCGGTCTCGTTCACGGAGACCTTCTGGCCGTCGAGGTAGTGCAGGGCCATGCGGTGGCGCAGGTCGTCCATCACCGTCTCGAAGGTGACGCCCTCGGCCTTGAGCTTGCGGTAGAGCGTCTGGCGCGACAGGCCCATCTTGCCGGCGATCAGGTCGATGCCGAGCTCGCCCGTGTGGAGCAGGGGGATGGCGTGGGCCTCGACCTGGCCGCGGACGGTGCGGCTGGTCTCCAGCTCGGCCAGCAGCTTCTC
>NZ_DASWTE010000080.1:0-19359 GCF_036402295.1 Phenylobacterium sp.
GATCCGCTTCGGCGACTACCTGAACTCGATCCCGCTGCCGGCCATCCTGTCGGTGTTCCGGGCCGAGGAGCTGAACAACTACGGCCTGCTGACGGTCGACTCGAACCTGATCTACTCGATCGTGGACGTGCTGCTGGGCGGCCGCCGCGGCACTGCCGCCATGCGCATCGAAGGCCGGCCCTACACCACCATCGAGCGCGTGCTGGTTCAGCGGATGGTCGAGGTGGTGCTTTCGGACGCCAAGGAGGCGTTCGAGCCGCTGACGCCGGTGCACTTCACGCTGGACCGCCTGGAGACCAACCCGCGCTTCGCCGCCATCGCCCGGCCGGCCAACGCCGCCATCCTGGTGAAGCTGCGCATCGACATGGAAGATCGCGGCGGGCGCATCGAGCTCCTGCTGCCGTACGCGACCCTCGAGCCGATCCGGAAGATGCTGCTGCAGCAGTTCATGGGCGAGAAGTTCGGCCGCGACAACATCTGGGAAAGCCACCTGGCCACCGAGCTCTGGACCACCCAGACCGAGGTGCGTGCGGTGCTCGACGAGCAGCAGGTCAGCCTGAAGCAGGTGCTGGAGCTGAAGGTCGGCGACACGCTGATGCTGAACGCCACACCCGACAGCCTGATCGAGCTGCGGGCCGGCGCCATTCCCCTCACGCGCGGCCGCATGGGCCGCCGCAACGCCCACATCGCCGTGCGCGTGGAAGCTCCGCTTTCGCCCAGCGCGCGCAGCGCCGTCTCGAGGATGTCATGAGCCTGATCGCCATCGGCATGAACGTGCTGCTCGCCGGCCTCCTGGTCGCGGCCATGGCCGTGGGCCTGCGCCTGAACAAGCGCCTGAAGGCGCTGCGCGACAGCCACGAAGGCTTCGAGATCGCCGTGCGCGAGCTCAACACCGCCGCCGTCCGCGCCGAACAGGGTCTGGCCGACCTGCGCGCCGCCACCGACGAGGCGACCGACATGCTGTCGGACCGCATCGAGAAGGGCCGGCTGCTGGCCGCGAAGCTCGAGAAGCTGATCAGCGCCGCCCCCGAGCTGCCCCGCGCCATGGCCGCCGAGCGGCCCACGCCGCGCGCCATGCCCCCCGTGGACCCGGTCGCGCCGCGGCCGCAGGACGGCGCCGAACAGCGCCTGTCGAACCTGCTGGCCATGGCCCGCTCGCGCCTCGCCGCGCAGGAACCCGCGTCGCATCCGGCGCTCGAGCGTGAGCCGCTGGTCGGCCGCGCCCCGCTGCCGGGCCGCCGCATCGCGACGACCCCGGACGACGACCTCTTCGAGGACGCGCCCGGCGCGTTCGACCGTTTCGCCGGAGCGCGCCGTTGAAATCCGTTCCCCGCATCCTGCCGCTGGTCGGCGTCGCCATCGGCGGCGTGCTGATCGTGAACGCCATGTCGGGCGCGCGCGACCTGCAGGGCCTCCTGACGGGCGCCCAGGCGTTCGCCGAGGAAGCTACGAAGGGCGGCAACCCCGAGGGCAAGGGCGAGAAGAAGGAAGGCGCCGCCACGGGCGAGGCCAAGGACGCCGCCGCCGGACTGCCGGCGCCCACCATCGCGCCCAAGGCCGTCTGCGCCCCCACCGCCGCCGAGCTCGCCAAGCAGGCGGGCCTGTCGCCGGCCGAACTGCAGGTGCTGCAGAGCCTGGGCCAGCGCCGCGGCCAGCTCGACGCCCGCGAGAACGACCTCAACACCCAGCTTGCCCTGATGGCTGCGGCCGAGGCGAAGCTGGACGCCAAGATCAAGGCCCTGAACGGCCTGAAGGCCGAGGTGAACGGGCTGCTCGCCCAGTCCAACACCAAGGAGCAGACCGAGATCGACCGCCTGGTGAAGGTGTTCGAGGGCATGAAGGCCAAGGACGCGGCGCCGCGGCTGGCCGCCCTGGACGACTCCGTGCGGATCAAGATCGCCGCCAAGATGAAGGAGCGCTCGCTCTCGGCGATCATGGCCCAGATGTCGGCCGCCGACGCCAAGAAGCTGACCGAGATGCTGGCGCGCCGCTATTCCGACGCCCAAGCCGCTGCGACCAAGGCCGCGGCCGCCGCCGACGACAAGGCTCCCGCGCCCGCGAAGACGGCGTCGGTCGACCCGACCGCGCCCGAGAAGAAGGCGGCGCCCGTCCGCAAGGCTCCGCCGCGCAAGAAGGCCCCGACCGCCCAGCAGGCCGCCGCCAAGCCGGCCCCGGTCGCCGAGGCGCCGGCCACGCCGTCGGCGCCGCAGCCCTACTCGCCGCCCGCCGCCGCCCCGGCCGCCGCGGCGCCGGCCAAGACCGGGTAGCGCATGACGCTCAGGAAGGCCCTCCGCACCGGGGTCGCCGCGGCCTGCATCGCCAGCGTCGCCGCCCCCGCCGGCATCGCCGCACCTGCGGTCAAGGCCGTCACCCAGCGTGGCGGCCCTGACGTTCGTGTGGCGACCGCGGAGACCTTCTCGCGCATCGAGATCGCCGGCCGCGCCACCGCCACCCGCCAGGGCCAGACGGTGACGCTCGCCATGGCGGGCCATCCGGACGTGGCGCGCCTGATCACCTCGCCGCCCAGGTGGGTGAAGTCGGCCGAGCGCAGGCGGACGGCCGGCGGCGTGCAGGTTGTGCTGACCCTGGCCGACGACGCCGACGCCAAGATCGGCCAGGCCGACGGCGCGACCTACGTCAACGTCTTCGAGAAGGCCGAGCCGACCCCGGCCGCGGCCGCCGAGGCTGTTCCGGTCGCCGAGGCCGAACCGCCGCGCCCCAACCCGCTGCCGCCCGGCGGCGTGGTGCGGATGGACGCCAGGGTCGGTGGCGGCCAGACGCAGCTCTCGTTCACCTGGGCCAACCCGGCCGGCGCCGCCGTCTTCCGGCGGGGCGACGCGATCTGGGTGGTGTTCGACGCCCCGGCCACGCTGGATGTCTCGGCCGCGAGCAAGGCGGTTCGCCCCCTGCGCAGCCTCCAGGCCTTCAAGGGCGCCGACCACGCCGCGATCCGCATCGACGCCGACCCGGACGCCCCGGTCTTCGTCTCGGCGCAGGGCGCCACCTGGACCGTCGCGCTGGGCCCCGGCCCGCAGTCGCAACCCTCGATCGTCCGCATCGGACGCGACGCCGCCGGCGGTCCGGCGACCCTGAAGGCCCCCGTGGCCGGCGCCACGCGGGTGGTGAACCTGCGCGACCCGGTGGTGGGCGACACCCTGACCGTGGTGACCGCGCTGGGGCCGCCGAAGGGCGTGCCGAGCCGTCGCGATTTCGTCGACGCCGCGCTGTTGCCGTCGATCCAGGGCCTGGCCATCGAGCCGCTGGTCGAGGACCTGAGCGTCCAGCGCGAGGGCGAGATCGTCCGGATCAGCCGCGCCAACGGCCTGACCCTGTCGCCCACCTGGGCCACCCGCGACCGCGAGGACGCCAAGCTGGGCGCGCCGCAGCCGGCGGCCATGCCGGCCATCGTGCCGGCCGACTGGGCCAGGACCGGCGAGGGCGGGTTCCTGCGCCGCTACGAAGTGCTGTTCGCCGCCGCCTCCGCCGAGAGCGGGTCGAGGGACCGTGAGGCGCCCGTCGCCGGCCGCATGGCCCTGGCCCGCTTCCTGGTCGGGTCCGAGCTCTCCTTCGAAGCCATCGGCGTGCTGAACGCTCTGGCCCGCGCGCATCCCGAGATGCTCGACGACCCCGAGTTCCGCGGCCTGCGCGGCGTCGCCCGCACCCTGGCCCGCCGCTACGCCGAGGCCGATACCGACTTCTCCGCCCCGTCGCTGGCCGACGACCCGTCGACGGCGCTGTGGCGCTCTTACGTGGCCACCCAACTCGCCCAGTACGCCGAGGCGCGCGCCCTGTTCGTGAAGGGTGTCCAGGCCTACGGCCTGATGTCGCCCTTGTGGAAGTCGCGGTTCGCCCGCGCCGACGCCCAGGCCGCGCTGGGCCAGGGCGACCTGGTCGGCGCCGACGCCCGCATCCGCATGGCGCTGGAGGAGAAGGTCGACCCCGAGGAGCAGCTGCGCGCGCGGCTGATCCAGGCCCGCGTCATCGAGCTGCAGGGCCACAAGGACCGGGCGCTGAAGGTCTACGCCGCCATTTCCGGCGCGCCGGTGGAATCCATCTCCGCGCCGGCGGTGCTGCGCGCCACTCAGATCCGACTGGAACTGGGCCAGATCAAGCCGGCGCAGGCGGCGACGGTGTTCGACAACCTGCGCTACCGCTGGCGCGGCGACGCGACCGAGCTGGAGACCATCCGGGCGCTGGGCCAGCTGTACCTGGCCCAGGGCCGCTACCGCGAGGCGCTGGAGGCGCTGCGCTCAGCGGGTGTGCGACTGCCCGACCTGCCTGAGGCGCTGCAGCTGCAGGCCGACCTGAACGCCGCCTTCCGCGGGCTCTTCCTCGATGGCCTCGCCGACGGGCTGGAGCCCACCCAGGCGCTCGCCCTGTTCTTCGACTTCAAGGAGCTGGCGCCGCTGGGCGCCGACGGCGACCTGATGGTGCGCAAGATCGTCAAACGGCTGGTCGACGTGGACCTGCTGCCCCAGGCCGCCGACCTCCTGAAGTACCAGGCCGAGAACCGCCTCGACGGCGTGCCCAAGGCCCAGGTCTCGACGGACCTGGCCGTCATCTACCTGATGGACCGCAAGCCCGAGCAGGCGCTGCAGGCGATCAACGCCTCGCGCACCACGGTGCTGCCGAACCAACTGAACGCTGAGCGCCGGCTGGTGGAGGCGCGCGCCTGGACCAGCCTCGGCCGCTACGACGGCGCGCTGGAGATCATCGAGCGTGATACCGGCAGGGACGCCGCCGAGCTGCGCGCCGAGATCCTCTGGAAGCAGAAGAACTGGACCGCCGCCGGACCGCTGTTCGAGAAGGGGCTGGGCGACCGCTGGAAGACGGCGACCGCGCTCACCACCGACGAAGAAGGCCGCCTGCTGCGCGCGGGCGTGGCCTACAGCCTGGCCGGGGATGACGCGGCGCTGGCCCGGTTGCAGAGCCGCTACCAGGGCTTCTACGACAAGGCCAACAACCCCGAGGCGCTGCGCATCGCGCTCTCGGGCGCGCCGAGCGGCCGGCTCAGCGTCGGCGACTTCGGCCGCGTCTCGGCCGACAACGAGGTGTTCGCGGGCTGGGTCGAGAAGATGAAGGGCCGCTTCAAGACGCGCCCGGCTCCGGTGGGCGCCGCCAAGGCTCCGGCCGCCGCTCCGGCGCGACAGGCCCAGGCCGTGGCCCCGACCCGCGGCTAAACGCTAGCCTCCGCCGGCGCCCCGCTGGAAGCTCTCCACGAGGCTTCCGGCCACGAGGCGCCAGCCGTCCACCAGGACGAAGAAGATCAGCTTGAAGGGCAGACTGACCACGACGGGCGGCAGCATCATCATGCCCATGCTCATCAGCACGCTGGCGACGACCAGGTCGATCACCAGGAAGGGCACGAAGAGCAGGAAGCCGATCTCGAAGGCGCGTTTCAGCTCCGAGATCATGAAGGCCGGCGTGACGACGCGGATCGGCAGCTCCTGGAGGCTCTGCGGTCGCGGGACCTTCGACAGCCGCATGAAGAGGGCCAGGTCCTCCTGGTCCACCTGGCTCAGCATGAACTGCTTCACCGGCCCGCCCGCGGCGTCGAAGGCGGCGGGCAGCTCCATCTGCTGTTCGAGCAGGGGCCGGACGCCCTCGTTATAGGACCGCTCGAAGGTGGGTCCCATCACGATGGCGCTGAGGAACAGGGCCAGCGAGATCAGCACCGCGTTCGGCGGGCTCTGCTGCAGACCCAGCGCCGTGCGCAGCAGCGACAACACCACCACGATGCGGACGAACGAGGTGGTCATGATGACGATCGAGGGCGCCAGCGACAGCACCGTCAGCAGCGCCACGAGCTGGACGACGCGCTCGGTCAGGCCAGCGCCCGTGCCGAGGTTGACGTTCAGCGTCTGCGCGATCGCGGCGGCGGGCACGATCATCGCCGCGAAGGTCGCGATGGCGGCGATCAGGGCGGCGCGGCGCCAATCCTCGGCGGGCAGCGCGCGGATGGCGGAAAGGATAGCCCGCATCAGGCGGCGTCCTTCGCGTCGAGGTCGGCGATGACCCGGCCTTCGCCCAGCAGGACCAGCCGCTCCTCGCCGTCGCAGGCGACGATCACGATGCGGCGCGCCGGGTCGAGGACGAGCGTCTCGACGACTTTCAGGCGGCGGTCCTTGCGCGGGCCCTGGAAGCGGGCCATCGCCTCGGGCCCGTACTTGCGCAGCGCCACGGCCGCGAGACCGATGAGGCCCAGCGTGAGGACGAGGGCGAAAATGGCGCGGGCGAAGGTGGCGAGGTCCATGGCGGCAGGGTCGTCCTTGAGGAGGCCCATTCGCCGCTGAATCCCTTAAACCAGGATTAACCCTGTTTCTTCAGGATTGCCGGGCATGAACCTGGCCGACATCCCTCTGTTCTCGATGCTTCGCGGCCGCCTGGGCTATCTGGGCGAACGGCAGAAGATCATCGCCCAGAACGTCGCGAACGCCGACACCGCCCGCTACATCTCCCAGGACCTGAAGCCCTACAGCTTCGACGCCCGGGTGGAGATGCAGCGCGCGGGCCAGGCCGGCGTGATGGCGGCCACGCAGCCCGGCCATATCCTGCCGAAGAACGAGCGGCGCGGCCCCGGCGGCCCGATCAAGACCGTCCGCGCGCCCGGCTCCGAGACCACGCTCAACGGCAACGCCGTCGTGCTGGAGGAGGAGATGCTGAAGATGTCGGACGCGCGGATGAACTACGACGCGGCGATCAGTTTCTACCAGAAATCCCTGGGCCTCCTGCGCCTGGCGACCAAGAAGCCCGGCAGCTGAGACAGGAGACCTAGATGGCGGACCCCAAACTGCCGGTCGGCGGCGTCACCCAGGCGATCGCAGCCACCGCGCTCCGCGCCCAGCAGGCGCGCATGCGGATCATCGCCGAGAACCTGGCCAACGCCGACTCCACGTCCAAAACGCCCGGCGGCGATCCCTATCGGCGCCAGGCGCCGGTGTTCACGCCCACCCGCGTCCAGGGGGCGCAAGGCGTGAAGATGTCCAAGGTCGAGCCGGACCAGACCGACTTCCGCCAGGAGTACAATCCCGGCCACCCCTCGGCCGACGCCAAGGGCTATGTGAAGCTGCCGAACGTGAACTCCCTCGTCGAGGCGCTCGACATGCGCCAGGCCCAGAAGGCCTACGAGGCCAACCTCAACGTTATCGAGACGGCGCGCAGCATGGAGATGCGCACGCTGGATCTGCTGAAGAAGTAGGGGCAAGCCGATGATCACCCCCCTTGCCGCCGCCAAGGCCTATGCGTCCGCGCAGAAGGGCGTCGCCGGCATCGGCGAGCCGCTGCCCTCGCTGTCGGGACCGGGCGCGGCCGCCCAGCTCGGCGGCTTCGGCGACATCCTGAAGTCGGCCATGACCGACGCCATGGCGGCGTCGAAGACCGCCGAAAAGCAGATGGCCGCCCAGGTGGCGGGCAAGACCGAGCTGATCGACGTGGTCACCGCGATCTCCGCGGCCGAAGCCAGCCTCGAGACGGTGATCGCCGTCCGGGATCAGGTGATCAGCGCGTATCAAGAGATCATGCGGATGCCGATATGACGGCGCCTATTTGATCTCCCCGCACGCAATCCGAGCGCCGGCGCCGCCGATAGGTTGGGCCTGGTGGTCGTCGGGCGCGGCGTGGATGACCAGGGCCGAGCCGTCCGCGTCCTGGAGCGCCTTCAGCGTCGTCAGGCTGGTGAACATCTCGGCTTTGCCCGTTCCGTCCGCGCCCACATAGAGGTTGGGCAGGTCGCCGGTCTCGTTGGCGGCGGCGTTCAGCAGGCCGTGGACGCCCTTGTCCGCGCCGTGGGTGTGGGCGCCCGCCGAGGTGAAGTCGGCCTTGGAGCAGTCGGCCTTGGCGTGGAAGTGCAGGCCGTGCCAGCCCGGCGTCAGGCCTGTGGCCTCGACCTTCAGCAGCACGCCCTTCGGCGCTTCGGTCAGGGTGGCCTTGCCGGCGCTGGCGCCTGCGCCGGTCTTCAGCGCAACGGTCAACGGATCGGCTGAGGCGGTGGTGGCAGTGAAGGCCAGGATGATGGCCAGGGCGAGGCTGCGGGGCATCGTGCGAACACTCCGGTTTAGCTGCAGAGGCAAGGTGTACCGGCTGGCGACGGCTCCCCCAAGCCCGTGCTACGCCTCGGCCATGGCCGGTCCGCTCATCCAGCTCTCGGGGGTCTCGAAACGCTACGGCGCGCTCGCGGCGCTGGACGGCGTGGACCTGGCGGTGGGCGAGGGGGAGTTCGTGGCCCTGGTGGGCGGCTCGGGCTCAGGCAAGACCACGCTCTTGAAGACGATCAACGGGCTGATCCGGCCCGACGCCGGCCGGATCGCGGTCGCCGGCGAGGACGTGGCGGCCGCCGAGCCGCACCTGCTGCGCCGGCGGATCGGCTACGTCTTCCAGGAGGTGGGCCTGTTCCCCCACCTGACCGTCGCCGAGAACATCGCGATCACGCCGAAACTGCTGGGCTGGGACGCCGGCCGGATGGCGGCGCGCGTGGCGGCGCTGCTGGAGCTGGTGGCGCTCCCGCCGGCGGTGGCGCAGCGGGCGCCCTCCGCGCTGTCGGGTGGACAGCGGCAGCGGGTGGGCGTGGCCCGGGCGCTCGCCGCCGAACCGGCCCTGATGCTGATGGACGAGCCGTTCGGGGCGTTGGACCCGGTGACCCGCGACGCCCTGGGGGCCGAGTACCGGGCGCTGCACGAGCGGCTGGGGCTGACGACGGTGATGGTCACGCACGACATGGCCGAGGCGGTGCTGCTCGCCGACCGGATCGTGGTGCTGGACCACGGCCGCATCCTCGCCGACGGCGCGCCGGCCGACCTGCTGGCGCACGCGCAAGACCCGAACGTTCGCGCCCTGCTGGAGGCGCCGAAACGGCAGGCCGAGCGCTTGCGGGAAAGGCTGGGCGCTTGAGTCCGCGTCTCGCCGCCGCGTTCGAACTGCTGCCCGAGTACCTCGGCTGGCACGTGCTGCTGAGCGTGAGCGCGCTGGCGCTCGGCGTCCTGATCAGCCTGCCGCTGGCGGTGGCGGCGAGCCGCAGCGCGCGGCTCCGGTGGCCGGTGCTGGCGCTGGCGAGCCTCATCCAGACGATCCCCAGCCTGGCCCTACTGGCGCTGTTCTATCCGTTGCTGCTGGCGCTCTCGGCCCTGTCGCAGGCGGTGCTGGGGCAGGGCTTCTCGGCGCTGGGCTTCCTGCCGTCGCTCTTGGCGCTGACGCTCTATTCGATCCTGCCGATCCTGCGGAACGGGGTGACCGGGATCACCGGCGTCGACCCGGCCATCTCGGAGGCCGCCGAGGGCGTGGGCATGACCGGCCGCCAGAAGCTCCTGCAGGTGGAGCTGCCGCTGGCGGCGCCGGTGATCATGGCGGGCGTGCGGACGGCCGCGGTGTGGACCATCGGGGCGGCGACGCTGTCGACGCCGGTCGGCCAGACCAGCCTGGGCAACTACATCTTCGCCGGACTGCAGACCGAGAACTGGGTGTTCGTGCTGTTCGGCTGCGCGGCCTCGGCGGTGCTGGCGCTGGCCGCCGACCAGCTGCTGGGCCTGGTGGAGACCGGCGCGCGGACGCGGCGGCGGGGCCTGGTGATCGCGGGCCTGGCCGGGCTCGTGGTGGGCGCGGGCGTCGCGCTAGCGCCGCTGGTCGGCCTGGGCCAACCGGGGACCTACGTGGTCGGGGCCAAGAACTTCTCGGAGCAGTACATCCTGGCCGAGCTGATGGCCGAACGGCTGGAGCGGACCGGCGCGCACGTGAGCCGCAAGGAGGATCTGGGCTCGGCGGTGGCCTACCGGGCGCTGGCCTCGGGCGAGGTGGACGTCTACGTCGACTACTCGGGCACGCTCTGGACCAACGTGCTCGGCCGCACGGACAATCCCGGCCGCGCCGCGGTGTTGCGCGAGCTGACGGCCGAGCTGAAGCGCCGCGACGGCGTGGTGGTGCTGGGCTCGCTGGGCTTCGAGAACGCCTACGCCTTCGCCATGCGCGCGGACCGGGCGAAAGCGCTGGGCGTGGCGAGCCTGACGGACCTGGCCCGCGAGGCGCCGCGGCTGACCTTGGGCTCGGACCTGGAGTTCCTGTCGCGGCCCGAATGGAGGGCGGTGGATGCGGCCTACGGATTCTCGTTCCGCACCGAGCGCTCGTTCCAGCCCACCTTCATGTACCGGGCGCTGGCGTCGGGAGACGCCGACGTGATCAGCGCGTTCTCGTCCGACGGGCGCATCGCCGCCGACCGGCTGGTGGTGCTGGCCGACCCGAAGGGCGCGATCCCGCCTTACGATGCGGTGATCCTGATCTCGCCGAAGCGGGCGGGCGACCGGCGGCTGGTCGAGGCGATGCGGCCTCTCGTCGGCGCAATCTCGGTGGAGGCGATGCGCGCCGCCAACTACAGCGTCGATCGCGACGCGGGGAAGGTGACGCCGGCCGAGGCGGCGCGTTCCCTCCCTTGATGGGGAGGGACAGGCGGCGAAGCCGCCAGGGTGGGGAAGTGTCGATCCTCACCGACGTCAGCACACTGGCCCTCACTCCCTCACCCTGGCCGCTGGCGCGGCCTGTCCCTCCCCATCAAGGGAGGGGAAGGGTTAACCCGCTCTAGCCTTTCGTTAACCATGACCGGCGAGATTTAGGGACCGGCGGCGCGATCGCCGCCCCTGTTTCCGCATGAGGTTTTCGATGAACGGCGCCGAGGTTCTGGACGTCGGGCGTGACGCCATCTGGCTGACCATCCAGCTCTGCGCGCCGGTGCTCATCGTCGGCCTGATCGTGGGCGTCGGCATCGGCCTCCTGCAGGCGCTGACCCAGATCCAGGAGCAGACGCTCGTCTATGCGCCGAAGATCGTCGCGATCTTCGTGTCGTTGCTCGTCTTCCTGCCCCTGATGGGCGCGCTGATGAGCGGCTTCATGCGCAACATCGCGGCCCGCATCGCGGGCATGTGAGAGCGGGCGGGCGCGTGGAATCCTACGCCACAGCCCAGCAGGTCTACGCCGCCGGCCTCGTCTTCGCGCGGCTGGGCGCGGTGATCATGCTGTTGCCCGGCCTGGGCGAGACGTTCATTCCGCCCCGCATACGCCTGTCCTTCGCGCTGGCGCTCTCGCTGATGCTGTTCCCCCTGCTGGTCGGCAAGGTCCCGCCGATCCCCACGGCCCCGGCCGACATGACGCTCATGGTGATCAAGGAGCTGCTGATCGGCCTGCTGATCGGGGGCGTCCTGCGGATGTTCATGACCTCGCTGGCGACGGCCGGCGAGATCGTCTCCCTCCAGACGACGCTGTCGTTCGCCCAGACCGCCAACCCGATGCAGGCCACGCCTTCGACCACCGTGGGCACCTTCCTCGGCCTGATCGGTATCGTCCTGATCTTCGCCACCGACCTCGATCACCTGTTCGTGGCCGCCATCGTGAAGTCGTTCGACCTGTTCCCCTTCGGCCGCGACGTGCCGGTGGCCGATGCGGCCCAGCTGGCGGTGCAGACGCTCGCCAAGTCGTTCGCGCTGGGCCTGCAACTCTCAGCGCCGGTGATCGTGTTCTCGCTGATCTTCAACGTCGCGCTGGGGCTGGTGAACCGGGTGATGCCGCAGTTCCAGGTGTTCTTCGCCGCCACGCCGCTGATCGTGCTCCTGGGGCTGTCGATCTTCGCGCTTAGCCTGGGCACGATCGGGATGGTCTGGATCGACCGCTATCGTGACCTCGTCGGGACCTTCGTGACGCCATGAGCGAAGGTCCCGATCGCGAGTCAAAGACAGAAGAGGCGACACCCCAGAAGCTCGAGAAGGCTCGGCAGAAGGGCGACGTCCCCAAGACCATGGACCTGCCCCAGTTCGCCACCCTGGCGGCCGTGTCGGGCGTGGTCCTGCTGGCCGGCGGGTGGATGTCGCGCAACCTGGCCACCCAGCTCCTGCCGTTCATCGCCCAGCCCGACGCCATGTCGCTGGAGGGCCGCGGCGGCGTCGACATCTTCCGCTATGCGATGGTGGCCACCGCGCCGATCCTGATCGCGGTGATGGCGGCGGCCGCGGTGTCCGGGACCGGCGCAAACCTGATCCAGTCGGGCCTGCGGATCACCCCCGACAAGCTGAAGCCCGACTTCAGCAAGGTCTCGCCGCGCAAGGGCTTCGGGCGCCTGTTCGGCCCTGACGGGCTGATGCAGTTCGCCAAGTCGACCGTGAAGGTGGTGATCATCGGCCTCCTGGCCTGGTGGGTGTTGAAGCCCTATGCGCCGCAGCTCGCAGGCCTGGCGGCGTTGGACCCGTCGGCGATCCTGCCGCTGTGCCTCGACATCTTCCGGCGGCTGGTCTTCTCCGTCCTGGCCCTGACCCTGGTGGTCGCCGGCGGCGACTGGCTCTGGCAGCGCCAGCGCTTCATGGTCCGCCAGCGGATGACCAAGGAAGAGGTCAAGGAAGACTACAAGAACACCGAGGGCGATCCACACGTGAAGGCGCGCCAGCGGCAGATCCGTTACACGCGCGCGCGCCAGCGCATGATGCAGGCGGTGCCCGAGGCCACCGTCGTGGTCATGAACCCGACCCACTACGCCGTGGCGCTGAAATACGAGCAGGGCGAGAGCGCCGCGCCGACCTGCGTCGCCAAGGGCCTCGACTCGCTCGCGCTGAAGATCCGCTCGGTGGCCGAGGAGTCCGGCGTGCCGGTGATCGAGGATCCGCCGCTGGCTCGGGCGCTCTACGCCGCCGTCGACATCGACGAGATGATCCCGCCGGCCCACTATGAAGCCGTCGCCAAGATCATCGGCTTCATCCTCAACTCGGCCCAGCGCCGCCCCCGCGCGGCCAGGCCTCTGTAAGCTATTGGCTCTGTGACAGAATGCAGTCGACCGAATCGCCGGAAGTGCTGAGCCCATCCATGGCCGAGCCGCCGTCCAAGACCCGCAAGGCCGACTTCCTCACGGCGTTCGCCGTGGTGTTCTTCCTGCTCGCCGTCGTGTTCGCGAGCGCGCCGCTGCTCAACGCGCCCTTCGAGGCGCTGGGCAGCTCGCTGCTGCTGATCGGGCTGGCGGGGGTGTCCTGCATCGGGATCTTCGTCCTGCGCGGCACGCCGGAGGACGCGCCGGCCGAGGAGGCTGGAGCCGAGGCCTTCCTCTCGGCGCTGGACGAACCGGCCGCCGTCGTCGCCCCCGACGGGCGGCTGCTCACCACCAACCCGGCCTGGCGCGAGGCGATGGGCAGCCAGCCGCGCCTGCCCAAGAGCGGCGCGGCCGCGTCCAGCCTGTTCGGCGCGCTGGCCGCCGCCCGCCGGGGCGAATTGGGCCGCGCGCCGGTCAAGGCCGGCGGCCAGGAGCGCGAGGCGCTGGTTTCGCCGATCGGGCCCCGCCGGTTCCTGGTGCGGCTGGCCGGGCGCGACGGGCCCCTGGCCCTGCCGTCGTCGGCGATGGAGGTGCTGAACGCCGTGGCCAGCGCCAAGGCGCCGCCGCCCAAGGTGCTGGACGCATTCGCCGCGGCCTCGCCGTTCGGCGCCGCGCTGCTGGACGGCGACGATCCCTTCGAGGCCCGCATCGTCGAGGCCAACCCCGCGTTGGCGGCCCTGGCCAAGGGCGGCGAGGCCGGCCAACTGTTCGGCGCGCTGATCGAACCCGCCAGCCGCCTGGACGCCGGCATGCGGCTGCCCGAGCACAAGGACGGCCACGCGCCGCTGGAAGTCCGGCTCGCCCACGACCCGACCCGGATCGCCCACCTCTACCTGTCGCAGAGCGGCGGCCGCTGGGTGGCCTATCTCGTCGACGTGTCCGAGCAGAAGCAGGTCGAGCTGCAGCTCGCCCAGAGCCAGAAGATGCAGGCCATCGGCCAGCTGGCCGGCGGCGTGGCGCACGACTTCAACAACCTCCTGACCGCCATCCTCATGCAGCTGGACGTGCTGGCGACCCGGCACCCGGTGGGCGACCCCAGCTACGAGGGCCTGAACGAGATCAAGCAGACCTCGATGCGGGCCGCCGACCTGGTCCGCAAGCTGCTGGCGTTCTCGCGCAAGCAGACGGTCCAGCGCGAGATCCTGGACGTGGGCGAGATGGTCTCGGAGTCGGAGGTGCTGCTGCGCCGGCTGCTCTACGAGGACATCAAGCTGGTCACCGACTACGGCCGCAACCTGCCGCAGGTGCGCGCCGACCGCGGCCAGCTGGACACCGCGGTGATGAACCTGGTGGTCAACGCCCGCGACGCGATCCGCAGCCATGGCGGCGGGGTGATCAATATCCGCACCGCCCGCGTCACCCAGGACGAGGCCCGCAGCCTGGGCTATCCGACCGCTCAGGGCGATCACGCGATGATCGAGGTCAGCGACGACGGCCCCGGCATCCCGGCGGAGGTCAAGGAGAAGATCTTCGAGCCGTTCTTCACCACCAAGGCGGTGGGCGAGGGCACCGGCCTGGGCCTCGCCACCGTCTACGGCATCGTCAAGCAGTCGGACGGTTGGATCGCGGTGGACTCCAAGCCCGGCGAGGGCGCGGCGTTCCGCATCTTCCTGCCGGTGCATGTGGGGCCTGTGGCGGTGGCGCCCGTCCCCGCCGCCGAGTCTTCGCCGCCCAAGCGGCCCGCGGCGCGGGACCTCTCGGGGGCCGGCCGGATCCTGTTCGTCGAGGACGAGGACGCGGTGCGCGGCGTCGCCGCCAAGCTGCTGCGCGCCCGCGGCTACGAGGTGATCGAGGCGGCCAGCGGCGAGGAGGCCCTGGAATACGCCGAGAGCCACGCCGGCGAGATCGACCTGATGATCTCCGATGTGGTGATGCCCGGCATGCAGGGCCCGGACCTGTTGAAGCAGGCTCGCCAGTACCTCGGATCGGCCCCGGTGATGTTCATCTCCGGCTACGCCGAGAGCGAGTTCTCCGATCTGCTGGAGGGCGAGCGCAACGTGTCGTTCCTGCCCAAGCCCATCGACATCAAGACCCTGGCCGAGCGCGTGAAGCAGGAGCTGCAGAAGGCTGCGTAGCGGCTAGCGGCGTTGCTTGCGCCGCAGCGGGGCCTGCGCGCAGGATCGCGGCCATGAACGAGCTCGCTCGCCCGCCCCGCCACCGCCTTCCCGCCCAGCACATGGTGGCCGCCGCGGTCGGCGCGGTGGCGTTCGGGGCGATGGCCGTGGGCGCCGTCGCCATCGGCCGCCTCGTGGTGGGACACCTGATCATGGGCAGGGTGCGCGTGCGCCGCATCGAGGTCGACGAGCTGACCGTCGGCCGCCTCACCGTCCGCGAGCGCCGCTAGCCGAACCTCTTGCGCGCAGGCGCTTGTCGCGCGACCGTACCGGCAATCAGAAAGAACGGTATGGGAGGACGGTCGATGGCGGGTGTGAATCCGAACGGGAAGCTGAAGGGCAAGGTGGCCCTGGTCACCGGCGCGAGCCGCGGCATCGGCGAGGCGATCGCCGTGCGGCTGGCCATGGAAGGCGCCAAGGTGGCGGTCTCCGCGCGGACCGCGGAGGAGGGCGACAGCAAGCTCCCCGGCACCCTGCACGCCACCGTCGACCGCATCCGTGGCTTCGGGGGGACCGCCACCGCCATCAAGGCCGATCTCTCGCAGGAGGCCGACCGCGAGCGGCTGGTGGCCGAGACGGTCGCCGCCTACGGCCCGGTCGACATCCTGGTGAACGACGCGGCGGTGACCTTCTTCATCCCCGTGGAGACGTTCCCCAAGAAGCGCTTCGACCTGATGATGGAGGTGCAGGTGTGGGCGCCGTTCCACCTGGCCCAGCTGGTGCTGCCGTCCATGCGCGAGAAGAAGTCGGGCTGGATCGTCAACATCTCGTCCGGCGCCGGCATCCACCCGAAGCAGCCCTACAACCGGCGCGGCGGCGGCACGGTCTACGGCATGTGCAAGGCGGCGCTGGAGCGCTTCACCACGGGGCTCGCGTCGGAGGTCTACGACGACGGCATCGCGGTCAACGTGGTCTCGCCGGGGCTGGTGGACACGCCCGGCGTGGCGGTGCACGGCCTGATCAACGAACAGACCAAGGACCGCGTCCAGCCGATCAAGTTCATCGCCGAGGCGGTCTACCAGCTTTCCAGCGGCGACCCGAAAACCATGACGGGCCGTATCGACTACGCCGAGCCTTTCCTGAAAGAGTTGGGAATCGCGCCCACCGAGCTGGTTCCATGATCGAACAGACCGTCGAGATCCCCACCCGGGACGGCAAGGCCACCACCTTCATCGCCCATCCCGAGCGCGGCGGGCCGCACCCGATCGTGCTGTTCTTCATGGACGCGCCGGCGATCCGCGAGGAGTTGCGCGACATGGCCCGGCGGATCGCGACGGCCGGCTACTACGTGATGCTGCCCAACCTCTACTACCGCAAGGGCGTGCTGGAGCTGGCCGACCTGCCGCCGCTGCCCGAGGCCGAGGCGCGGGCGCGGATGTTCGAGCTGATGGGCTCGATCAGCATCCCGATGGTGATGAGCGACGCCGACGCGCTGCTGGACTACGCCGACCGCGACCGGGCCGCGAGCCCCGGGCCCGCGGCGGCCATCGGCTACTGCATGAGCGGCCAGTACGCGATCAACGCCGCGGCCCGGCATCCCGAGCGCGTCGCCTGCGCGGCGTCGCTCTACGGCGTGCAGCTGGTGACGGACGCGCCCGACAGCCCGCACCTGGCGGCGCAGAAGGCCGACGCCGAGCTCTACTTCGCCTGCGCCGAGCACGATGCGTATGCGCCGCTCGAAATGGTGCAGGCGCTGGACGCCTCGCTGAAGCAGGCCGGCGTCAACGCCGAGGTCGAGGTCTACCGCGACGTCCACCACGGCTTCGCCTTCCCGCAGCGCGGCGCGGTCTACGACAAGACCGCCGCCGAGCGGCACTGGGAGCGGCTGTTCGCACTGTTCCGACGGAATTTGGGGTAGTCCAACCCAGCGGTGTCATCCTGGTTTCGCGAAGCGAAGACCGGGATGACAACTGGTGGGGCGGCTAGCGCGGCCGCTGGGCCACCACCGGCGGCACCCAGCCCTCCTCCAGCGACTTCAGGGGGTGCGAGGCGGTGACCATGCCCATGAACGGCGGCCAGATGTCGTAGCCCAGGAGGGTCTTCAGGCGGGGCGACATCTCGCGGACCATCTCCTTGGGGATGGAGAGGCGCCATTCCTCCTGGGTGCGCGCCCAGGGCTCGCAATACTGGTTGGTGAAGGCGAGCCGCGGACGGTCCGTGCGGTTGCCGCCCCCGCGGTGGAGCAACGTGCCGGCCATGACGAAGGCCGCGCCGGCGGGCACCTCCATGGGCACGAGCATCGCCTCCAACTCCTCGGGCTTCGGGCGGGCCGGGTCCGATGGATCGCCCCACAGATGGCTGCCGGGGATCACCTCGGTGCAGCCGTTGGCCTGGGTGAAGGGGTCGACCGCGGCGATGAGGGTGAAGCTGATGGCCGGCCGCGGCCGGGGCTGGCGGTAGAAGCCGTCGTCGAAGTGGATCGACTGGGGCACCTCGCCCGGATTGATGCGGATCGACTGGCTGGCCGTGAGCTGGAAGCCCGGCTGGAGGAAGCGCTCCATCAGCGCCATCACCCGGGCGTCCTCAGCCAGGTCCTCAAACACCTTGCCGCGGGCGACGAGGGTGTAGACGCGCTCGGTCTTGAGCCCCTCGAAGTCGTTGCGGCCGTGGTGACTGTCCTCGTAGGGCGCCAGCGTGTCGCGGACGCGCTGGATGGTTTCGGCGTCCATGAAGTCGGGGATCACCGTGAAGCCCTGCGCGCGGATTTCGGCGGCGTGGGCGTCGGCGTCGAAGCGGGCGGTCGGTTTGTCCATTTCGCTCGGCCTTTCGCGCGGTATTCTAACTCTAAGAGAGCCGGCCGGGAGGCGTCATGGTCCAATCGCTGCAAATCCGCCGTACCGCCGGCGCCCTCGGCGCCGAGATTTCGGGCGTCGATCTCAGCCAGGAGCTGCCCGACCGGACCATCGCGGCGATCCGCCAGGCGCTCGTCGAGCACCAGGTGATCTTCTTCCGCGACCAGGACCTGACGCCGGCCCAGCAGGTGGCGTTCGGCAAGCGGTTCGGGCCGCTGAACATCCATCCGTACGTCGCCGGCATGGCCGGGCAGCCCGAAGTCATGGAGATCATCAAGGAGCCCTCCGACAAGATCAATTTCGGCGGCGGCTGGCACTCGGACATGAGCTTCCTGCAGACGCCGGCGATCGGCTCGATCCTCTATGCGGTCGAGCTGCCGGAGTGGGGCGGCGATACCCTGTTCGCGAGCCAGGCGGCGGCGTTCGAGGCGCTGTCGCCGGGGCTGCAGCGGACACTGGAGGGGCTGTACGCGGTGCATTCGGCCAGCCGCGAGTACTCCGCCCAGGGCGCCTCGGCGCAGAAGCGCGGCTCGATGAGCGTGGCCGAGGCCGACGGCTATGTCGGCGAGTTCGTCCACCCGATGGTGCTGGTCCACCCGGAGACGAAGCGCAAGGCGCTGTACGTGAACCCGGCCTTCACGCTCAGGATCGACGGCTGGAAGACGAAGGAGTCGAAGGCGCTGTTGGACTACCTGTTCGACCACTGCCGCTACGAGGCGTTCACGACCCGGTTCCAGTGGGCGAAGGGGTCCGTGGCCTTCTGGGACAACCGCTCGGTCTGGCACTTCGCGCTCAACGACTACCCCGGCCAGCGGCGGCACATGCGCCGCGTGACGGTCGACCCGTGGCCGGCCGAGGCGAAGGTCACCGCGGCGGCGGAGTAGCTAGGAACGCCTGCACGCCCTCGGCCGCCGCCAGCCCTGTCGCGAAGGTCGCCTGTAGCAGGTAGCCGCCGGTGGGGGCTTCCCAGTCGAGCATCTCGCCGGCGACGAAGACGCCGGGGCGGGCCTTCAGCATCAGGCGCTCGTCCACGGCGTCGAGGCGGACGCCGCCGGCCGACGAGATCGCGCGGGCCAGGCCCTGGACGCCGGTCAGGCGGATCGGCGCGGCCTTGATGGCGTGGGCCAGGGCGCCGGGCCCGGTCGGCAGGTCCTTGCCGTGGGCTTCGCGCAGCAGGTTGGTCTCGACGGGTGAGAGCTTGAGCGCCTTGCGCAGGTGGTTGGAGAGCGACTGGCCGGGCTTGCGGTGGCTGAGGCGCGCGGTGAGGGCGCCGGCGGTCATGTCGGGGCGCAGGTCGAAGGTGACCGTCGCCGAGCCGTCTGCCGCGATGGCGTCGCGCAGCGCGGCGGAGAGGGCGTAGAGCGCGCCGCCCTCCACTCCATAGGCGGCGACCATGGCCTCGCCGCGGACGGTGCGGTCGCGGAAGCTTAGCGCGATGCCCTTCAGCGGCTGGCCGGCGAAGCCGCGCATCACCGGGCTCCAGGCCACGTCGAAGCCCATGTTGGCCGGGCGGAACGGCGCAACGTCGGGGAGCCAGGCCGCCCAGGCGCCATCGGAACCCAGGCGCGGCCAGCTCGCGCCGCCGAGGGCGAGGATCGTGGCGTCGGGGCGCTCGGTCGTCTCGCCG
>NZ_DASWTE010000081.1:0-7751 GCF_036402295.1 Phenylobacterium sp.
GAAGGCCGTCCTGAGTCAGGAGGCCAACCACCCCCTCGTGTTCATCATGCTGGGAGCCGTCGTCGCCCTGGCGTTCCGCGCCAAGACCCCGCGCGAGGCCGGCCGAGCCCAGTAGCGCGCCTCTCAGGCGTTGTTCAGCACAGAGCCGATGATCTCGACGTCGTCCTGATTGAGCTGGGCCGTGAGGGCGCCCATGTCTTCGGCGTAGCTCAGGTTCCGCCGGGCCACCAGCAGCGCGTAGCCCGTCGTGAGGCCGACCGCCCGGGCGCCCGTCGAACGGTTGGCGGGGGCGGTGTCGAAGATCGTGCAGTCGTAGTCGCGCAGGCAGCGCTCCGCGAGCGCACGGAACCGCTCGCTCCCCAGGCCGTCCGGGCCTTCCGGCACGCCCGCGCCCGCGTATAGGACCGAAAGGCCGGGAAGCACGTCGGAATGCACCACGTCGTGCAGGCTGAGCTCGGCGTCTGTGAGGAGGTCGCCCAGGCCCGGGCCGGGCTCAGGCGGCGCAATCAGCTCGTGCAGGCGCGGGGCCTCCAAATTGGCGTCGACCAGCAGGGTCGAGACCCCCGCCTGGGCCAGCGCAATAGCGAGGTTCGCCGCCACGAAGGTCACGCCGGCCCCGGACGCCGCACCGCAGACGGCAAGGCCTCGCCGACCCAGCCGCACGTGCCGGTCGACGACCTCGTGGGCCAGCGCCACGATAATGTCGCCGCCCGGCCGCGCCGGATCCAGGGCCACCAGGCGCTGGGCGAGGCGGTAGCCCTCGGGCGTCACCCAGACACCTTCAGGCCGCGCCTTGCGGCCGCGCGGGGGCTTGGGCGGCTTGACCTTGCGCGCCTTGGGCGGTTTCGGGGCCCTGGCGGCCTTGGGGGGCCGCGTCATTCCGCAGCCATGGCCGTGGGCGGACGCGTCGTCTCGATCTGCGCCGGCACAGGGCCACGACGGCGCTTCCGCAGCGCGCGTCGATAATCCGGCAGTCCGACCAGCACCGGCGCCCCTGTCGCGGCCTCGAGGTCGCGCGCCGCCCGGATGCGCCGCCCCATCAGCTCGATCAGAATGGCCAGCAGGCAGCCTGCCAACAAGCCCAGACCGGCCGAGCCGCCGAGGATCAGCAGCTTGTTCGGGAACACCGGCGTCTTTTCCGCCACGGGCGGGCCGATCGGTTTCGTCGTCGAGATGTCGGCGCCGGACAGGGTGCGCGACGCCACGAGGCTCTCGGTCATCTTGTTGATGTCTTGGCGCAGGCGGTTGATCTCATCCTGCATCAACCGCAGCCGCAGCGTGGGCTCGCGCGCCGCGAGCACCTTGGACATCTGCTGCTCGACCATCGCCGCGGCGATCCGCTCGTTCTGCGCCACGACCTGGGCGCTAGAGGAGGCGCGCGAAGCATTCGCTTCGACCTGGGCCTGCAGGGCGATGCGGCGCTGGCGCAGGCCTATCAGCCGCGGGTGATTCACGCCGAGGGTGGTGCTGGCTTCGGCGATCTCGCCGTCCAGCTGCCGCAGCAGGATGCCGGCGACCCCAGGCCCGGACGGTTTGACGACCACGGGCATCCGGTCCACCCGCAGCATGTCTTCCAGTTTGGCCGCCTCCTCGTCGCGACCCCGCTCGCTGATCGTGAGGCCCGTTTCGTCCTCGTAACGGTTCTGCATGTCCTCGAGCTGGGCGAGCGTGGCCTTGGCGGCCTCGATCCGCGTGGCCAGCCGCTGGCCCTGCTCTTCGGCTGCCCGGCGCGTCTGCGCGGCGCCCGATTCTATGTAGGCGGCGCGCAGGGCGTCGACCACGGCCTCGGCCAGCTCGGGCGACGAGGCGATGTAGGCGATCTCGAGGATGTTGCTGTCCTCGACCATCGAGCCGCCGGCCGCGGCGCCTACCTGGGCGGCGATCCACGAATGCAGGTCGCGGCCGTCGGCCGGCGGGTTGGCGTAGTAGGCGGCCTGGATGTCCGGATTGTCGACGAAGCCCATGGCCTCGACGGCGGGTCCGGTGACCTGGAAGTCGCGGATCAGGTTGATCTGGCTCGTAATATAGGCGTCGAGCATCTTCGAGGGCAGGACCGCGCCGGTCGTCGGGTCGGGCCGGATGTAGTCGAGCACGACCCGGGCCGTGCCCTTGTACCGGGGCGGCGACGTGGCGATCACCACCAAGCCGCCGATCAGGCAGGCGGCCACCGAGATGGCCACCACCAGCCAGCGCCCCAACAGAGCCCTAAGGATTGCCTTCACAGTCGTCCACGCAACGCGCCGCCGAGCAGCGGCCTACCGCCTGATACATTGCGCCGTCGAAGATTAGAACCGCGCTAAAATGCAAGAAGCCGCCGACCCGAGGGTCGGCGGCTCCCGCAAACTATGTTGCGACGCTTCTTAGGCGAAGGCGACGCGACGACGGCGGATCATGTAGCCGGCGCTGCCGAAGCCCATGATCATCAGGGCCCAGGTGGCGGGTTCCGGCACGGCCGCGATGTTGAGCGAGCCGGTGTAGGTCGCGCCCGGCGTGGTGCCGAAGCCGAGGACCGAACCCTTCACGGTGATCGTGTGCGGGCCGGCGCCCAGGACCGTGCCCAGCAGCTCCCAGTTCTCACCCGACGGGTCGGCGCCCACCTGCGTGAGATTGAAGCCGTCCAGCGTGATCTCCGAGAAGTCGATGTCCTTGGAGCCGAGCTGGATCGTCCCGACGGTGGTGTTCGTCAGGTTCGAGCCGTCGAGCGTGAACTCGAACGTATGCTCGAACGCACCGAGGTCGTCGGTGATCGTCGCCGAGAAGCCTTCCGAGCCGTTGAGGTTCAGAGCAGCCGAGTCGATCAGGTCGAAGGTGACGGCGGCGTTCGCGGAGCTGGCGCCGGCCATCAGAGCCACAGCGAACGCCGAGGCAGTCAGGAACTTGGAGAAGGTCTTCATTTGTCAGCACCCCTAAATTTAACTTCGCATTCACCCTTAGAGGGGCCGCCAGCCCCTGTCATTTAACTTCGCCTAATGGGCGAGTGGCGGAAGCCTCTCACCCGAAAAGCCCTCGGAACCCGCAGTCCAAAGATGCCAATGGCGAACCGGCACAGCAGCGCAGTCTGCAAACTTGGCGCCAGTTGTAACACTCAAGGTTGATAAGAGCGAGTTTGCCGTCGGGCGGCCCGATCCAGCTCCGCTTCGCCCGCCTCAGAATCGACTTTTCGGCCTGATTAAGCAAACAGAAGGCAGAGCCGAGGCACTAAAGGCGTCCAAGAGCAGAACGCCCGCGTACACGCGTGGGTTATGGTACAGGACGCACGTACGATGGAGAGCGAGTTGGCCTGGAACCCGTTTAAGCGGAAGACGCCCGCGAAGTCGGCGCGCGCCGAGGCCGCGCAGACGGCGGTGGTCAAGCCGCTGATCCGGGAAGCGCACCGGCGCGGTCCCGAACCGGGCGGCCTGCCCCGTTTCAATACAACCGCCAGCGACCAGATGAGCGGCCGCGGCGACCGCTTCTCCGCGGTTCGCGCGAAGCTGCGCCATGCGTTCACGCCGTCCCAGCCCGTGGCCGACCGGCGGCTGTTCGCCGGCCGCGACGACGTACTGAAGACGATCATCCGCTCCATCGAGGACCAGCGGCTGCACGTCGTGCTCTACGGCGAGCGCGGCATCGGCAAGACGTCGCTGATGCACGTGCTGACCCAGGCGGCTACCGAGGCCCGCTACATCGTGGTCTACACCTCGTGCGGCGCGAACTCGAACTTCGACGAGACCTTCCGCGCCGCCGCGGCTGAAATCCCGCTGCTGTTCCACTCCGGCTTCTCGCCGACGACCGCCGAGGCCGAAAAGGGCTCGTCGCTGGCCGACCTGCTGCCCAACGAGCCGCTGACCCCGCGCAAGTTCGGCGATCTCTGCGCGCGGCTCACGGGCACGCGCGTCCTGATCATCCTGGACGAGTTCGACCGCGCCGAGTCCGCCTCGTTCCGCCGCGACATCGCCGAGGTGATCAAGAACCTCTCCGACCGCCTGGGCCGCGTGCAGCTGGTGCTGGCCGGCGTCGCCGCCGACCTGACCGAACTGGTCGAGCACATTCCGTCGATCCGCCGCAACATCTTCGCGCTCCGGGTGCCGAAGATGACCGAGGCCGAGGTCCTGCAGATCGTCGCCAACGGCGAGCGCGAGGCCGACCTGAAGTTCGACACCCAGGCCAGCGCCTTCGTGGTCGAGGTGGCGCGGGGCTCGCCCTACATCGCCAACCTGATCTGCCACCACGCCGGCCATGCCGCGCTCGACGCCGGGCGCAGCACGGTGCTGCCGAGCGACGTGGCCAGCGCCGTGGACCGCACGATCCTGGAGTTCCAGGGCCGCATCGCCTCGCCCGCCCAGGCTCACGTGCGCCGCCTGTTCGAGCAGGGCCGCCAGGATGCGCTCGCGATGACCTCGCGCGCGGCCCTGGCCGCCGACGGCGTGTTCGACGCGTCCGACATCGAGACGACGAACCACATCTCGGCCCGCAAGGCCCAGGACGCGATCGAGGTGCTGGCCAACGAACGGCTTCTCAAGTCCATGCCGGGCGAGAGCGAGCCGCGCTACGCGTTCGTCGAGGAAGGCCTGCCGACGCTGATCTGGATGATCTGGGCCCAGCGCAACCTCAACCGCGAGGCCGCGGTTCCGAGAGCGGCCACAGGCTCTTAGAGCGCCAGACTCGGCAGAAGAAAAAAGGCCGGCGCCCGGGCGCCGGCCTTTTCGTTACTTGGCCGCCGGTTCCGCCGGCGGTGCGGCGGGCGCCTCTGCCGGCGCCGCCGCGGGTGCGGCCGTTGCCGGCGCTGGGGCCGCAGCCTTCTTCTTCGGCGGCGGCGGCTTGTAGGCCGGGTTGTAGATGATCTTCGACTCCGCGCCCTTACGCATGTCGGTGACCTTCTTGGCCACGAAGGTCTGGGCCTTCTGGCCTCGGATCGTGTTCATGGCGAAGGCCGTCGCCATGTCGCCGACGAACGGCGTCGGGCGCACCGCGGTGACCTGGTTGAACAGCAGCGAGCCGCCCTGCGGAATCACGAAGACCTCGCCCGCGGGCAGGTTGATGACCGCCTTCACCAGCGCCGGGTTGCCCGTCAGCGTGTCGAGCACGACCGCGTTCTCCTGGTACTGCACGCCTTCCGCGGCGAGCAGCGCCTTCACCTCGTCCAACGTCTTCAGCGGACGCAGACGCTCGGGCGCGATCTTGGTCGGCGCGGCGATGACCTGGTCGACGAACATCACGCGGCGGTTCGCGAACATCTCCGGATGCGACTGCACGAAGGCCTCGGCCTCGGCGCGGGTGGGCTGGGTGGTCTGGCTGGCCAGCTTGCGCTGGTAAAGCTGCGCCAGCAGCGTTTCCTGCCCGCGCTCGAGCTGCAGGGTGTAGTCGGCGCCCTTGTCCAGCTTCATCTTGCGGGCTTCTTCGGCCAGCATCTTGCGCAGGATGATCCGCTGCAGCGCCTGCTGCTGGGCGGCCTTCATGACGGCGGGATCGCGCGAGCTGAAATTACCCAGCTCGGCCCGCAGCTGCAGCGTGGTGATCTCTTCGCCGTCGACCGTGGCCACCACCTGGCCTGTGGGCTTGCCGCCGCCGACGAGCTTCTTGATCTGGTCGCAGCCGGAGAGCGCGAGCCCCGCGCTGACGGCCACCACGACGACGAGTGCTTTGGTCTTCAAGGGCCCCTCCCTCTAGCCGAACCGTCGCGCGGTTCCGGCGGGCAGTTGATGCAACAATTCTTACAGAGTCCGAACCGGTCGTAGCGCAGACGCGAAGCGGTAGCGAACCCGTTATGCAGATGGGTAACAGCGTCCGTCGATCATGGCGAGTGGGCGCAGGCTGCACTCTCTCCGAGTGTCATGCGCCGCGGCCGGCCAGCTCACGCAGATAGCGACCGTACTCGCTTTTCGCCTGGACGTCGGCCGACTTCAGAAGCTCCTCGCGGTCGATCCAGCGGTTCTCGTAGGCGATCTCCTCCAGGCAGCCGATGCGCAGTCCCTGGCGCTGCTCGTAGGTACGGATCAGCTCGCCCGCTTGGATAAGGCTGTCGTGCGTGCCGGCGTCCTCCCAGGCGAACCCGCGGCCAAGGAGCTCGACATGGAGCTCGCCCTGCTGGAGGTAGAGGTCGTTGAGCGCGGTGATCTCCAGCTCGCCGCGCGCCGAGCGCGTGAGGGTTTTCGCCATGCTGCTGGCTCGGCCGTCGTAGAAGTAGAGGCCGGTCACCGCGTAGTTGGACTTGGGCTTGGCCGGCTTCTCCTCGATGGAGAGGGCCTTGTTGTCGGGCGACAGCTCCACGACACCGTAGCGCTCGGGATCGTGCACCGGATAGCCGAACACCGTCGCGCCGTCCTTGCGCGCGTCGGCCGATTTCAGCATCTGCACGAAGTTCTGCCCGAAGAAGATGTTGTCGCCCAGGATCAGGACGCTGGGCTCGCCGCGGACGAACGCCTCGCCCAGCAGATAGGCCTCGGCGAGGCCCCCGGGCGTCGGCTGGACGATGTACTCAAAATGAGCGCCGAACCGCGAGCCGTCGCCCAGCAGGCGCACGAAGCCCGCCTGGTCCTCGGCGGTCGTGATGATCAGGATCTCCTGCACGCCGGCCAGGAACAGCACCGACAGCGGGTAGTAGATCATCGGCTTGTCGTAGACGGGCAGCAGCTGCTTGGAGACCGCCATGGTGAGCGGGTGCAGCCGGGTGCCGGCGCCGCCGGCCAGGACGATGCCCCGCCTGGTTGCTTGAGGGGGCGTCACGCCTTGACGAGCCCCAGGCGGTCCGAATGGAAGCCGCGGTTCCGGATGCCCTCGACCCAGGCGTAGTTGTCCACGTACCAGCGCACCGTGTCCTCCAGGCCCTGGTCCAGCGGCATGCGGGCCGACCAGCCGAGCTCGCGCTCGAGCTTCGAGGCGTCGATGGAGTAGCGGAAATCGTGACCCGGCCGGTCGGTGACGAACCGGATCTTCTCGGCGTGGGGCGTGTTGGCGGGCGCCATCTTGTCGAGGTGGGCGCAGATGATCTTCACCACCTCGAGGTTCCGCTTCGTCGCGTCGCCGCCGATGCAGTAGGTGTCGCCCAGCTTGCCCTTGGCCAGCACCAGCAAGAGCGCCTCGGCGTGGTCGTCCACGTGCAGCCAGTCGCGCACCTGCCGGCCGTCGCCGTAGACCGGGATGTCCTTCCCCTCCAGCGCCCGGGTGATCACCGTGGGGATCAGCTTCTCGGGGAATTGGTAGGGCCCGTAGTTGTTGGAGCAGTTGGTGATGACCACGGGGAACTTGTAGGTGTGGCCCCAGGCCCTCACGAGGTGGTCGGAGGCCGCCTTTGACGCCGAATAGGGCGAGCGCGGGTCGTAGGGCGTCTCCTCGGAGAAGTCGCCGTCCTCGCCGAGGGCTCCGAACACCTCGTCGGTCGAGATGTGGTGGAAGCGGAAGGCGTCCTTCTTTTCACCGTCCAGCTTGTTCCAGTGGGCGCGCGCCACCTCCAGCAGGATCGCCGTGCCCATGATGTTGGACTTCACGAAATCCAGAGGACCCTCGATGGCGCGGTCGTTGTGGCTCTCGGCGGCCAGGTGCATGACCGCATCGGGCTGGTGCTGCGCAAACACCGCCTCGACCTTGGCGCGGTCGCAGATGTCGACATGCTCGAAGGCGTAGTTCGCGTCGCCGGCCACGCTCTCGACGTTCTCGAGATTGGCCGAGTAGGTCAGCGCGTCCAGGTTCACCACCTGGTGGCCATCGCGGATAGCCCGCCGGACGACCGCGGACCCGATAAAGCCGGCTCCGCCTGTGATCAGGATCTTCAA
>NZ_DASWTE010000082.1:0-18651 GCF_036402295.1 Phenylobacterium sp.
CATCCTCTGAGGCCCGAGCAGGAGGGACAGCATGGCAGTGCTTGCTTCGTTGATCTTCCGCCGCACGCGCCTCGGGCCGCCGCCGCCGCTCCGTTAAGTCCGAGCCGCTTCGCCGCGTGGCCTGACCGGCCGCCCTCGCGAAGCGATCCCGCGCGCCCCCAAGGCACCTCCGATTAGGGGGCCTCCGAGCTCCAGCCGCTCGAAGCTCCGGCCACCAATACGTTTCATTCCTGCGCCGGACCTGTGTGTGCTCTTGAGCGAGCCCTGGTCCGTCGCCCGTATCCGAGACCGTCATGACCGACCATTACGAGGACGAAGAAGAGACCCGCGAGCGCCAGCTCTCGAACCGCAAGGTGCTGGCGTTCGTCTCCACCTACTGGCGCCGGCGGCCCTGGCTGATGGCCGCCACCATCGTGCTGACGCTGATCGCGATCGGCTTCGACCTGATGCTGCCCTGGGCGGCGGGGCGGCTGGTCGACGCCGTGAGCGCGGGCCCCGCCAACCCCGATCCGGCCTGGCAGGCCTGGGCGGCGTTCGTGGGCGTCTACCTGGCCTTCTCGGTGATCCGGAACACCGCCATGCGGTTCCTGATCCCGTTCTCAGCCACCAACATGAAGGAGATGACCGACGACGGCTTCCGCCGGGTCCAGAGCTTCTCCGCCGACTGGCACGCTGACACCTTCGCCGGCGCCACCGTGCGGCGGCTGAGCCGGGCCATGTGGGGCTACGACACGGTGACCGACGCCGTGCTGATCTGGTTCGGGCCGGCCGCCATCGTGCTGGGCGGGCTGTGCGTGATGATGCTGCTCCGCTGGCCGGCGGTAGGCCTGTTCGCCTCCGCGGTGACGGTGCTGTACGTCTTGTCCAACGTCTACCTGACGTCGTTGTGGGCGCGGCCGGCCAACCTGCGCTCGGTCGCGCTTGACTCGCGGATCGGCGGCGCGCTGGCCGACTCCATCTCGTCGAACGCCACGGTGAAGACCTTCGGGGCCGAGAGGCGCGAGGAGGCGCGGATCGGCAGCGTCACCGAGATGTGGCGCAGGGCGACGATGAAGACCTGGGGCCGGTTCACCGACCTCTGGCTGCTGCACAACATGATGCTGGTGGCGCTGCAGGCGGGCCTGACCGGCCTGCTGCTGCTCGAGTGGACGCGCGGCCGCGCGAGCGCCGGCGACATCACCTTCGTGGTCACCGCGTTCATGCTGATGAGCGGCTACCTCCGCAACATCGGCGAGAACATCCGCATGGCGCAGAAGGGGATGGACGACATCGAGGACGTGGCCCGCTACGCCCAGACGTCGCCGCAGGTGCTGGACCGGTCCGGCGCATCGGACTTCCGCGCCGACCTGGGCGAGATCGTCTTCGACCGGGTGACGTTCCGCTACAAGTCGGCGGCCGAGCCCCTCTACGACCGCTTCACCCTGCGCATTGCGCCGGGCGAGCGGGTGGCGCTGGTCGGACCCACGGGCTCGGGCAAGTCCACGTTCGTGAAGCTGATCCAGCGGCTGTACGACATCCAGGACGGCGCGATCCTGATCGACGGCCAGGACGTCAGCCAGGTCTCGCAGGGCAGCCTGCGGCGGGCGATCGCGGTGGTGCCGCAGGACCCGGCGCTGTTCCACCGCTCGTTGGCCGAGAACATCAGCTACGCCCGGCCCGACGCGACGCTGGACGAGATCGCGCTGGCGGCGAAGCGCGCGCGGGCCGACGACTTCATCGCCAAGCTGCCCAAGGGGTACGACACCCTGGTCGGCGAGCGCGGCGTGAAGCTCTCGGGCGGCGAGCGGCAGCGGGTGGCCATCGCCCGCGCGTTCCTGGCCGACGCGCCGATCCTGGTGCTGGACGAGGCGACCAGCTCGCTGGACGTCGAGACCGAGCGGCAGGTGCAGGCGGCGATGGAGGAGCTGATGACGGGCCGGACGACGATCGTCATTGCGCACCGGCTGTCGACCATCCGCGGCGCCGACCGGATTCTCGTGTTCGACGACGGCCGGATCGTCGAGGAGGGCCGCCACGCCGAACTGGTCCGCAAGGGCGGCGCCTACGCCCGCCTGAACGCGGTGACGGAAGGCGTCGTGTGAGGCGGCTCCTCGCGGCGCTGCTCGCGACGGCCGGCCTGCTGATCTCAGGCCCGGCCGCCGCGCAGGCCGTGGTGAGCCTGGGGCCGGCGGAGGCGAGCACCGTCGGCCTGGCCTGGCGCGGATCGGCGGCGGGCGCTCGTCCGCCGCTGATCGTCGTCCTGCACGGCGACGCGCCGCGCGGCCCGCCGAGCTATCAGTACCGCTTCGCCGAGCGCGCAGCGGCGGCGCGGCCGGACGCGGTGGTGCTGGCGCTGCTGCGGCCGGGCTACGCCGACCCGGCCGGGCGGCGCTCGGCAGGGCGGCGCGGGCGCACGAACGGCGACAACTACACGCCGGAGGTCCTGGACCAGCTGGCGGGCGCGATCATGGACGCGCGCCGACGCTACGGCGCGTCGCGGGTGACGCTGGTGGGGCACTCCGGCGGCGCGGCGATCGCGGCGCTTCTGCTGGCGCGCCGGCCGTGGGTGGCGGACGCGGGCGTGCTGGTCGCCTGCCCCTGCGACCTGAAGCGATGGCGGCGGCACATGGCGTGGCTGCAGAAGAACCCGGGTTGGCTGCTGCCGGTCCGCAGCCTGTCGCCGATCGAGACGGCGGGGCGCATCCGGCCGGACGTGCCGCTGACCCTGATCGCAGGCGAGAAGGACGTGGTCGCCCCGCCGTCGCTCAGCCGGGCGTTCGCCCAGGCCGCGGGCCGCCGCGGAACGCCCGCGCGCCTGATCGTGCTGCCGGGCAAGGACCACGAGATTCTGTCGGAGCCGGCGGTGCTGGAGGCGCTGCGCTAGCTACGCGACCGCCTTTCCGAGCGCGCCGGCAAGGTCGCCGCGCTTCTGGACGCGGATGGTCTCGAGGCCCAGCCAGGCGGCCATGCGCTTCAGCTCGTGGGCGAGCTTCGAGGGCGTGGCGTCGCTGGCCCAGGGTTCGGCGTGGGCGGACTGGACGATGAGGACCGAGGCCTTGCGGTCGGACTTCAGGTCGACGCGGGCGGTGAGCGCGTCGCCCTCGAGGAAGGGCAGGACGTAGTAGCCGTGCTGGCGCTTCTCGGCCGGGACGTAGATCTCGATGCGGTAGCGGACGCCGAACATCCGCTCGGTGCGCTCGCGGAACCAGATCAGGTTGTCGAAGGGCGATAACAGCGAGCCGCCTTCGATCTTCCGCGCCCAGCGGGCGTTGGGGTCGAGATAGGCTGGTTCCTTCCAACCCTTCACCTTCACAGGTGCGAGTTCACCGGCCTCGACCAGTTCGGCGATGCGGTCCTTGGCGCCTTCGACCGGCATGCGGAAGTAGTCGCGCAGGTCCTTGGCGGTGGCGACGCCCATGGCGCGGGCGGCGATGCGGTAGAGCTGGCGCTGGGCGTCGGCGCGATCGGGGGTGGGGGTCTCCCAGACCGCCTTGGGGAGCACCTTCTCGGGCAGTCCGTAGACGCGCTCGAAGGTCCCGCGGCGGGTGGCGGTGGTGAGCTCGCCGGCCCAGAACAGGCACTCCACGGCGCGCTTGGCCTCGCTCCAGCCCCACCAGCCGCCTTCGCCCTTATGGCCCATCTCGATCTCGGACGCCGACATCGGCCCGCGGGTGGCGATCTCGTCGCGCACGCGGTCGACGAACTCGCGCCGCTCGCGCAGGAACTTGGCCACGCCCTTCCAGACGCCGACGCCGGCCTGGGCGTCCTCCATCCGCCAGCGGAACAGCGGCTGGGCGCTGAGCGGCAGCAGGGAGGCCTCGTGCGCCCAGTACTCGAACAGCGGCCGCTTCTTCGCCCAGGCGAGGTCTTCGAGGAGCTCGCGCGGATAGGCGCCCAGGCGCGAGAAGGCGGGCAGATAGTGGGTGCGCGAGACCACGTTGACCGAGTCGATCTGGATCACGCCCAGCCGGTCGACCAGCTTCGTCAGCTGGCGGCGGCCCACAGCGCCCTCCCGGTCGCCGCCGAAGCCCTGCGCGGCCAGCGCGATCCGGCGCGCCTCGCCAGCACTCAACGTGTCCTTCATGCGGCCTCCGCGACTCGGAGCGTCAGGCTAGCGATCGAACAAAGGTGGAACAAGAGATCGTCAACGAATGGTTAACAGGCGCGGCCGTACCGCCTTGTCGGCCGGAACAAATCGGCACTACCTGTGGTAGATTGTCGCGAGCCACGCACTACGCCTGGAGGCGCCGGGCGATCCGTTCCGCGGCGGTGTCCGGCGCCAGTGCGGAGGTGTCGATGGTGAGCTCCGAGGCGATCGGGGGATAGTCGAACGCGCCGTCGGCGGCGAGCCGGCGGAAGAGGTCCGCGTCCCGTAGCTTCCCGAAGGTCGCGCGGTCGGCGTTGTCCACACGGCGCGCAAGCTCCTCCGGCGGACAGGTCAGGGCGATGAACCGGACCCGGCCGCCATGGCGTTCGACGCAGGCGCGGGCCTCCTGCGGGAACGTTGGGCCGACGGTGGCTTCCGGGGCGAAGGTGAAGACGAGCGAGCGGCCTTCCCGGGCGGCCGCGTCGAAGGTCTCCAGCCAGAACCGCTCGCGCAGGCGGCGGAACTCCGGGCTCCCGAACGGGAAGACCGCCGCGACGGCGTCGACCACCAGGTGGTTGTGGAACAGGGCGTAGCCGGTCCGCGCCGCGAGCGCCCGCGCGACGGTGAGCTTGCCGGCGGCGGCCGGGCCATGGAGGAAGACGAGCTGCACGGCGGACCTTAAGGCTCGAGCCGGCCGTCGGTGAGCGCCTCGGGCTCGAAGGGGAACAGGACGTCCGGGTCGGGCGGGTCGACGCCGTCGGCGATGGCCGGCGGGGCCAGCTCCTTCAGGAGGTGGCGCATGATGTTCTCGCGCGCCTTCGGCTTCTTGTCGGTGTGGACGACGGTCCACGGCGCCTCGACGATGTGGGTGCGGCGGAGCATCTCGTTCCGAGCCGCCGAGTAGTCGTCCCACTTCTCCTGGGCCACGGCGTCCAGCGGGCTGACCTTCAGCGCCTTCAAGGGGTCGGTCTTGCGGGCCTCGAGCCGCTCGGCCTGCTCCTTGCGCGAAATGTCGAGCCAGAGCTTGACCACCTGGACGCCGCTGCCGACCAGCATGCGTTCGAAGACCGGCACGTCGCGCAGGAAGGTCTTCTGCTCCTCGGCGGTGGCGAACCCCATCACCCGCTCGACGCCGGCGCGGTTGTACCAGGAGCGATTGAGGATCACGAGTTCGCCCTTGGCCGGCAGGTGCTCGGCGTAGCGCTGGAAATACCACTGCCCCCGCTCGCGCTCGGTGGGCTTGGGCAGCGCCACGACACGCGTGGACCGGATCGAGAGGTGCTCGACGATGCGCTTGATCGCGCCGTCCTTGCCGGCGGTGTCGCGGCCCTCGAAGATCACCAGGTCGCGCTCGCCGGTTTCGATGGCGTGCTGCTGGAACCGCACGAGGGCGACCTGCAGCGCCTCGAGTTCGTCGTCGTCGTCCTTGGCCATGGCCGGATAATGCCCAGGATTGGTATGGAGGGCCAATGATCCGCCTCTTCGTCCGTCACGACCTCTCGGAAGGCGTCGAGCTCGAGCTCGACGAGGGTCAGAGCCGTTACCTCGCCGCGGTGATGCGGCTGTCGGCGGGCGACGCGCTGGCGGTGTTCAACGGGCGCGATGGCGAGTGGCTGGCGCGGGTGGCGCGGGTGGGCAAGCGCGCCGTGCGCCTGGACGTCGAGGCGCACCTGCGGGCGCAGGCGACCGGCCCCGACCTCGACCTGGTGATCGCGCTGGTGAAACGCGCGCGGCTGGAGGTCATCGTGGAGAAGGCGGCCGAGCTGGGCGCTCGGCGGGTGCTGCCGGTGATCACCGAGCGGACCAACGCCGACCACACCCGCGTTGATCGGCTGCAGGCCATCGCCGTCGAGGCGTCGGAGCAGACCGGCCGGCTTGACGTGCCGCAGGTGCTGGCGCCGGTGAAGCTGGAGAAGCTGATCGCCAGCTGGGAGGCGGGGCGGAAGCTGCTGTTCTGCGACGAGGCGGGCGATGCGAAGCCGGTGCTGGCGGCCGTGGATGGGGGCGGGCCGTGGGCCATCCTGATCGGGCCCGAGGGCGGCTTCTCGCCGAAGGAGCGGGACGTCCTGCGCGCGCTGCCGTACGCGACGCCGGCCAGCCTGGGCCCGCGGATCCTGCGGGCCGACACCGCCGCCATCAGCGCGCTGACGCTCTGGCAGGCGGCCGTCGGCGACTGGCGATAGCCGCGCCGCAACCCAGGAAATCTAGGCCGGGCTTGAGCTTGGCGGAATTGCGCCCACCTATCCTGACGGCGTAAAGACGCGAGCTGCGCGGGACCTCACCCCGGCGACACGGCGTTCCGCCCGTGGAGGAAGTATATGGCCGAGGTCGCCTGCGACGATCGACCCCTGGTGTTCGAAGACCTGGTGCGCTGGATGGCCGACGGGGCCAAACCCGCGAGCGAATGGCGCGTGGGCGCCGAGCACGAGAAGTTCGTCTTCCGGCTGAAGGACCACGCCCCGGTGCCGTATGAGCCGCAGGGCATCAAGGCGCTGCTGGAGGGCCTGACCCGCTTCGGCTGGGCGCCGGTTTACGAGGGCGAGAACGTCATCGCGCTGGAGCGCGCGGGCGCCAGCGTCAGCCTGGAACCGGGCGGCCAGTTCGAGCTCTCGGGCGCGCCGCTGGAGACGGTGCACGACATCTGCGAGGAGACGGGCAATCACCTCAACGAGGTGAAGGCGGTCGCCGATGAGCTGGGCCTCGGCTTCCTGGGCCTGGGGTTCACGCCGGTCTGGACGCGGGCCGAGGTGCCGGTGATGCCCAAGGGCCGCTACAAGATCATGCGGCAGTACATGCCGAAGGTCGGCGGGCTCGGCCTCGACATGATGTTCCGCACCTGCACGGTGCAGGCGAACCTCGACTTCGCGTCCGAGGCCGACATGGTGGCGAAGTTCCGCACCAGCCTGGCCCTGCAGCCGATCGCCACGGCGCTGTTCGCCAATTCGCCGTTCATCGAGGGCAAGCCGTCGGGCCTGTTGTCGAGCCGCGCTAACGTGTGGACCGACACCGACGCCGACCGCACCGGCATGCTGGACTTCGTGTTCGAGGACGGCTTCGGGTTCGAGACCTACGCCCGCTATGCGCTGAACGTGCCGATGTACTTCGTGAAGCGCGATGGCAAGTACATCGACGTGGCCGGGCGCTCGTTCGTGGACTTCATGGACGGCAAGCTCTCGGAGCTGCCGGGCGAGCGGCCGACCCTGAAGGACTGGGCCGACCACATGACCACGATCTTTCCCGAGGTCCGGCTCAAGAAGTACCTGGAGATGCGCGGCGCCGACTCCGGGCCCTGGAGCCGGCTTTGTGCGCTGCCGGCGCTGTGGATGGGCGTGCTCTACGACGACGCGGCGCTGGCCGCCGCCTGGGACCTCTGCAAGGACTGGAGAATAGAGGACCACGAACGCCTGCGCGCCGACGTGGCCCGCGTGGGCCTGAAGGCCCAGATCGCCGGGCGCAGCGTCCGCGACGTGGCGGTCGACCTGTTGGCGATCGCCAAGCAGGGCCTGAAGAACCGCAACCGCCTGTCGGGCGGCCTGGTGGACGAGAGCGGCTACCTCGCCGAGCTGGAGCACATCGCCGACACCGGCGTCACGCCCGCCGAACGCCTCCTCGAGCTCTACCACACCCGCTGGGGCGGCAAGGTCGACCCGGTGTTCGAGGACTTCGCCTACTAGGGCCAGCCGCGCCGGTCTGGCTCTTCCGCGAGCCAGCCCGACCGCTACGCTCGGCCCATGGGCGTGTGGTCGGGATCCTGTCACTGCGGCGCGGTCCGCTTCCGCGTGGAGGCGGAGATCGACGAGCTGACACGCTGCGACTGCTCGCTCTGCCGGCGCAGGGGCGCGCTGATGGCCAGGGTGCACGAGCGCCAGCTGACCATTGAGGCGGGCGAGGAGCACCTGACGCTCTACCAATGGAACACGCGCGTCGCGCGCCACTGGTTCTGCCGCACCTGCGGCATCTACACCTTCCACCGCAAGCGCGCGGCGCCCGACCACTACGGCGTCAACGTGGGGTGCCTGGAGGCCTTCGATCCCACAGCCTATCCGTTTCGCGCCGCCGACGGCTTGACGATGAGCGTGCGGTCTGGCGAGGGTCGTGCCGGGTGGAGCGGCCCCCGCGAGGACTGACATGCCGGTGACACTGCCGAAGTACGCGCACTGGGTGGCCGAACGGCGGTTCCTGGTGGATCCGAAGGCGCTGCAGGCGCTGGACCTGGGCCATGCGCGGCGCATCGAGGACCTCTACATCGACGGCGGGCGGCTGCGCCTGCGGGCGATCACCGACCTCGCCACCGGCGAGAAGAGCTTCAAGCTGGCCAAGAAGTACGCGCCGGACAATCCGCTGATCGGCCCGATGACCAACCTGTACCTCAACGCCGACGAGTACGCGGTGCTGAACGTCCTGCCCGGCCAGCGGTTGTCGAAGCGCCGGCACAAGGTGGGCGGCTTCACCATCGACGTGTTCGAGGGCGCGCTGGAGGGCCTGGTCACCGCCGAGTGCGAGGCGACCAACCGGATGGCGGCCATGCGCTTCGACGTGCCGGCGTGGTGCAAGCGCGAGGTGACCAGCGAGCCCGCCTACACCGGCTGGCAGCTCGCCCAGAACCAGGCGATTCCGTAGCTCCGACACCCGCGGGGTGAGTTAGCGAACCCCGCCCTCCATGCCGGGCGTGTTGACGTTCGGCGGCCAGGGCTCGCGCTGTGCGCGGCCGTCGCCTGCGTCGGTGTGCTGGACGGCGTCGTCGACCGACGGCTCATCGACGTGCCGGGGGTTCACGGCTGCGTCGTCGACCGCGTAGATCTCGACCTCGTTGGGATAGAACGCCAGCCGCCCGGCGATCAGCTCCATGGCCGGGTAGGGGCTCTCGTAGGTCCAGACGCCGTTTTCGACGAAATGGCCGTCCATCAGGAGCGTGTAGTAGGCCGCATCGCCCTTGTAGGGGCAGTGGGTCGCGTGCGTGGTCCGGGTCAGGTACTCCATCGAGACGTCGTCGCGCGGGAAGTAGACCACCGGCGGGTAATCGGCTTCCTTGAGGATCAGCGCGCCGCCGCTGTCGGCGATCACGTGCCCCTCGAATTTCACCCGCCAGCGCTGGTCGGCCGGGGTGATGGTGATGGGATGGTCGGGGCCGGGGATCTTCATGGACATCGTCTCCTGACCGGCTCAACGCGCGAGGCCGCGCCGGGCTGCGTCTGATATGGGCGCTACCGTGCGTCGCACCAGGGAACCTGGCGGCTCAGGCTTGCTTGTGCTGGCGAGTGCGGCGTGATTTTCTCCGCGCAAATCCGCTGGCGCGGGGACGAGACGTCCGCGAAGGCGCCATTCAGGGAAACCGGAAACCCCTCGACATGTTGATCCTACTCATCGGCATCGTGGTGACTCTCGTCACCGGCGTGCCCGTCCTGATGCAGATGCTGCGCAACCACCCGCGCGGGCTGCTGATCCTGTTCTTCGCCGAGATGTGGGAACGTTTCTCCTACTACGGGATGCGCGGCATCCTGATCTTCTACCTGACCCAGCACCTGCTGTTCGACGACTCCACGGCGGGCGCGCAGTACGGGTCCTACACCTCGCTCGTGTACCTGCTGCCGCTGCTCGGCGGCCTGCTGGCCGACCGCTACCTCGGCACCCGCAAGGCCGTGGCGTTCGGCGCGCTGCTGCTGGTGGCCGGCCACCTGACGATGGCGGTCGAGGGGACGCCGGCCAAACAGACGCTGACCTACGCGGGCCAGACCTACGAGGTGGCCATCGAAGGCCGGATGGAGGCGCGCCAGGTCCACCTGATGGTGGCCGGCAAGCCGCACGAGTTCGCCGCCACGGCCGACGGTGGGATCGAGGTCAAGGGCATGGCGCCCGGCGGGCCGCTGCCGGCGGTGATGCCGAAGGGGACCTACGAGCTGAAGAACCAGGTCGACCTGTTCGGCAAGAACGCCTTCTACCTGGCTGTGGCGCTGATCATCATGGGGGTGGGCTTCCTGAAGCCGAACATCTCCACGATCGTGGGGCAGCTGTACCCGCAGGGCGATCCGCGGCGGGATTCCGGCTTCACCCTCTACTACTACGGCATCAACCTCGGGGCGTTCTGGGCCTCGGTGCTGTGCGGCCTCCTGGGCCAGACCGTCGGCTGGTGGGCAGGCTTCGGCCTCGCCGGCGTCGGCATGGCGGCCGGCTTCCTGGTCTTCGTGCTGGGCAAGAAGCACCTCGAAGGCCACGGCGAGCCGCCGAACCCCGAACTGCTGAGGCAGAAGATCGCCGGCCCAATCAGCCGCGAGTGGCTGATCTACCTGGGCGGCGTGCTGGGCGTGATCCCGGTGTGGTTCCTGGTCCAGAGCAACCAGTTCGTGGGCTACGCCCTCTACACCGCGATCATCGCGGCTCTCGGGTTCATCTTCTACTTCCTGGTCACCCAGTGCACGAAGGTGGAACGCGAGCGGATGATGCTGGCCATGGTGCTGGTGTTCGGCTCGGTGGTGTTCTTCACCCTCTTCGAACAGGCCGGCACCTCGCTGAACCTCTTCGCGGCGCGCAACGTCGACCTGATGGGGATCACGGCGGCCCAGACCCAATCGTTCAACGCCGGCTTCATCCTCATCTTCGCGCCGATCTTCGCGGCGATGTGGGCCTATCTCGGCGCGCGCCGGCGGATGCCCAACCCGACCCTGACCTTCGGCCTCGGGCTGCTGCAGGTGGGCCTGGGCTTCCTGGTCGTGGTCTGGACCCAGGGCCTGGCGGTCCAGTACCAGATGCCGCTCTTCATGCTGGGCCTGCTCTATCTGCTGCACACCACGGGCGAGCTCTTCCTGTCGCCGGTCGGCCTGTCGCAGATCACCAAGCTCAGCGTCGCCAAGGTGGTGTCGTTCATGATGGCGGTCTGGTTCCTGGCCTCGTCCATCGCCCAGTTCGTCGGCGGCCGGATCGCCGGCCTGATGGGGACCGAGACCGTGGGCGGCCAGGTGCTGGACCCGGCCGTGGCGTTCGCGACGTCCATGGACGGCTTCAACAAGCTGGGCTGGGCGGGCGTGGCCTGCGGTGCGATCTTCGTGGCGCTCAGCTTCGCCATCAAGGGCTGGGCCCACGGCGTGGACACGCCGACCGAGCCTGAGGAGGTCCCGGCCGCCGCCGACGTCGAACGGCAGGCGGGCCGGGCCTAGCCAAGGTCCCGGACACGACGAAGGCCGCGGAGCGATCCGCGGCCTTCGGTGTCTTCGGGCCCCTCAGCCGAACGTCTTGCGGATGCGGAGGAACGTGCCGGCCGCCGTCTGGTCGGTGCGCTTGTCGTCGACCGTGGTCGGGACGGCCCCGGCCACGCGGACGCCGTCGTAGACGTAGAACGTGTCGTGCAGGTTGCGCCGCGTGACGTTCGGCAGCTCGAGCCGGATGTTGAGGTCGGCCTGTGGCTTGTACTCGATGAACGGCTTCACATAGGTGTTGAGCTTGCGCGTGTAGACGAGGTTGTAGCGGTAGGTCGTCTCGCGGAACGCGCCGAACGCATCGACGCCCCAGGTCATCTTGTACTGCGGCATGTCCCAGCTGAACGAGGCGTTCCAATCCAGGCCGCGCAGAGCCGACTGCGATCGCGTTTCCTTCGTCGTAGGGTCGGTCACCTCGCTCCAGCGCTTCGTGAGGTTGCCCTTCAGAAGCGCGCCCTTCGCGCCGAGGCGGTCGAACGGCAGGCTTAGGTCGAGGGCCACCACCTCCCGGGTCCCGTCGCCGATATTCTCGGGCCGATCGAAGACGCTGCCGCCGGGCGCAGTGACCGGGCCGCGATCGACGACATCGCTCAGTTCTGCGTGGCGGTAGGTCAGGGCGACGGAGCCGGAGCCCCAGAAGCGCTGCTCGAGGGCCACCTCGCCCACCCAGGCCTGGCCGGGGTCGAGGTCAGGGTTGCCGGCCGTGACGCCGCCGGCCGAGTTCAGGCCGCCCGAGGCCACGAAGTCGCTGAAGTTCAGCTGGTCGACCTCCCGTTCGAAGCGCAGCCGGATCTGCGTCCGCTCCGCCGGCGCCCAGCTCACCGCGAGGCGCGGTTTCAGGTAGCGCAGCGACTTCTCCAGGATGACATCGCCCTCCGAGGAGATCGTCGAGCGCTCGTAGCGGAGCGCGGCGTCGAAGGTCCAGGCGTCGGCAGGCCGCCAGCTCGCCTTGGCGAAGACCTCGCTGCGCTCCTCCTCCACCTCGACGTTCGCGGCGGGCACCGGGACGTTCGTCCCGTTGCGGGTGAGGGTGGTGCGGCTGTCCAGCGTGTTGATCGCCGTCTCGCCACCGACCTCGACGGAGAGCCGCGGATTGAAGCGATGGGTCACGACGGCTCGGCCGATGGTCTCCACGGTGTCGCGGTCGACGGCGAACAGGCTGGTCGAGCCGTTCGTGAAGATGTCGTTGGTCACGCGGTTGCGCGTGGTGCGCAGACCCACCAGCTCGAGGTCCCATGGCTCGCCGAGTTTGCGCGTGTAGCGGGCGCCGACCTCGGTGTCGTCCTGCTCCTGCAGGTAGACGAACTGCTGGTTCTCGACCGGCGTGGAGAAGACGCGCGTCCGCTCCTCGTACTTGAAGCCGTCGGTGAGGATTCGTCCGTTCAGCCGCAGCTGGCCGCCCAGCACGGGGGCCTCGATAGCGCCCACGCCGCTGTAGAACAGCCCGTCGCCCTCGCCGTCGTAGTCGTTGAACACCGGAGCCGCTCCCGCGGTGAACAGCGCGCCGCGCCCGGCGCCCGCGCCGTCGTCGAGGCCGCGGGCGACGCGGCCCGAGAGCTCCCACTTGATTTCGCCAAGCCCGCCTGAGGCTTCAAGGCGAAGCTGGCCGAGGTCACGTCCGTCGTCGATGTGGTTGTCGGCCATGGCGATCACGCCGCGGATGCCGCCGTCCTTCTTCTGGATCACGTTGGCCAGCACGGTCTTGCCCTGCATGTCGATGCCGGGCGCCCCGCCGCGGATGACGTCGATGCGCTCGACCTTGCCGGCGGGGATGCGGAACAGGGTGTCCTGCAGGGTGTCGGTCTTGCTGGCCGGGCGCTGGCCGTCGATCAGCACGTTGCCGGCTGCGCCCTCGAACCCGCGCACCGTGGCGCCGTTCTCCAGGGTGAAGCCGGGGATCCGGTTCAGCATGTCGACGGCGGTCGAGGGCTGCTGGGCGGCGAAGAACGTCGGGCCGTAGCTCGTCACGCCCTGCTGCGCGGCCGCTTCCATCGGCGCGACGGCGACCGCCGCCTGCGCGAGGACGTGAAACAGAAGCATCGATGGACTCTCCCCAAGTGCGCCGAGGAGACCTGCGCCGTATCGGGGAGGCGAGTTAAATGCCTGTAAGGTGGATTAAATCGCGGAAATGCTGGCGATCAGGTCAGCCGCCGAACGTCTTGCGCACGCGGATGAAGAGGCTGCGGCCGGGCGTCAGGTCGCGGTCGTCGGTGTAGAGCAACCGCCCGGTGTCGCGCGGGCCGTCGTACTGCCTGGTGGCGATGCGGATTCCGCGCTCGGTCCAGTTGCCCAGTTCGATCCGGACCACCACGCCGGGGTCCAGGCGCTTCTCCACCCAGGTGGTGAGGTACGCGTTCTGCAGCTTCACTTCCGAGATGTAGTTGAAACGATACGAGATCTGGCTCCAGCCGGAGTAGAGGTCGAAGCCGAAGCTGGTGCCCCACTGGGGCAGGTCCTGGCTGAAGCTGACGTTCCATTCCAGGGGCCGCAGCCGCGAGATCGGGCGCTTGGAGAGCGTCGTGGGATCGGTCACGTCCGACCAGCGCTTGTTGAGCTCCCCGCGCAGCAGGCCGCCCTTCAGGCCCAGCCGCTCCAGTGGCAGGTTCACGTTGGCGATCAGTTCGTCCTTGGTCCCGTCGCCGATGTTGGTGGGCTGGTCGAAGACGTTGGTCACCGTCTGGCCGGTGACGGGATCGACGGTGGTCACGCGGACCGGGCCGCGGTCGACGGCATCCTTCAGCTCGGAGTGGCGGTAGGCGAGCGTGATCGCCCCGCTCTTCCAGAACCGCTGCTCGATCGCCGCCTCGACCACCCAGGCCTGCTCGGGATTGAGGTCGGGATTGCCGGCGCTGACGCCGGTGCCGGCGGTCAGGTCCGTTCCCGAGACGAAATCGTCGAAGTTGAGCTGGCCCACCACCCGCTCGACGCGGCCGCGGATCTGGGTGCTGGGACCCACGTCCCAGCTTGCGGCGAGGCGGGGCTTGAGGAACCGCAGGGTCTTCTCCAGCATGACGTCGCCGTCGGATGAAATTTTCGAGGCCTCGTAACGGACGCCGCCATCGACGGTCCACGCCGTCGCCGGCCGCCAGGTCGCCTTCACGAACGCTTCGCCACGGGTCTCCTCGACGGTGACGTCGGCGGCGGGCACCCGCTGTTCCACGCCGTTCTCGAAGGCCTCGGAGTGGCTGTCGAGCTTGTTTAGCGCGCCTTCCAGACCGCCCTCGAACGACAGGGTCGCCGAGCGCTGGTGCTTCAGCACCGCCCGGCCGATCGTCTCGCTCATCTCGCGCTCGTTGCGGAACTCGCTGGTGTCGCCGCCGCCGGCGCGGAAGAGGTCGAACGCGTGGTAGTCCTGATCGGTGCGCAGGCCGACCAACTCCAGCTTGGTCTTCAGGCCGTAGTCGCGGTTGTAGCGGACGCCCACCTCGGTCTTGAAGTCGTCGTAGGGCGAAACGACGTTGTCGGTCCCGCGGTCGGCGGGGAACGTGTAGCGGGTGGTGTCCTCGTTCTTCCAGTTGTCCCAGAAGGCGCGGCCGTTGACCGAGATGCGGCCGCCCAGCAGCGGCTGCGCGTAGGCGCCGCTGATGACCTGCTGCACTCCGTCGGCCTCCGACTTGTGGTCGCCGCGGCGCAGGATCACGCCGTCCGGCGTAAAGCGCACCCGCGGCCCGAACTCCCCGCCGTCGTCGTTGCCGGCGCCCTGGCGGGCCAGGAATTCCCAGGTGCGGACCCCGTCGCCGCCGGAGAGCTCCAGGCGGACGCCCGGCATGTTGCGGCCGTCCCAGAGGTGGTTGTTGGCCACCGCGACCATGCCGCGGAAGCCGCCGCCGGACTTCCTGATGACGTTGGCGATCACGGTCTTGCCCTGCATGTCGACGCCGGGCGCGCCGCCGCGGATCACCTCGATGCGCTCGACCTGGCTGACCGGGATGCGGCGCAGGATCTCTTCGAGGTTGTCGGTCTTGGACGTCGGCCGCTGGCCGTCGATCACCACGTTGCCAGCCGCGCCCTCGAAGCCGCGGACCGAATTGCCGGTGTCCAGGTTGAAGCCCGGCACGCGCTCCAGCATCTCGGCGGCGTTGGCGACCTGCTGCCCCTGGAAGAAGGCGGCGGGGTAGCCGATGATCCCCTGCTGCGCGACGGCTTCCGGCGCTGTGGCCGCGGCGGCCTGCGCCAGGACCTGAACGATAAGCATCTACAAACTCCCCAAGGCAGGGGAGGTGTCACCGGCGCCGGCCACCTGGGCGAGTTAAATGGCCGTAAGGTGGATTAAATCGGGGACAGAAATGCTGCGACGGCGCCTGGGCCCTAGCGCGGCGGCGGACCTTCCGGGAATTGCGGGGCGTCGTCCCCGATCACGGCCCAGCCCGGCTTCGAGCCGACCCAGATGTGGCCGGCCACCCCGACGCCGGGATCGTCGTCGAGGCTGCCGGCCGGAACGAACCAGCGGCCTCCGGGACCCTGATTGGGCGCGGGGCAGCCGCACCGGCCGCAGAAGCTGGTGCTCCAGCCGGAGGGCAGGGTGAAGGCCTTGCGGTCCGCCTCGCCCGACAGCCACACCAGCCGCTCGGCCCGCACGTTCAGGACCGCGTTCGACCCCGCGCCCGAAACCCGTCGGCATTTGGAGCAGTGACAGAACCCCACCGGCGGCAGCGCGCCCGTGAGCCCGAACCGGACCTGCCCGCAGAGGCAGCCGCCGGTGGCGCTGAAGGTCTCGGTCGGCGCGTCGGTCAAACCGCCGTCCCGCCGACCGTCAGGCCGGTGATCTTCAGCGACGGCTGGCCCACGCCGACCGGCACGCTTTGGCCCGACTTGCCGCAGACGCCGACGCCCGGGTCGAAGTCGAAATCGTCGCCGATCATCGTCACCCGGGTCAGCGCCGAGGGGCCGTCGCCGATCAGGGTCGCGCCCTTTACCGGGACAGTCACCTTGCCGTCCTCGATGAGGTAGGCCTCGGTGCACTGGAAGACGAACTTGCCGTTGGTGATGTCCACCTGGCCGCCGCCGAAGTTGGCGCAGTAGAGGCCCTTCTTCGTCGACGCGATCATCTCCTCGCGCGTGTGGCCGCCGCCCAGCATGGCGGTATTGGTCATCCGCGGCATGGGCATGTGGGCGTAGGACTGACGTCGCGCATTGCCGGTGGGCGCGAGCCCCATCAGGCGGGCGCTCATCCGGTCGTGCATGTAGCCCACCAGGATCCCGTCCTCGATCAGGACCGTGCGCTCGGTGGGCGTGCCCTCGTCGTCGACCGTCAGCGAACCCCGGCGGCCGGCCAGGGTGCCGTCGTCGAACACCGTGACGCCCGGCGCGGCCACGCGCTCGCCGATGCGGCCCGAGAACGCCGAGGTGCCCTTGCGGTTGAAGTCGCCCTCCAGGCCGTGCCCGACCGCCTCGTGCAGCAGCACGCCGTTCCAGCCGGGACCCAGCACGACGTCCATCTCGCCGGCCGGGCAGGGGATGGCGTCGAGATTGGTCAGCGCCTGGCGAAGCGCCTCCTCCACCTGGTCCTGCCACCGGTCGGGGCTGATCCAGGCCTCGAAGCCGGCGCGGCCGCCGGCGCCGGTGTAGCCCTGCTCGCGCTTGCCGTCGCGTTCGACGGTCACCTGCACGTTGACGCGGCACAGGGGGCGGACGTCGCGGATCAGCCGGCCGTCGGCGCGCAGGATCTCCACCGTGCGGCGCTCGCCGGCGATCGAGGCCATCACCTGCACCACGCGCGGATCGCGGGCGCGGGCCCAGGCGTCGATCTCCTGCAGCAGCGCCACCTTGTCGGCGAAGGCGGGGGCGGCGAGGGGATTGTCCTCGCCGTACAGCTTCGTGTTGGTGGCCCTGGGCGCCTCGGCGGCCGTGCCGGCGTAGCCGCGCTTGGCCAGCCGGGCCGAGTCGGCGGCGCGGCGGATCGCAGCCTCCGAGATCTCGGAGGCGTGGGCGTAGCCGGCCGTCTCGCCCGCCACCACGCGCAGGCCGAAGCCTTCGGTGGCGTCATAGGCCGCCGATTTCAGCCGCCCGTCGTCGAACAGGAACGACTCGCTCTCGGACCGCTCGACGAACAGCTCGCCGTCGTCGGCCCCGGCGAGGGCGTCGCCCAGGATCTCCTGGGCGCGGGCGGGATCGACGCCGGCGGCGTCGAGGATCGAGGGGGCGGACACGGGCTTGTTCATGGCGGGGAAGATAGGGGCTCGAAGGTGGGGCGTCACCCGCGACCTGTCACCGCTTCAGCGGATCGTGGCCCCAGTTCATCAGGCTCCAGCGCCAGCGGGTGTCGGTGACGTCGCCCCAGGGACGTTGCGCGAGATGACGGCGGCAGTAGCCGATGACCTTCTTCATGTGCCGGTAGTCGGCGTCGGTGAGGTCGGCTGCTTTGGCGTCACGGATCGCGAGGATCTGCCTCGCCGACTGGCGGCCGACCGATTCGGTTTCGCCCTTGCGGACCATGCCCACCTTCCGGCTCTCGGCGGTCGCCAGCCAGTCGCGCAGCTCGCGCTGGCTCATGTTCGTGAGTCGGTCGAATTCGCGGCGGATGTCGCGCTCTTGCTCAGGGCTCAGGTGCATCGGGTCCGATCCGGAGAACGCGGCTTCCGCAGCGGGCCGAATTGGGCTTCCAGCCGCGCCATTTCAACGCGCGAACGCCGCAGAGGGCTCGCGCACGCGCCGTAAGCGCCGCGGACGCCTTGGCAAGCCCGGACGATGCGCGTATGGACCCCCGCGAAGGGGCCGGTCGGGCGTCGCGCAAGTCGCGTCCGCGCGTCCCGTTCCGCTAGCGTCGGAGACGTCCCGCCTGTCCTTGAGGGCGCCGCCGGCCAAACTGACCGAGGGGACATGAAGTCGAGCTTTCACGGATTGCGGACGCGGGCGGCAGGAGCTCTCGCGGGCGCTGCGGCGGCGTTCTGGGGCGCGGCCGCGATGGCCCAGGACAAGTTCGGCGAGCCGACCGACAAGGCGATCGACCTGCAGCCGGGCGTGACCCCGCTGCGCGAGGACGCGATCTTCTTCCATAACGTGATCCTGATGCCGGTCATCACGATCATCACGCTGTTCGTGCTGGCGCTGCTGATCTGGGTGGTCGTCCGCTACAACAAGCGGGCCAACCCGATCCCGGCGAAGTGGAGTCACAACACCCTCGTCGAGGTGATCTGGACGCTGGCGCCGGTGCTGATCCTGGTGGGGATCTCGATCTTTTCGTTCAAGCTGCTGTTCGCCTACCACGACATGCCGAAGCCGGACCTGACCATCAAGGCGACCGGCTACCAGTGGTACTGGGGCTATGAATACCCGGACCAGAAGATCGGCGAGTACATCTCCAACATCCTGCCGGAAGACCAGGCCAAGGCGAAGGGCGCGCCCTACAAGCTGGCCGCGACCGAGCCGCTGGTGGTGCCGGTGAACAAGGTGGTG
>NZ_DASWTE010000083.1:0-25343 GCF_036402295.1 Phenylobacterium sp.
TCCTCGCGGTCGAACCGCTGCTTCATGGCGATGGTCTGGCGCAGGTTGCGACAGGCGCGCTGCAGTGTGCGGCCGGAGCGCTCGAAGGCCTCGAAATCCTCGGCCGCCTTCTGCCGCTGGCCCGCCTCGACGACGGACTCCAGGCACACCTCGGCCATCACCGACAGCATGGCGTCGATGCGTTCCGCCGTCAGGACCGGAGGCGCCGTCATGAGAACAAAGATAGAACATTGCGGTCAGACTGTCAAGGTTACGGCGCACCGCATCGAGGACTCTTACCTCCCCCGCGAAGCGGCGGGAGGGGGACCGCCCGCCGAAGAGCGGGTGGTGGAGGGGGCGAGCCCCATGCACGGAGCGAGATGGCGCCAGTCGTTCCGCCGAGCTTGCGGCTCGCCCCCTCCACCAATCGCTCTCCCGCCGCTTCGCGGGGGAGGTAACGTCCGCCATCGGCGCCGACACCATCGACCGCTTTCGACCCGTTGCGGACTCTCGCGGATTGGACGCCCGGTATCCACCCTAAGCGGAAGTTGGGCCGGCTCGCGAAGGGCCGAGTGCAAGCCGCTCGGGCGGCAGGTCGAAGGGTTTCAGGGCCACCCGCAAGAGGTCTTCCAAGTCGCGCCCGTGCTCATGCTGGTCGCGATAGCGGCGAACGACCTCCACGGCCTCGTGGAGTTCAGGTGGAGTGAGATTGGCTGGATTGGCCCAGTCGATGGTCGGGATTGGAGCCGCCTTCGTCAATTCATCCAGGAGACGGTCAACGTACGGGCTTAGGAGGTGCTCGGCGTTTAGCTCCGTCTGGAACTTCGCTGCCATAACAAGGCGCAAGAGCATCGGAACCGCGGCTTCACCCGCGATGCGGATGCTACGGTCGTCGGCGATCTCGATCTCAAACTGTGGATTGCTGGTAGTCATGCCCGGACACTGGCGTCGGGAGCGAACTTCCGCAATCCACCCTGCGCCGACGTCGGCGAGGTCCGCTTGTCGGCCCATCGACGGACGTCCGCTGTCCGGCTCACCGGCAGGGACTGCGTTCGACGCTGTGCCGACTTTGCCGGCGGCGCCCACTGTGCACTGCTCCGGTGCGCGCGGCGCCGCTGGCGACCTAAACGTGCGCCCGCGCCGCCGCTGCGCCGTCTCTTCCGCGTCGAGCGCAGAGATGTGGTATCATTTACACAGTCAGTCGGTTCGACAGCAGGCTCAAGTCCCCTCTGTCATGCTCGCCGGAAGCAGGGGAGGCCGGTCGCTCGTGAACACGAGGACGAGCTATGACAGAATTGCTAGACGCCAGCGAACTGTTCGAAGAACACGCATTTGACAACAGCCTGCCTATCCCGGACGTAATCGACACCTCGGTCCGGCCTACGATCACCATTCAGGCGCGCCAGTTCGACCAGTTCCTCGGGTTATACGACGACGATCAGCCGCTCCAGACAGCGGTGTGGGGGTACATGGCCGGCAATCTGGGCGGCTATCCCGGCCCCACCATCGTCGCGTACCGGGACAGTCCTGTCACGATCAACTGGCAGAACAAACTGCCTGTCGATGGGCATCTGCTGCCGATCGATACTTCGATTCACCTGGCGGACCCGCTCATGCGGCCGCTCGATGCCGGCTTCATCCCCATCGTTGCTCATCTGCACGGCGGTCATAACCTCTCCGCCTTCGATGGCATTCCCGAACAGTGGTTCACCCAGAGCAAGGGTGGTCCCGGCGGGACCGGACCGCGCGAGGTGGGTCCCGACTTCGAGAGCTCAACCGCGCACTACGCCAATGACCAGCAGGCCGCGACCCTCTGGTATCACGACCACGCGCTCGGGATCACGCGCCTCAATGTCTATTCCGGCCTCGCGGGTTTCTATGTGCTTGAGGATTCGGAGCGAGCGCAGCTCGTCCAGAGCGGTGTGCTCCCCGGCGGCGCATATGACGTCGGTATGGCGATCCAGGACCGCGCGTTCACGGAGGACGGGCAGCTCTATTATCCCGCCTTCAAGCAGGACCCTCTTCCGGGAACCGACGAGACCGTCGGCGATGTCGTGCCGCAGGCGTTTTACGATGCCATGGGCGAGGATGCGCCCTCGATCGTCCCCGAATTCTTCGGTGACATCATCCTGGTCAACGGGATGGCCTGGCCGAATTTGGACGTTGCCGCGGGCGATCATGAGTTCCGGATGCTGAACGGCTCGGATTCCCGCTTCTACGTGTTGAGGGTCAGCGATCCCAACGTCGCCATCCATCTTGTCGGCACGGATGGAGGGCTGCTTCCGCAAGCCATCACGATCAGCGACGGGGACGGCGTCCAGGAAGCCGGCGAGTTCATCGTCCTGGCGCCCGGCGACCGGGTCGAGCTGGTGTTCGACTTCAGCAGGCTTTCCGACGGCGACAGGGTCACGCTGCTGAACACGGGCCCGGCGTTCGAGCCCTTCAAGGGCGCGGCGGCGGATGGAGCGTTGCTCGGCAGCGCTGAGGCCGCCACCGCGGACGATCCGGTCGGCAACATCATGCAGTTCACCGTCACCGCGTCGACCACGCCGTTTCACGCCCGGTTGTTCGAGAACGGCGCGCCAGTGAGCCTGGCCGGCAGCTTCGCGGACCTTGCGGCGGATGCTGACGACGACGGGATTGCCGACGCCGCGACCAATGTCCGCCTGCTCGGGCTCTTTGAGGGGACGGACGAATTCGGCCGCATCATGCCGCTGCTCGGCAAGGCCGAGGCGGGCGCGGTGATAACCGACAAGATGTCTGCCGGGGATTTCGGCCCGTTATTCTTTCACTCGCCTGTCACGGAAACGCCGCTCCTCGGCACGACCGAGCAATGGCAGTTCTTCAATTTCACCGAGGACGCACACCCTATCCACTTGCATCTGACGCAATACCAGGTGGTCGAGAAGCGTCAGATCTTCTTCCTCGACGAGGAAGAAGACGGAATACCCGACGACACGACGGAGGACGGCCTGATCAGCTACGGGTTCGGACCCTCTCCGGATTATTCGAGCGCCGACGTCTGGATCGGCAACGAAATCCCGCTACGACCTGAAGAGACCGGCTGGCAAGACACCGTCGGAGTCGAGCCGGGCGTCATGATGTCGGTCGTGGCGATCTTCGATCTCGCCGGCGAATATGTGTGGCACTGTCACATACTGTCGCACGAAGACAATGAGATGATGCGGCCGTTCTTGGTCGTGTGAGGGGTCGGTTTGGAACAAGAGGTCCGGTGTCCAATGCCGGATTCGACTGATCGCTTATGCCTGTTTTCCACCTCATCACCGCGCTCGTGGGCCGGGCCGGCGTCCTGGCCTGCACCGCCGCTGTGGAGCGCACCGTCCACGGCCATCTGCAGGAACAGATCATGTTCCTGCGCCGCCGTGACGGGGAGCGGGCGGCCCTGGTCGAGCACATCCAGGCCGAGGAACTCGCGCATCTCGACTATGCCGAGACGAACCTGCGGTCAGGGTCGGCGCTGGCGCGCCTGCTGTCGCCGATGATCGCGCTGGCGACCGCGCTCCTCATCGCGATCTCGACGCGTGGCGACTCAATCCGCTTGCGGCGCAGCCTGCAGGCCGAAGGCTGACCCCCTCCCGTGACGTCGTCGACGCCCGCTGTCAGGTACGCGGGGAAATCGGCTCGCAATGGTCCCGTAGCGTCCGCAATCCACTGCTGCCGGCCCCTCGTACCGCTCCGGGTTGGCTTATGGCTTAAGAGACCCTTAGGTCCAGCCCTGCTCCTATCGCCTCCGGAGGACACATGGCTCCATCAGCGATCGCCAGCGGGCTCATCGGAGGCCTGGTCGCCACGGTGTTCCTGGGCTGGGCCATCAACAACGCGCGGCGGGTGAGCGCCGACCGCGAGGGCTGGAGCACCCTTACCCCCGGCGCCGCGATCTGGGCTGCGATCCTGGGCTCCGCCGCGTTCTCGCTGCTGCTGTTCTACGTCTACTTCTTCGTGGGCTCGGCGCGCGCCGACGCCGAGCAGCAGATGATGTACTGCCTGGCCCTGGCGATCGCGTTCGCCCTCGGCAGCCTCGCGACCGCCTGCTTCGCCTTCTCCAGCACCGTGTCCTGGCGCGACGCCGAATTGCGCGTTCGCCCGATCTTCGGCCCGCCGGTCCTGAAGCGCCTGACCGACCTCGAGGCGATCGAATTCCGCGCCTGGTCGAGCATGTTCCATCTGACCTTTTCCGACGGCTATGTCGTGAAGGTCTCGCCGTACATGAGCGGCACGCGGCAGCTCCTGGAGCATATCGGCCACCAGCCGAGCGACGAGCTGGATCCTCCGGGCCGGTACACGAGATGAGGAGCGGTCGCGCGCCAATGCGAGCGATGAGGTCGACGAAGGGACGCTAGGCGTCCGGCTGGCTGATGTGGGAGCCGCCGTAGACGTTGGGGTCCTTCGTGAAGTGCTGGGCGGCGCCTTTGAGCGCGCGGCAGGCTTCCATGAGGACGACGTAGTCAGGCCCCATCGGCTTGCACTGGATCATCATGTCCATGAGCGCGCGATAGGCTGGGTACAGCTCGCCGAACTGCCGTTTCGGGTCGGGGACGCCCCCGTAGCTGCGCCGGACCATGTTCTCACCTCGTGAGAGAACAAAAGCAGAACTTTCATTCGAACACAAGGAGCTCGACGATGACGAAGAGCGCGAAGGCGCCCCTGCGGCCGAAGCGGAAGGCGCGCAGCAACTACACCCCGGCGATGGTCCAAAGGGTCTGCGACGATCTGGCGGCCGGGAAGACGTACGACGAGATCGGCCACACGCCCGGCCGGCCGAGCTACGCGACGATCTACAACTGGCGCCGGCAGTATCCGGCGTTCGCCGAGGCGGTGGACGCGGCGCGGGCGTTCGGCGCCGAGTTCTGCGCCGACCGGGCGCTGACGGTGGCTGAGGCGGCGACCGAGGAGACCGTGCGGAAGGCCAAGCTGCACGTCGACACCCTGATGCAGCGGGCGGCCTTGCTGGCCCCGCAGCGATGGAGCGTGAGGGGCGCCGTCGCCGCGCCGAAGGGGGAGCCGGTGGAGGTGATCTTCCGCGTAAAGCACTTCGAGCGGGTGGTGGGGCCGGACGGCAAGGCGTTCCTGCGCGAGATCAAGCCCGAGGGTGAGGTATGAGCACGGAGCGGCCGCAGTTGGAGCTCGCCCTGCCGCTCGGCTGGGAGCCGCGGGAGCACCAAGGGGCGCTGTGGCAGGCGCTGCTGGACGGGGCGAAGCGGGCCGACGTGGTCGCGCACCGGCGCTGGGGCAAGGACGAGGTGGCGCTGCACTGGGCCGCCTGGGCCGCGCAGAACCGGGTGGGCGGCTACTGGCATCTGCTGCCGGAGGCGGCGCAGGGGCGCAAGGCGATCTGGGACGCGGTGAACCCGCACACCGGGCGGCGGCGGATCCACGAGGCGTTTCCGGAGGAGATGAAGCCCCGGTTCCTGGACAGCGACATGATGGTGGAGCTGGGCAACGGCTCGACCTGGCAGGTCGCCGGCTCGGACAACTCCAACAGCCTGGTGGGCGCGTCGGTGGCGGGCGTGGTGCTGTCGGAGTGGGCGCTGGCCAAGCCCGACGCCTGGACGCACCTGCGGCCCATGCTGCTGGAGAACGACGGCTGGGCGCTGTTCCTGTGGACGCCGCGCGGGCGCAACCACGCGACGCGGGCGTTCGAGGCGCGACAGGAGCGGCCGAACTGGTTCTGCCTGAAGTCGCCGGCCACCGCGACCGAGGTGTTCTCGAAAGAGTACCTGGAGAACGAGAAGGCCGAGCTGGTCGCCGAGCTGGGGTCGAAGGAGGAAGGGGAGGCGCGGTTCGCCTCGGAGTACCTGGTGGACTTCGACGCCGCGGCGCCCGGCGCCTACTACGCGAGCCTGCTGGGCGACGCGGACCGGGCCGGACGGATCGGGCGCGTGCCGGCGGACCCCGCGCTGCGGGTGGACACGGCGTGGGACCTGGGGATCGACGACTACACGGCCATCTGGTTCTTCCAGCAGGCGGGCCGCGAGGTGCGGGTGGTCGACTACTACGAGACCGGCGGCCAGGGGCTGGAGGCGATCGTGCGCGAGGCGATCGCGGGCAAGCCGTACGTGTGGGGAACCCACCACCTGCCGCACGACGTGATGGTGCGCGAGCTCTCGAGCGGGCGGTCGCGGTACGACACGCTGGCGTCGCTGGGGCTGTCGCGGATCGTGGCCGGCGCGGCGGTCGACCCGGAGGAGCGGGTGAACGCCGCGCGGCTGATGATCCCCATGTGCTGGTTCGACGCCGAACGCTGCGCGCTGGGGCTGGAGCGGCTGCGCGCCTACCGCAAGCGCTGGAGCCGGGCCAACCGCGGCTATGGCGGCCCGCTGCACGACGAGGCGAGCCATGGCGCCGACGCGTTCGGCGAGTTCGCGCTGAACCGGACGGGCGGTGGGGCGGCGCGGGCGGAGGCGGAGCGGCGGGCGGAGCGGCGCTTCGTGGGCGGGGCGCTGAGCTGGATGGGGTGAAGGCGGGGCGCCCGACCCGGCGACCGGGCGAACCCCAGGGGGTTTCCCCCGTTCACGTCGCATGGACAAGCCTGTCGATGAGGACCAGCTGGGGGCGGCGACGAGCGCGCCGGCGCGGGGCTACCTCTACGACGCCGCGGGACGCGACCGCGAGGTCGAGGTCACGCCAGAGGCGCTCGAGCAACTGCACGACCGCGCGATCCTGTGGATCGACATTCCCGGTCGGGACGCCGCCGAGATCGAGCGGGTCGGCGCGCTCCTGCAGCTCGACGCCGTGTCGGTCACGGCGTTGGCGGACCCGGGGGCTTCGCTGCGGCTGGACAACTACGGGGTCTACCTGCAGTTCGCCGCCCTGGCGGCGCCGGACTCCAGCCGCGCGGTCGAACCGGGCCGCCGGCTCAACCAGGATCTCCGGGTCGACTTCGTCGTCGGCCGCAATTGGGTGGTGACGGTCCACGACCAGGACGTGCGCTACCTGCGGGCGTTCCGGGGACAGGACAAGGCCGACACCGAGACGGGCGCGCTCAGCGCTGCGGCGCTGACCGCCTCGCTGCTGGACTGGCACCTGGAGGGGTACTTCACCGAGGTTTCCCGCATCGAGGCGGCCGTGGACGAGATCGACGAGCGGATCCTCGCGGCGCCGTCCGAGGCCGGGCTTCTGGAAGGCATCCTGTCGATCCGCCGCCGGATATCGCACCTGCGGCGCACGCTGATGGCGCAGCGGTCCGTCTTTTACGGGCTGAGCCGGCCGGACATGGGCCAGTCCACCGATGGCGACGCGTCGGCCGCCTTCGGCTCGCTCTCGGGCCGCTTCGAGCGGGCGGTGGACGAGATCGAGCACACGCGCGACCTGATTGTCGGAAGCTTCGAGCTCTTCACGTCGCGCTCCGCCCAGCAGACGAACGACCTGGTGAAGGCCCTGACCTTCTTCACCGTCATCATCGGCTCGACGGCGGCGGTGGCCGGCCTGTTCGGCATGAACTTCGACCCGCCGTTCTTCCGGACCGGCTCGATCGGCTTCTTCGCGGTGACGTTGGGCCTGTTCGCCCTCGGCCTCGTCGCCTGGGTCGTGGGACGGAAAAGGCGCTGGATCTGAGCGGCGGGGCGCGCCGAAGGGCTGTCATCGAACGGCGATTGACGGGCCGCGGGCGCGGGCGTTTGCTGCCGCTCCTCAAGCCGGGGGCGGCTAGTATGGAGGGGCTCATCCATGAGAGCTCTCACCCTGGCCCTGGCCCTGGCGGCGTCCGCCGTCGCGGGACAGGCCGCGGCCACCACCTATGTGTTCAACGCCTTCCTCAACGGACCGAACGAGTTTCCGCCCGTCGCTTCGCCAGGGACCGGGTTCAGCAAGCTGTACCTGGACACCGACGCGCACACGATGCGGATCACCGCCTCGTTCGAGGACCTGATCGGCCTGACGACGGCGTCGCACGTGCATGCGCCGACGACCGATCCCAACACCGGCACCGTCGGCGTGGCCACCGAGTTGCCCAGCTTCACGGGCTTTCCGCTGGGGGTGACCGCGGGGACCTACGACCACACGTTCGACACCTCGCTGCTGGCGACCTGGAATCCCGCCTTCGTGACGGCCAACGGCGGGACGGCGCTGGGGGCGGAGGCGGCGTTCCTGGCCGCGCTGCTGGCGGAGAAGGCCTACATCAACATCCACACGGACTTCGTCCGCTCGGGCGAGATCCGCGACTTCTACGAACTCGTTCCCGAGCCGGGGACGTGGGCGCTGATGATCGCGGGCTTCGGCCTCACGGGCGCGGTCTTGCGGCGGCGCGTCGCGACATCGGCCCGCAAGTTAACGACTTAGAGTGAAGCTGCGTTAATCAAAGGGGCGCACCCTGGGGATATCGGAGGCGCCTTCAAGGTAGGCAAAGTTAATGCCGCATCTGGTCCAAGAGCTGCTGCAAGTGGTCGAGGCGCGACCCCTCACGAGCGTGGCGGTGGCCATCGCCACGATCCTCTACATGCGCCTGATGCTGTCCGGCCCGCGCGTGTACTGAAGGACGGGACGCACGTCCGTCCGACCTTTTCCTTCGCTCCGTCGATGCAACCCACCGCGCCGCTCGGTGTTCGGTGAAGGCTGGAACGCGAAGGAGAGAGTTTCCATGAGTGGTGTCGGAATAATCGGCGCGATCATCATCGGCATCCTGGCCGGGTTCATCGCGGAAAAGGTCATGCGCCGGAACCACGGCCTCCTGACCAACCTTGTGGTCGGCGTCGTCGGCGCCTTCCTCGGCAGCTTCATCGCCACGAGCCTGGGCATCGGCGCGGGATCGGGCGTGATCCCGAGCCTGCTGGTCGCCACGGCAGGCGCGATCCTGCTGCTGTTCATCGTGGGGCTCGTCCGCCGCCGCTCGGTCTGACGGCCGCCTGCACGGCGGTTGACACCGAAAATTACAGGTGTAGCAATACGAATGCTACACTTGTAAAAAGGGAGGCCGCCGTGCGGACCATCGGAATTGGAATGCTGGGCCTGGCCGCGGCGAGCGCGCCAGGCCTTGCCTTTGCGCAGCCCGACCCGGGCTACACCGTCGTGCCGCCGGGCCAGCGGCTCACCGTGGCGGGCGTGTTCGCCGACGCCAGCCTCGAGGTTCAGCTGATGCTGGCGCTGCTCATCGCGGCCGCGCTCGGCGCCGTCGTCGTCTGGGGCTTGAGCCTGGGCAAGGTGGGCGGCGGCGACGCCAAGGCGGTGGCGACGGCGCTGGGCCGGCTGAAGATCGTCCGTTCGGGCGCCGCGCCGCTGGGCTTCCTCACCGCCAGCTACGTGCTGTTCGCAGGCTTCCTCGGCATCGCCAACGTCCGGCCGACGCCGACCCTGACCATCATGGCGCCGGGCTTCGCCGAGGCGACGCTGGCGGTCATGCTGGGCCTCCTGGCGAGCGCGCTGGCGGTGATCTGCGAGCGCCACCTCGAGGCGCGGATCCGGCGCGCGGCCGCCTGAGGCCTCGCCATGCGCATCACCGAGGCCGAGGCCTGCGTGATGGAGGCGGTCTGGTCGGCGGGCCCCGCCGGGCTCTCGGCCGCGGACCTCCTGGCGCAGCTGTGCCCGGCCCACGCCTGGAGCGAGTCCACCGCCCGCACCCTGATCCACCGCCTGATGCTGAAGGGCGCGCTCAGGTCGACGCGGGTCCCGGGCGGCGGGGCCGTCTATGCGCCCACGGTCACGCGCGAGACGTGGCTGGCCGCCGAGGGCCAGGGCCTGGTCGACCGGCTGTTCGGCGGCGAGTTGGCCACGCTGGTGGCGCTCCTGACGCGCGAGCGCCGGCCGCCGCCCGATGACCTGGCGCGACTGCGGCGGCTGGTGGCCGAGCTCGATGCGAGCGAGGACGACTAGCGCCAGCCGCGACTGGCGAGCGCCACCGTTCGGCGGTTCGCGCGTTTGGCGGACATGAGCCTCGAGAAGACCTTCGCCCACCTCGCCAACCGGACTTCGCACGCCGCCGGGCGGCCGCTGACGTTCTGCCTCTGCCTGCTGCTGGTCCTCGCCTGGGCTGTGACCGGGCCGCTGTTCGGGTTCTCCGAGACCTGGCAGCTGGTGATCAACACCGGCACGACGATCGTGACCTTCCTGATGGTGTTCCTGATCCAGAACACCCAGAACCGCGACAGCTCCGCGATCCAGGCCAAGCTGGACGACCTGATCCTGTCGTCCGACGCCGAGAACGAGTTCATCGGCATTGAGAAGCTGACCGACAAGGAGCTCGATGCGCTGAAGGCCCGCTGCGAGGCCCGCGCCAACGCCCACGCCGATGCGCATGCGCGGGTGAAGGCTGAGGTCGAGCGGCGCGGTGGCAAGGCGCGGCCGAAGCCGGCGGCGAAGGCGCGGACGGCGCGGCGGAAAGCGGCCTGATGTTCGCATTTTGTTCTTGACAGCTTCGCGCGAAAATGCGATGGTTCTGTCAGAGTTGATCAGTGCGTCCGGCGCTGAGGCGTTGGGGCGGACTGGCTGGACCTGACGGCCGGCGCGCGGAGCCCGGGACGGGGTCCGCCAGGTGCTTCCGAGAATCGATGCGGCGCTTCGGGGCCGCCTTTCACCCGCCGGGCCTGGCCTGCGCGGGCTTAACCCATGGGGCCATGCCTTTGTCCGACGACGATATCCTCGAGGAGGCGAAGGCCGCCTTCCAGCTGGCCGCCGACGCCGAGGCCGAGAACCGGCGCGAGGCGCTGGACGACCTGCGTTTCGCCCGGCTGGGCGAGCAGTGGCCCGAGAAAGTGAAGCGCGAACGGGAGCTGGAAGGCCGGCCGGTCCTGACCATCAACCGGCTGCCGGCGTTCATCCGGCAGGTCGTGAACGACGCGCGGCAGAGCTCGCGGCTACGCAGCATCGCGAGATCGACAACCGGCCTCCACCCGAGGTGGTGGCCACGCTGCGGACCACGGCCGCGTTCATGGAGCGGGTGCGCCGGATCCTGGGCGACCGGGTGATCTCGGTCTCCAGCGGCTATCGATGCCCGGAGCTGAACCGCGCCGTCGGCGGCGTCCGCACGTCGGCGCATCTGACGGGCCATGCTGTGGACTTCAACTGCTATGGCTTCGGCCCGCCGCTCGAGGTCTGCCGCGCCATCGCCGAGTCGACCCTCTCCTTCGATCAGCTCATCGAGGAGGGTTCCTGGGTGCACATCTCGTTCGAGCCCCGGATGCGGCGACAGGTGCTCACGAAGCGGCCCGGCGGGGGGTACGAGCTGGGACTTCGGCCGTGACGCCGCGGCTGACGGCGGCGCTTATCGGCGGGGCGATCCTGCTGGCCGGCGCGGCGGGCCTCTACTGGAAGGGCCGGCTGGAAGGCGCCGCGCGCGAGCGGCCGAAGGTCGAAGCTGCGTTCGCCAAGGCGGCCGTCGCGAGCCTCGAAGTTCGAGGCGAACGCGAGAGTTCCGTACGCGCGGAGGCTGCCGTGCGCGCCGGAGAGCTAGCGGCCCGCTCAGTCACACATGTCACCCAGGGAGCCCTGAAAGCGAGGGATGCGAATGCGCCGCTTGATCCTGACCGTATCCGCCGCCTGCGCGCTCACGACGAGCGCCTGTGCCTCTCGGCCGAGCTTGCCGGCTGCGCCGCGGCTGGAGATGCCGCCGCAGGCGCGAAGGCCGTGCGAGCTGCACCGGCTGCCCGCCGCGCCAACCATCTCTGATCTAGAGGTCGGCTACGCGCAGCGGGGCGCACAGATCGTGGCCTGTGACGCGGCGCGACGTCTCGCCGTCGAGACCCATGACGCCGAGCACCGGACCGAGGACGAGGCGCAGCGGGCGCCGAGGCGCTGAGGCGTGTCAGGCGGCGTTTCGGGCCTCGCGCGCCACGCGGGCCAGACGGTCGACATAGGCGGCGATGTCCGCCGGCCACGCCTCGACGATCCCATCGAAGCGGGCGTCGTCGTGGGCGAAGAGTGCGCGGCTCGCCTCTTCGAAGCCCGTCGCGTTTCCAGCGAGCGCCGACATGACCCGGTAGAGCGCCGCCTGCGCCTCGCGCGCACGGTCGGCCGCGGCCCCCGATCGGCTGGCCTCCTCGACCAGGCGGCGCAGGGCGGCCGAGGCGCCGGCCGGCTGGCGCGCGAGCCATTCCCAATGGCGTGGGAGCAACGTCACCTCGCGCGCCACGACACCGAGGCGCGGTCGCCCGCGGCCGGGACGGCGGGCCGGGGTGTCGTCGGCGCGGTCTGCGCGGGCGCGATAGTCAGCGACAGCCTGGTCGGCGCCACCTCGGAGGTCGAGTTCGACCGGACGGCCGGTCGCATCGTCGAAGATCAGCAGCGCGCCCTGCGGCCCGGCGTCGACGGCCGCTGTCGCGACCGTTCGGATATCGCCGCTTGCCAGGCGGCGATCCCCGAGGAACGCGGTGAAGGTCTGATCGCCGTCCATCACACGCCCATGCGCTGCGCCCGTGCCGAAATCAATAGTATCCGGGGAAAATCATTCGCTGCCGAGGGTCTGCACGATCGGCTCCCCCTTGGCCTCCTTGTAGGCCGAGGCGAGGAACGGGGTGCTCCAGTACTCGGAGAACCAGCGGCGCAGCCAAGGGTCGTCGCCGACGAAGGCGCGCGTCTGATCCGTGAAGTCGAGCCGCTTGCGGGCGTCTTCGAGGCTGACGCCCTGGGCGACCAGTGATGCGACCTTCGCCCGGACCTCCGCAATGGCCCCGCTCAGACGATCGAGGTAGGCGCGGTCGCGCTGTGGCCGCCCGTGCCCCGGAACCAGGACCTCGAAATCGTACGCCCGGATCCGATCGAGCGTGCGCAACCAGTCGGCGGGGTAGCTGCCGAAGCCGAACGGGAAGGGGGCCACAACGATATCGCCCGAGATCAGCACCTTCTGTTTCGGCAGCCAGACGATGGCGTCGCCGTCGGTGTTCGCCCGGCCCAGGAACCGCACCTCGATGGGCGTACGTGCATCGGGCAGGTCGAGCCGTTCGTCGAAGGCCTCGGTGGTAGAGATCGTGACGGCGCCGCGCATGTCTTCGGCGTACTGGGTGAAGAGGCGGCCGGCCGCGGCCCATCCGACCTTCTCCGCCGGATCGCTCGCCTGCTCCGCCATGCGGCGCGAGTAGGCGATGAAGCTCTGCCCGCGCCTATAGAAGGTCTCGTCCGCCGCCGGATCGAAGGCGGCCGGCGTGTTCATGGTCCTGCGGTCTTTCAGGTGCGCCTGGGTGGCGCGCGTCGCGATCGTGCGCGCCTTCGGCCAGGCCTTCAGTATCTCGGAGAGACCCTGGGGATGGTCGCCGTGCCAGTGGGTGATGATCACGGCGTTCACCGGCTTGGCGCTAAAGCGGCGGATCTCCGCGACGATCCGCCGGGCAGACCCGGGCGATCCGCCCGAGTCGACCAGCACGAGTCCGTCGGACTGTTCGATCAGGGTCACGTTGCCGATCGGCTGCACTTGAAACCGAGGCTCGACGAACGACCACACGCCCGGCGCGATCTTGAGGGTCTCCTGGAAATAGCCGTCCTCGGGCCGCGGGAATTCCGGCGCAGGCTGGGCGAGGGCCGATGTTGCGGCGAGGACGGCGAGAATGAAGGGGACGAGAGCGAGCTTCAGCACATGAGGACGGAGCCCCGCCCTGGCGCTCGGGTCAAATGAATCGGCCTCATGGAAGGCAGGAAGCCGGGATGGCCCTCCCCGAGCCGCGGCGCTAATCGACCGCCGCGCGTCGGGCCCGCAGGCGGGCGCCAAGGACGCCGAAGCCGAGGATGAGCAGGAGCCACGTCCCAGGCTCCGGGACCGGCCGGGGCAGGGGCACGAGAGCCGGCGGACCGGGAGGCCGGGGCGGTCGCACCACGACGACGAAGTCCGTCGGAGGCCGGACCGTGATGTCGGGGTCGAACGTCTCGAGGTCCGGGGGCCCCAGAGGCGGCAGAACGGTCACGGTCTCGGGCTCGATCGGGGGCGCGACGATGATCGCCGGCGGCGCGATCGTCGTGCAGATCGTCGTCTTGACCAGGGCGAACTCGCGGAGCGCGGCGATGTTGCGGGCAGCGACCGCAGGAGGCGTCGGCAGAGGGCCGACGGCGGGGGCGGCTACGACGGCCCGGCGCGCACGCTTCGCGGGACCACCCTTCGCGTAGGCCTTGCGCACGACCGCTTTCTTGCCAGACCCCTTAGCTTTCCGGACCACGGCCGCCGTCCGCGGCCCTTTCGCTTTGCGGGTGACCTTCCTGGCCGGCCGATGCGCGGCAGGCGTCTTCGAGGGGCTCGCCGCCGCCAGCGGGCCGCCGCGCAGCATGCTGGCGCGGTAGCCGACCGGAGCCGGGGCCGCCGACGCCGTAGGGATCCTGCTCATCTGCTCGTAGCAGTCCACCGCCGCGACGCTGGGCGTAGCCACTGCGCAGGCGAGCAGGATGGCGATGAGCCGCTGCGGCGCCCGCGGCGCGCTAAGGGTCATCAATGGGGCTGACGGCGCCATGTCGGAGCGGCCGGCTCGTGCAGGCGTCGACGGATGTCCGTACGAACGCGGCCGTGTCCTTAGATGAGCGCGGCCGAGCCCCGGCCCGGCGACGGATTGAAGGAAGTCGGCACGATAGTCCCCCCAGAACTGAGCCGAAGAACGCAACTCTCACATTAATCAATGTAAGCGGCACAATGCGAGCGGTTACTCCCTTCAGGCGTATAGATTGTAATTGTTCATAATGCCGAACTCGCGCCTTCAGGTACATCGCTGGTCGCGAGGGAGGGCCGGAAGCGAGCCGTAATCCGCGCGCGGCCGAAGACGCCAGACACAGAAACACCCGCGGTCGTCGTGTTGATTTTCTGGGCGTTCCAACTGACCGAGGCCGAGAACGACCGTTGCGTCAGCGCCGCTTTGTAACGCAGAGGTCGCGGAGATCACGCAGAGAACGCAGAGGGGTGCTCACCTCCTCACCCTCGTCATCCCGCGGCTTGTCCGCGGGATGACGTACTGGAGGGGTGTTGGGAGAGCGGCGCGCAGAGCTGGTTGCTAGGCGCCGTCGCGTCAGTGCGGTCACTGTCCGGCCGCAACGACGGAGACGGGCGATGGAGATGGGATCGGCGCGGGCGTTTGGGCGCGACGTGACGGTGGACGCCGGGGCGTTCGTGCATCCGTCGGCGCAGGTCTACGGCAAGGTGCGGATCGAGGCCGGGGCGTCCTTGTGGCCCAACGTGGTGGTGCGGGCCGAGTCGCAGGAAGTGGTGGTCGGGGCGCGGACCAACGTCCAGGACTTCGTGATGATCCACGTGGGCGCGGGGACGGGTACGATCATCGGCGAGGACTGCTCGATCACCCATCACGTGACGCTGCACGGCTGCCGGATCGGCAACCGAGTGCTGGTGGGTGTCGGGGCGACGATCATGGACGGCTGCGAGATCGGCGAGAACTCGATCGTCGCCGGCCAGGCCTTCCTGAAGGAGGGCACGGTGATCCCGCCGAACTCCATCGTCATGGGCGCGCCGGGCAGGGCGGTGCGCGGGAGGAACAGCGGCGCTGCCAACGCCTTCAACGCGTGGATGTACCTGGCGAACGCGGCGGCCTATGTGCGGGGCGAGCACCGGCTGTGGTCGACGCCCGAGTTCGCCGAGGCCGCGCGGCTGGAGCGGGCCCGACTGGAAGCGCTGTACGGCGGCTAGCCCGGCGCCCCAGGCGCTTCAAGTAAACCGCGGAAAACGCGGAAGAACGCGGAAGAGTGACGGCGGTTTGGGCTTTCTGCGTCCTTCCGCGCTTTCCGCGGTTTGAATCGGCGCTGACGCGCCAAGGCGTCCGCCAGCCTTTCGCGACCAGCGGCGCCTGAACGTCGGCCGCGCTGGCGCGTTTTCCTTGCGAAACCGGAGGTTATCCGATGAAGCGCTTCCTCGCTGTGCTGGCTTTCGCGGCGGTGGCGCTGGCGGGGTGCGGCGAGCGGACCACAGGGACGGCGCCCGCGGGCTCGGACACCGCCGCGGCCATGCCCGACACCACCCAGCCGCGCGACCCCAACGCGGCCCTGACCGCGCCGGACGCCGGCGTGACGGGCGCCGTGCCGCCGTCGCCTGAACAGGCCGCCCCGCCGCCCGCCGAGCAGCCGAAGTAGGCCGGCAGCTTAGGTAAGCCGCTTGGGGTTGCGGCAACCTGCCGCGCCCAGTTCCCCGGACGTTCACCGGTCGTAAGGGCCGCCCGTTTACCGTGTTTCCCCTGGCGCGTGTCAGGGGGAGCGAGTGGCCGAGCGCAGGTCCGATGATCATGAGGGCGTCATCGCCTTCATCGCCGAGCATACGAGCGACGTCATCGTCCGCGTGAACGCGGCCGGCATTATCACCTATGTCTCGCCCACCATCCGGCGCTACGGCTACGAGCCCGAGGCGTTCCTGCGTCTGCCGGGCGGCGCAGTCGTGCATCCCGACGACGCCGAGAGCCTGGCGGCGAACAACCAGGCCCTGCTGCAGGGCCAGTTCGATCCCAACCTTCCGCGCGTGCACCGCTTCCGCGCCGCGTCGGGCGACTGGATTTGGATGGAGGGCAACCCCCACATCGTCTTTGGGGCGCAGGGCGAGGTGGTGGAGGTGGTCAACATCTTCCGCGACATCACCCACCGCCGGCGCCTCGAGGAGGCGGCCAAGGCCGAGGCCGAGCAGTTCGAGGCGGCCTTCCGTCATGCGCCGATCGGCATGGCGCTGGTGGGCCTGGACGGGACGTTCCAGCGCATCAACGAGGCGTTCTGTCGGATCGTAGGCTACGCCGAGGCCGAGATGCTGGCGCTGGACTTCCAGACCATCACCCACCCGGAGGACCTGGACAGCGACCTCGACCAGCTGCGGCAACTGACGGCCGGCGCGATCGACGGCTACCGGATGGACAAGCGCTACCTGCGCGCCGACGGCGAGCAGGTCTGGGTGCATCTCTCGGTGTCGATGGTGAAGGACGCCCAGGGCGCGCCGAAGCACTATGTGGCCCAGGTCCAGGACCTGACCGATCGCCGGGCGGCCGAGGCGGCGCTGCGGGCCAGCGAGGCGCGCTACCGCGAACTGGCCGAGGTCAGCGAGGACGTCACCGCCCAGCTCGATGTGCAGGGGCGCATCACCTACATCTCGCCGGCCGCGCGGGCCTACGGCTACGAGCCCGAGGCGCTGGTCGGTCGTCAGATGGCCGAGTTGGTTCATCCGGACGACCTGGACCAGGTGCGTTCGAACTTCGCGCAGATCCTGCTGGGCGGTGTCCCGACCTCGCAGGAGCGGCAGACGCGCATCCGGACCGCTGCGGACACGTGGATCTGGATGGAGGGCAACGCTCAATCCGTCCGCGATGCAAAGGGAACCGTGACCGGCTTCGTCACCACCCTGCGTAACGTCACCGAGCGGCGCGAGCAGGAGGCGCTGTTCGAAGCGGCCTTCGAGCATGCCGCCCTGGGCAAGGCGCTGGCTGACCTGGAAGGCCGCACGCTGCGTGCGAACCAGGCGGCGTGTCGGATCCTGGGGTACACGGAAGACGAGCTGAAGGCCCTGGCGCCCGAGAACCTCCTGCATCCCGATTCCCGGATCGGCGACGAGACCCATCCGCACCAGCTGATGGCCGGCGAGATCGCCAGCTACCAGGCCGAGCGCCAGCTGCGCCGCAAGGATGGCGCGTACATCTGGACGCGCATGACGGTCGGGCTCGTGCGGTTCGCCGACGGGCGGCCCAAGCACTTCGTCATCGAATTCGAGGACCTGACCGAGCAGCACGCCGCCGAGGCGGCGCTGAAGGCCAGCGAGGAGCGCTACCGCCTGATCGCCGAAAACACCTCGGACATGATCATCATGTCGGACCTGAGCGGCAAGGCGACCTACGTCAGCCAGGCGATCCGGCAGGCGGGACGGCGCCCCGAGGATGTCGAGGGCCGCAACTTCGCCGAGAGCGTCCATCCCGAGGATCTGCCCGCCCTCGCGAAGGCGTTCGGGCGTCTGGCCAAGGGCGGCAAACCAGAGCGCGTGCGCTGGCGCGGCCGCGACGGGACGACCGGCGGCTGGGCGTGGCTGGAGTCGAACCCGAGCCTGGTCGTCGATCCGGTGACCGGCAAGCCGACCGGATTCCTGGACGTCATCCGCAACGTGCAAGGCCAGGTCGAGCAGGAACAGGCGCTGGCGCGGGCGACGGGGGCGCTGCAGGCCAGCGAGGCCCGCTACCGCCTGATCGGCGACAACACCTCGGACATCATCGTCATGGCCGACCCGAACGGCCGGATCAGCTACATCAGTCCGTCGGTGTCGAGCATCGGCTACACGCCCGAGGAGCTGATCGGCACGGCCTTCGTCAAGCAGATGCACCCGGAGGACCTGGCGCGGGTGTGGCCGCAGCTGAAGGACCTGCCGGCGGGGGCGACCGCGGCGCGCATGCGCTGGCGGGCGCAGCACAAGGCGACCAAGGCGTGGGTGTGGCTGGAGTCGCAGCCGACCATGCTGAAGGACCCGGAGACCGGTGGCCGGGCCGGGTTCCTGGACGTGGTCCGCGACGTGACCCTGCAGGTGCGCCAGGAAGAGGCGCTGGCCGTGGCCCGCGCCGACGCCGAAGAGGCGGCGGCGGCCAAGTCGCAGTTCCTGGCCAACATGAGCCACGAGATCCGCACGCCGCTGACCGCGGTGCTGGGATTCACCAGCCTGCTCAGGGAGATGCGGGACCTTCCGGACACCGCCTCAGGCTACGTCGACCGCATCGCCGGCGCCGGCAAGGGCCTCTTGGCCATCGTCAACGACATCCTGGACTTCTCGAAGCTGGAGGCCGGCAAGTTCGAGGTTCGGCCGCGGCCCACCGACGTGGCGGCGCTCTGCGAGGAGACGCTGCTGCTGTTCTCAACCCAGGCCGAGGAAAAGGGGCTTACGCTCGGCTTCGAGGCCGCGCCGGGCCTGCCGCGCGCGGCGATGCTCGATGGCGACCGGCTGCGCCAGACCCTGATCAACCTGATTGGCAACGGCGTGAAGTTCACCGAGGCCGGCGGCGTGACCCTGAGCGTCGCGCCGGGGCCCGCGGAGAACACCGTCCAGATCGCCGTCTCGGACACCGGGCCGGGCCTGGACGAGGAGGCGCAGGCGCGCCTCTTCCAGCGGTTCACCCAGATCGATGGCTCGATGACGCGCCGCCACGGGGGCACCGGGCTGGGTCTGGCGATCTGCCGGGGCCTGGCCGAGGCCATGGGCGGGGATATCGGCGTCGAGAGCACGCTGGGCGAAGGCGCGACGTTCCGCCTGGTGCTGCCGGCCCCGGCCGTGGAGGCGCCGCAGGAGATGGCCGGCGAGGACGCGCCGCTCTCCATCGACGGCACGCGGGTCTTCCTGGTGGACGACAACGCTACCAACCGCGAGTTGGCCCGCCGCATCCTGGAGGCGGCCGGCGCTGAGGTTCAGGAGGCGGCCGACGGGATTGAGGCGGTCGAACGGCTGGGCCTGCTGCCCGTCGACGTGGTGCTGATGGATCTGCGGATGCCGAAGCTGGACGGCCGCGGCGCGCTGGCCGAGCTGCGGTCGCGGCCGGGCCCGAACCAAGACGTGCCGGTGCTGGCCTTCACGGCCGACGCCGACCTGGCAGGCGAGCACGACCTGGACGGCTTCGACGGGCTGGTGCGCAAGCCGATCCAACCCCTGGAACTCTACGGAACGATCGCAGCGGCGACGCAATGGCCGCTGGAAGACGAGGATTTGACCTATGCAGCGGGTTGAGACACGGCCGCGCCGGGTTCTCGTGGTGGAGGACGACCCCTTCCTGCTCGAACTCATCACCACGCGCCTGGAGCTTGCCGGCTTCGACACGCGCGCGGCGCGCGACGGCAGCCAGGCGCTGCAGCGGCTGACCGAGTTCAGACCCGAGGCCATGGTGCTGGACATCAACATGCCGGTGCTGGACGGCTTCGGCGTGCTGATCCACATGCAGGCCCAGGGCCTGACCGAGAAGACGCCGACCATGGTGCTGACGGCGCGCAACAGCCCGGAAGACGTCGCCAAGGCGATCAAGCTGGGCGCGCGGGACTATCTGTCGAAGCCGTTCAAGGACGAGCAACTGATCGCCCGCGTCGGCCGGCTGCTGGCCCGGGCGCGGGCGACCGCGGCGCGCTAAAGCGAAAACTTCAAGAAATTGGCACCTGCAGGCGGCAGGTGACGCCTTTGGGCGCGTAGACGAGGTCGGCCGGGGCGCGCAGTTCGCCGGTGAGGCCGGCCAGGAGGCGGGTGCCGAAGCCGGTCGCGGTGGGCGGCGCGACGCACGGGCCGCCGGCTTCCTCCCAGTCCAGCACGAGGGCCTTGCCGCCCTCCGCCATCGTCCAGCCCACGCGGACGCGGCCCTCGGCAGCGGACAGCGCGCCGTACTTCACCGCGTTGGTCGCCAGCTCGTGCAGGGCCATGGAGAGCGCCAGCGCGACGTTGGGCGGGAGCCGGGCCGTCGGGCCGCTGAGGTCGATCCGGGCGCCCGGCGGGTCGTCGTAGGGGCGCAGGGCCTCGCGGGCGATTTCACCGAGATCGGCGCTCTGCCAGTTCTCGCGGGTGAGCACGTTGTGGGCGGCCGAGAGCGCCAGCAGCCGCTCGGTCAGCCGTTCGCGCGCGTCGCGGGTGACGATCCCGTCGCGCAGGGTCTGGTGGACCAGCGACTGGATGGTCGCCAGCGTATTCTTCACCCGGTGGTTCAGTTCGTTGATGAGCAGCCGCTGGCGCTCGCCCGCCTGACGCTCGACCCGAGCTCGGGCCAGCGCGGCCCAGGTGCGCGAGGCCACTTCCTCCATCAGGGCCACGTCCTCGCGGCTCCAGCGGCGCGGTTTGGGGTCGTGGGCGTAGAAGAGGGCGTCCAGGCGGCCGTTGCGCACCAGCGGCACGACGATCAGGCCGCGGACCTGAATGGCCTTGTAGGCGGCGTAGTTGGCGGCCGAGCGGGGATCGTACCTGACGTCGTCGACGGCCAGGTCGAGGCCGCGACGCAGGTAGCTCATCAGGGTCGGGCCGAACGTCCCCAGGACGAACGACCGGCCGGCCAGGCTGGGCAGTCCGGGGATTGTCCAGTCGCCACGGACGTAGACCTCGTCACCCTCGTCGGGCACCTCGGCGTAGCCCATGCGGCCCACGTTGAGCCGCTCGGCCATCATCCGCGAGGCGGTGGTGAGGATCTGCTCGGGGTCGTCGATCACGCGCAGGGCGTCGGAGATCTCCAGCAGGTAGGCGCGGCGGCGTTCCAGCTCGGCCAGGCGGGCGCGGTCGGCGCGGATCCGGGCCTCGGCGGCCTTGGACTCGGTGATGTCGGTGAGCACGCCCAGCAGGCCGGTCGGCCGGCCGTCGTCGTCGGTCTGAACCGACGCGCGGACCTTGATCCACCGCTCCTCGCCGTTGTCGGGGCGGGTGATGCGGTACTCGATCTCGTAGGGCTCGCCGGTCTGCATGGCGTGGGTCACGGCGGCGATCGCGGGCGCGCGGTCGTCCGGATGGACCTGGGCCAGCATGTCGGTCCAGGTCATCACCGGCCCGGGCGGGACGCCCGCCATCTCGGCGGCGCGCGGCGAGAGGTCGACCATGTCGGTGGCCATATCCCAGCGCCAGTCACCGAAGCCGGACGTGGCCAGCGCAAGCTCCAGCCGCTCGGCGTACTCGGCTTCGCGGGCCATGCGGGTGCGGCGCTCGGTGATGTCGCGGAAGCTGATGCCCAGACCCACCGCCAGGGGGAAGGCCTTGAGGTTGAACCAGCGGCCGGGGCGGACCTCGGACGGCGCCTCGACCTCGACCTCGACCCGGCCGGCCATCGCGCGCTCGACGAACTGGCGCATCTGGGAGTTTGCGCCCAGAGCCAGCTGGTCCCAGGCGATGCGGCCGATGGTGGTGCGCCGGTCCAGGCTGTAGTGCGCCTCGGCCGCCGAATTGATGTAGACGACGCGGTACTCGAAATCCAAGACCACGAAGCCGTCGCCGAACCTGTCGAGGATCTCGGCGATCTGGCGGCTCTCGCCTGCGACGTCGCGGTGGGTAAATTCAGAAATGGCGCTGATACCCTACAGGCCGGCCTCAATCCGGGGCTGATGATGAGCCCACCAATGCGACGGCGACAAGGCCGGGCTGGGATACGTCGTGACGCGGTCGCGGCGGTGTGGCTTGATCGCGACGTCGCGGCGGCCGACGCAGGAAGCCCTTGAAGAAAGACCCTCCCAACCCTGAGTCAGACGCCCGGCTGGCGGCGGTGTTGGACAGCATCGGCGACGTCTACTACGCGCTCGACCGGGAGTGGCGGCTGGTGCTCTTCAACCGCCGGGCCGAGGAATTCTTCGGGCAGAACCGCGAGGACATCCTGGGCCGCCAGATGTGGGACCTGTTCCCGCAGGGGCGCGGCACGCCGTTCGGCGATCTCCTGGAGACCGCCATGCGCGAGCGGGCGCCGCAGCGGATGAGCGCGCCGTCGGCCCTGCGCGCGGGACGGACCGTGGACATCCGCATCGTGCCGCTGGGCGACGACGGGATAGGGGTGTCGATCGACGACGTCACCGAGCGGACCGAGGCCGAGCGGGCGGTCAAGCGCAGCCAGCAGCGGCTGGACCTGGCCGTCTCGGCCAACCGGATCGGCATCTTCGACTGGCACATCCCCTCGGGCTGGGCGATGTGGAACGGCGAGATGGAGGACATCTTCGGCATCCCGCGCGGCACGTTCGAGGGGCACACTGACCACTTCCGCCGCCGCGTCCTGGCCGAGGACCTCTCGCGCATCGAGGCCGAGACCGAGGCGGCCATGGCGGCGGGGCAGGAGAACCTGAACTACTGGTTCCGGATCGTCCGGCCGGACGGGTCGATCCGCTGGGTCGAGGGCGCGGCGACGTTCCTGTTCGGCGAGGACGGGGCGCCCCGGCGCATGGTGGGCACCAACGTCGACGTCACCGAACGCAAGGTGGCCGAGGAGCACCAGCGGCTCCTGATCAACGAGTTGAACCACCGGGTGAAGAACACCCTGGCCATCGTCCAGGGCATCGCCTGGCAGTCGTTCCGGGCCGGCGGCGTGCCGGTTTCGGTGCGCGAGGCCTTCGAGGGACGGCTGACCGCGCTGGCGGCGGCGCACGACGTGCTCACGCGACAGAACTGGGAAGCCGGGTCGGTGATGCATATCGTGGCCGAGGCGACCGCCCCGCACCACGCCGGCGACGGACGGCTTACCGCCGAAGGGCCGAACGTCGACCTGGAGCCGAAGACCGCCGTGGCGCTGGCGCTGGCGATGCACGAGCTGGCCACCAACGCCGTGAAGTACGGCGCGCTCTCTACGGGAGCGGGCCGGGTGGACGTGCGCTGGAGCATCGAGGGCGGGGTGCTGAAGCTCAGCTGGCGTGAGACCGGCGGCCCGCGCGTTGTGGCGAGTAAGATCGAGCGCGGTTTCGGTGCGCGGTTGCTGGAGCAGGGCCTGGCAGGCGAGCTGGACGGCGCGGTGACGCTGGACTTCCGGCCGGAGGGGCTGGTGTGCCGGATGGAGGCGCCCCTGGGGAGTTAGGCCGCCTGTTCGTGGAGGTCGGAGCCCAGGCTCAGCTCGAAGTCCTGCAGGGTGTCCATCAACTGCAGGACGTTGGCGGACAGCGGCTTGCCGCGCGGGAACTGGTAGCGCCAGTAGGTGGCGATGTGGCTGACGAGGCCGCAGCCGTCGCCCAACGACAGGAACATCTCGGGCGACTTCAGCAGGAAGTCGCGGAAGGCCACCGCGTTGCCCTCCATGGTGAGCTGGCTGAACACCTCGTCGTAGGTGTTGAGGTGGCCCATCACCGACTTGACCTGCCGTTCCATCTTCTGGCGCAGGCGGTGCTTGAGCTGCTCGAGCTCATGGGCGGTCTCGGCGTCGATGGGGCCGATCACGCGCACGCGGCCCAGCTCGGCGAAGACGTCGCGCAGATTGGCCCAGAGCGTGTTGAGGACCCACTTGTAGTAGAGGAAACCCTTCCACGCGAAGATCCCCTCCTTGTAGTTCTCCTTCTCGAGCCGGAGCGTCAGCCGCAGCGGCTCGAGCCGCTCGTCAGTGCGGGCCGAGAGCAGGGCCTCGACCAGGCGGGTGATGTTGCCTTCCTGGCCGTCGGTCTCGCGGTAGGCGAGCTCGATCAGCTTGGCGATCTCCGTGCCCACGAAACGCTGCATCTTGGCGAGGTCGGGCGCCGAGATCTCGAAGTGGCTGGGGCTGATGTCGAAGCCGCGCCGCTTCATGTGCTCGCGCAACAGGAACGGGTCGAGGGACGGCAGCTCGTCGATGGCCTCGAGCACCGCCACGTCGCGGGCGAAGTCGGGGTAGTCGCCGCGCAGTTCCTCGAACACGTCGAGCCAGCCGGTCTCGGAGACGAACAGCGAGCGGCCGCCCAGGCCCAGGTCGGAGCGCTCGAACGGGATGATCAGCTTGGTGGCCGTGTAGCGGAGGCGGTCGAAGGACTCCCGCTCTGCGTCACGCAGGCGGTGGCGCACGATCACCGCGCCGTTCAGGCTCTGGGCCATGAAGAACGGGTTCTTCTCGTGCTCGGTGTTGCCGGCGTTGCGTGCGGCCAGCGCAGCCAGGTTCAGGACGCGGCTGGTCGAAGCGGTCCGCTCAAGACCGCGCAGACTCCGAAATGTACGGTCGCCGCCTTTGCCCACGACAATAGTCCCCCCGGCGCCGTCGACGGACCGGCTGGGGAGGGGTCGTCAACGACAACAATCAGTCTCAGTTGCGGCTCTCTAACTTCCGTTAATCAAATCGCCGATTCGCGTCGGTGGGATGATCAGAGCTGTGCCATAACCGTGTTCGCTTACCCATTTTGGGGCTTTTCGGGGGCCGAGCGTCTGGAAGGCGACCCCCGGGGCGAACATGACTCGGCGGAGGACGCCCTTGCCTTGGGCGGGCTTCGCGAACAGTTTGCCGGCTTATCGGGGATTCTGGGGCGATGAGTATGTGGGGGAAAGCCATGCTGACCGGCGTCGCCGGATGGCTGGCGGTCGTGGGCGTGGCGGGGGCGCAGGAGACGCCGGCGTTCCCAGCGTCGCTGGACCGCGAGCCGCTGCTGAGCTGGCTGCGGCGGGAGACCGACATCCTGCCCGAACGGGTGGTGGCTGTGACGCCGCAGGCGCTGACCTCGGTGGTGTCGACCTTCCCGGCGGGCGCCGGCCAGGGACCGCGGATGGTGATCCGCGCCGAGGCGCTCAGCGCCGACACCTACGCCCGCACCGGGGCGCTCTCATGGCACGTGTCGCTGAGCGCCGACTGCCAGGGCCGCCGGGTGCGGCTGGGCGAGACGACGGGCTATCCGATGCGCAACCTGCTGGGCGAGCGCAGGCTGCTGCGTTCGGCCGAGACCGACTGGCGCACGCCCGAGCGCGGCACGGCGCTGGACACCGCCTGGCGCGCCGCCTGCGAGGCCGACTTCAAGGGCCCCTTCGCCGCCAGGGCCGTGAAGGTCGCGCAGGAAAGCGCCGCGCCGGCGCCGCCGAAGCCCGAGCCTGCCGCCGCGCCCGCCACGGCGGCACCGCCGGCGCC
>NZ_DASWTE010000084.1:0-8038 GCF_036402295.1 Phenylobacterium sp.
GTTGATGAAGGCGACGCGCTGCAGCGGGTCGCTCAGCGTTTCGGCCACGTAAGGCAGCTTCAGGAAGCCGACTTGATCTTCGGGCATCAGCGCCTGGGTCTTGATGTCCCATGGCTCGTCGAAGTCGATGTATTTCTTGTCGAGCGGGTCCCAGAAGTGGTCGTGGGTGGCGCTGATGATCTTGTCGAAAGCCGTCGAGCGCTCGCCGTAGCGGTCCAGGGTCAGCATCGACTCGAAGTCGTCGGGCGCGACGGCTCCGTACATGGCGTCCTTGGTGATGTTGCCGTCGGCCATCGCGAGTCTCCGATCCCCAAGAGAACGGCGATCAGTCTCACGCTTGACGTCGGGGCCGTCAAATCAGGGCACGAGCACGGCGGCGCCGACCAGCCGGCCGGCGCGCAGATCGTCGAGCGCGGCGTTGGCCTCGCGCAGCGGATAGGCGACCGCATGCGCCTTCACGCCCACGGCGGCCGCCAAAGGCAGGTAGTCGCGAGCGTCCTGCCGCGTGAGGTTGGCCACCGAGACCAGCCGGCGTTCCTCCCAGAGCAGGGCGTACGGGAACTGCGGGATGTCGCTCATGTGGATGCCGCCACAGACGACGATCCCGCCCTTGCGGACGGCGGAGAGCGCCGCGGGGACCAGCGCGCCCACCGGGGCGAAGATGATGGCGGCGTCCAGCGGCTCGGGCGGCGGATCTTCGGCCGCGCCGGCCCAGGCGCAGCCGAGCGATCGGGCGAGGTCCTGGGCCGCCGTGTCGCCGCGACGCGTGAAGGCGAAGACCGCCTGGCCTTCGTGCACCGCGAGCTGGGCCAGGAGATGGGCCGCCGCGCCGAAGCCATAGAGGCCCAGGGCGCGCACCGTCCCGCCCTCGCAGGTTTTGCGCCACGACCGGAAGCCTATCAGGCCGGCGCACAGCAGCGGCGCCGCCTCGAGGTCGGACAGGCCATCGGGCAATGGGAAGCAGTAGTCGGCGCGGGCAATCACCGTGTCCGCGTAGCCGCCGTCGCGGGTCCAGCCCGTGAAAACGGGCGCGTCGCAGAGGTTCTCCCGCCCCTCACGGCAGTACGGGCAGACGCCGCAGGTCCCGCCCAGCCAGGGCACGCCCCGCCGCTCGCCCAGCCGGACGCCTTCGACGCCGGGCCCGATGGCGTCCACGCGGCCCACGATCTCGTGGCCCGGGATGACCTGCGACTTCCGGGGTGCGAGCTCGCCATCGACCACGTGCAGGTCGGTGCGGCACACCCCGCACGCCGCCACCCGCAGGCGCAGCTCGCCCGGCCCCGGTTCGGGGTCGGCGCAGGCCTCGGCGACGAGCGGCGTGCGTGGGGACTTGAGCACCATGCCCAGCATGGCCCGCTACCCTACAGACCGATCCGTCGCGCGTCGTGATTTCGCGCAACGACCGCAGCCGCTACTTTGGGAGCATGAGCGCACCCCGCCTCTCGCCGTCCGAAAGCGCCGCCCTCACCCGCCGGGTCACCCTCTTGTCCGTAGCGACGGCCGCGGTGCTGGTGGTCATCAAGTTCGCCGCGTGGCTCGCCTCCGACTCCACGGCGCTCCTGGCCTCGATGGCCGACTCCGGACTGGACCTCATCGCATCGCTCGCCACCGCCTTCGCCGTGCGCTACGCGGTTGCACCGCCCGACGCGGAACATCGCTTCGGCCACGGCAAGGCCGAGGCGTTCGCGAGCCTGATGCAGGCTGGCCTGGTCTTCGCCTCGGCCGCCCTGATCGCGCGCGAAGCCGCTACGGACCTTCTCGACCCGCACCCGCTGCGGCAGGAAGGCTGGGCGATCGGCGTGATGCTGATCTCGACCGTGTTGACCCTGGGACTGATCGTGGCCCAGACGCGCGTGCTCCGTCGCACGTCCTCCGTGGCTGTCTCTGGCGACCGCGCCCACTACGCCACGGATGTCGCCTCCAACGTGATCGCGCTCGCGGGCATCGCCGCCTCGGCGCTGCTGGGCATGAACGGGCTGGACGCCGCCGCCGCCATCGCCATTGCGGCGCTGCTGCTCTGGGGCGCCGTGGGCGTGTTCCGGGAGGCCTCCAGTCAGCTCATGGACCGCGAACTGCCAGACGCCGATCGCGCCCGCATCGTGAGCCTCGCCACGGAAGACGCGCGGCTCACCGACGTGCATCAGCTGCGCACCCGAGCCTCGGGGCCCTACATCCACATCCAGATGCACGTGGACCTGGACCCGCAACTCACGCTGGAAGCCGCGCACGCCGTGATTGTCGCCGCCGAGAAGCGGATTCTGGCGGCGTTCCCGACGGCCGACATCATCATCCACGCCGACCCGCGCGGCCGCGCCGAACCGCATGGCGGCGCCTTCGCGGAAACCGGTGCGACACAGTAAACGCGCCCTTAAGGCGAGCGGCGTCTGTTGGGAGTCCGTTGATTCGCGTATGAGCGCGCCCCTACTCCCCATGACCGTCGAACGCACCCTGCATCACTTCCCCCTCGATCCCGCCTCGCGCCAAGTGCGCCTGGTGCTGGGCGAGAAGCGGCTGCCGTTCGTCGACAATCCGGTCCGCTACTGGGAGCGCCCGCGCGAGCTCACGCGCCTGAACCCGTCGGGCATGGTCCCGGTGCTGGTCGAGAAGGAGGGCGAGGGCCCGCCGCTGGCGCTGTGCGAGACGCGCGCCATCGTCGACCACCTGGAGGAGACCTACGCCGAGCCAAGCCTGTTCTCGCCCGACCCGGCCGAGCGCGCCGAGACGCGGCGGCTGATCACCTGGTTCGAGCGCAAGTTCGAGTTCGAGGTCTCGGGCTACATCCTGCACGAGAAGATCGAGAAGCGACTGCTGGGCCTGGGCGCCCCCGAGCTCGCCAACCTGCGCCTGGGCAAGGACGGGCTGAAGAACCACCTGTTCGTGCTGGACGAGCTGCTGCAGGCCCGCGAGTGGCTGGCCGGCAAGCGGCTGTCGCTGGCGGATTTCGCGGCCGCAGCCCATCTGTCGGTCATCGACTACTTCGGGGACGTGCCGTGGCGCGACTACCCCGCCGCGAAGACGTGGTACATGAAACTCAAGTCCCGGCCGTGTTTCCGGCCGCTCCTGGCGGACCGCTGGCCGGGGCTGGCGCCCGCCGGCCACTATGACGACCTCGACTTCTGAGCGCGAAGAGCTGATCCGGGCCGAGGCCCTGATAAGAAAAGAGGCTGGGGCCCTCGGCTTCGACCTCTGCCGCTTCACCGACATCGACGAGGCCTGGCCCGCCGCCGCGCGGCTGATGGACTTCGTGGACGCCGGCCGGCACGGCGAGATGGGCTGGATGGCCGAGACCGTCGAGCGGCGGAAGCATCCCCGCGCCATGTGGGAGGGCGCCCGCTCGGCCATCGTCCTGGGGGTCAACTACGGGCCCGACGCCGACCCGATGGTGATCCTGGGCGAGCCGACGAGGGGCGCGATCAGCGTCTACGCCCAGGGCGACGACTACCACGAGGTGATCAAGTCGCGACTGAAGGCGCTGGCCCGCTGGCTGCAGGCCCGATTTGGCGGCGAGCTGAAGGTGTTCGTCGACACCGCGCCCCTGCTGGAGAAGCCGCTGGCCGAACGGGCGGGCGTCGGCTGGCAGGGGCGGCACACCAACCTCGTCAGCCGCGAGTTCGGCTCGTGGCTGTTCCTGGGCTCGATCCTGACCACGCTGGAGCTTCGGCCCGACTCGCCCGAGCCGATGAACTGCGGCTCCTGCCACGCCTGTCTCGACGTCTGCCCGACGAACGCCTTCCCCGCGCCGTTCCAGCTCGATGCGCGGCGCTGCATCTCGTACCTGACGATCGAGCTCAAGGGGCCCATCCCGCGCGAGTTCCGCGAGGCTCTGGGCAACCGCATCTACGGTTGCGACGACTGCCTGGCCGTCTGCCCCTGGAACAAGTTCGCGAGCGTCGCCCGCGAGCAGAAGCTGGCGGCGCGCGACGCGCTGAAGGCTCCCTCGCTGGCCGAACTCGCCCGCCTCGACGACCCGGCCTTCCGGGCGCTCTTTTCCAAAAGTCCGGTCAAGCGCATCGGCCGCGACCGCTTGGTGCGCAACGTGCTCTACGCGATCGGCAACTCGGGCGACCCGGCGCTGGCCGCTGAGGCTCGCCGCCTGCTGGACGATCCGTCGCCGCTGGTGCGCGGCGCGGCGGTCTGGGCGCTGTCGGGGCTGCTAGGCAAGGCGGAATTCGACGAGCTGCGGACAGCGCGTTGTCGGGATGAGGCCGACCCGGACGTCCTCGGAGAGTGGGCCGCCCAGGGACCTTGAGATCGGGGTGGCCGGTTGAAGAGGTTCAAAATGGGAGACGAAGTCATGCCCGACGATCTTGCCCTGCAGCCTGCCGAGGCGCTGGTGCGGAAGAACGCCGCCAGCCAGCCGAACGAGAGCGCCCAGTATCGCGAGGCCCGCGAGGCGCTGCTCGTCGAGGAGATCCAGCTCCGCCGCCACATCGAGCGCGTCGCCGCCCAGCGCCGCGCCCTGCCGCCGGGCGGCGAGGTGAAAGGCGACTACCAGTTCATGGGGGAAGGCGGCAGCGTGGCCGGGGCCAATCCGGTCGGCCTCGCCGAGCTGTTCGGGGATAAGGACACCCTAGTGGTCTACAACTGGATGTACAGCCCCAAGCGCGTGCGGCCGTGCCCCATGTGCACCGCCTTCCTCAGCAGCCTCGACGGCAACGCCGACCACATCCGCCAGCGGGTCGCCCTCGCGATCGTCGGCCTCTCGCCGATCGAGCGGCAGATCGCCTTCAAGGTGGAGCGCGGCTGGAAGAACCTGCCGCTCTATGCCGACGTGAACGGGCGGTTCAGCCAGGACTACCGGGCCATCATGGAGGACGGGACCGACACCGCCGCCACGAACGTCTTCACCCGGCGCGACGGGACCATCCGTCACTTCTGGGGTGAGGAGATGGGTTTCGATACCGCCGACCCGGGCCAGGACCCGCGCGGCGCGCCGGACCTGATGGTGCTGTGGAACATCCTGGACCTGACGCCGGGTGGCCGCGGGACCGACTGGTACCCGAGCATCACCTACTGACGCCGTTCCGTTACCTCCGGCGTAATCGACCCTGTGCACGTGGCGTCCCATCCTTTCGTCACAGCCGCGAAAAGGAGCGCCCCATGACCGCTTACGCCATCGGCCATCTCACCGAGGTCCGGATGGGACCCGGCGTCGTCCGCTACCTGGAGGGGATCGACGCTACGCTCGCCCCGTTCGGCGGCCGTTTCATCATCCACGGCGAGCCGCCGGAGGTGAAGGAAGGGCGCTGGACCGGGACCCTGATCGTCATCGCGTTCCCGGACATCGCCGCCGCGCGCGTCTGGTACGACAGCCCCGCTTACCAGGCGATCCTGCCCCATCGCGCGGACAACGCCGACGGCGTCATCATGCTCGTCGACGGCACGCCGGCCGACCACAAGGCGACCGACGTCCTGCCGCCGGAGCTGCTCGCGGCCGCGCGTTAGGCGAAGCTGACCGGGCCCAAGTCCTTCAGCCGCGGCAGCAGCTTGTCCTTGTCGGACAACAGCGGCTCACCGTCGACGGGCCACGGGATCGCCAGGTCAGGGTCGTTCCAGATCAGCCCACCCTCGCTCTGCGGCGCGTAGGGCGCATCGACCTTGTAGAAGATCTCGCAGTCCGGCGTGATCGTGCAGTAGGCGTGGGCGAACCCGCGCGGGACCCAGAGCTGCTCGCCACGCTCGGCCGTCAGCTCGGCGCTGACCCACTTCCCGTAGGTGGGCGAACCCTGCCGGACGTCGACCGCCACGTCGAAGATCGCCCCGCGCAGGGCCCGGATCAGTTTGCCCTGCGCATCAGCGCCGGTCTGGAAGTGGAGCCCGCGAAGGGTGCCTTTCGCGGCGCTGAAGGCCTGGTTGTCCTGCACGAAGGTGGTGTCCGCCGCGGTCCCGGCCAGCGCCCGCTCGCTCCAGGTCTCCGAGAACCAGCCGCGTGCATCGCCATGGCGCTTGGGCGTGATAAGCAGCACGTCGGGGATGGCGAGCGGCGTGATCGTCGTCATGGGAATCCAACTGGGAGCAGGTGAAGTCGTCGCATGGCGCAGCGAACGGACGATGACAAGGCCCCGGCGGTCACCGTCTGCGTCATCGCCTTCAATTCAGGACCGACCCTGCACACCTGCCTCGAGCACCTGGGCGCGCAGACCTTCCGCGACTTCGAGGCCATCGTCATCGACAACGCCTCGCCCGATCCGGGCGACACGGCGATCGCAGCCGGGTTTCCCTGGGTTCGGCTGATCCGCAACGCCGAGAACCTGGGCTTCACCGGCGCCGGCAACCAGGGCGCCCGCGAGGGGCGGGGGCGCTGGTACGTACTCCTGAACCCCGACGCCTACGCCGAGCCCGACTGGCTGGAGCGCCTGGTGGCGGCGGCCGGACGCCACCCGCAGGTCCAGTCGTTCACCTCGCGCCAGATGGTGGCTGAGGAGCCGGGCCTGCTCGACGGCCTGGGCGACGTGATGAGCATCACCGGCATTCCCTATCGCGGGGGCTACCTGAACCCCGACCAGGGCCAGGCGCGCGAGGGCGAGGTGTTCAGCCCCTGCGGCGCGGCGATGATGATCGACCGGACGCTGTTCCTCAGGCTCGGCGGCTTTGACGAGGACTTCTTCTGCTACGGCGAGGACGTGGACCTGGGCTACCGACTGCAGCTCGCGGGGGAACCCACCCTGCTGGTGCCGGACGCCACCATCCACCATGTGGGTTCGGCCTCGACCGGCGGCCGCAAGTCGGAGTTCGCGGTCTTCCACGGCACGCGCAACCGCTTCTGGGTGCTGTTCAAGAACACGCCGGCGCTGCTGCTGCCGCTGGTCGTGCCGCTGCATCTGTTGGCGCTGATGCTGATCTACGCGCGCCGCGAGAACCGACCGCACATCCGGCTGATCCTGCGCGCGGTGCGGGCGGCGTTCGCCGGCGCACCGAAGATCTTCCGCACCCGCCGCGACGTGCAGAAGCTGCGCCGCGCCTCGCTGGGCCAGGTGGCGGGCGCGATGACCTGGAACCCGCGGGACCTGTCCGGCCGCCGCCCCGTGATCCGGCCCCTCAGGCCTCTTCGCTAGCCCACTCGATCAGGCGACGCATGAAAGTGGCCCCACGCTGCATCTGGGCGACCTCGACGTATTCGTCCGGCTGGTGAGCCTGATCGATGGAGCCCGGCCCGCAGATCACCGTCGAGAACCCGGCCTGCTGGAACTGCCCCGCCTCGGCGGCGAACGCCACCACCCGCGGCGGGCCGTTGTCGCCGGCCATGCGGCGGGCGAAGACCTCGGCGGCCCCGTCCCGCTCGGGCATGAACGGCGGCACATCGGTGCGCAGCTCGACGACGACGCCCGCCTCGGGGAAGCGGGCCTTCAGCGCCCGATCCATCGCCTCGGCCTCGGCCAGGAACGGCGCGACGATCTCGGCTGGCGTCCGCGGGCCGGGCGAGCGGACGTCGAACACGAAATGGCACTCGCGGGCGATGATGTTGTGCGCCGTACCGCCGTTGACCATGCCGATGGTCAGGGTCGGGCCCTTGGGCGTGAACGGCGACGCCGGATCGGCCTCGTCCTGCAGGCGCGCCGACAGCGCATTCAGCGAGGCCATCAGCTTCACCGCCTCCATCACCGCCGAGACGCCCAGATGCGGCTGGCTCGAGTGGCATTCGCGGCCGGTGACGGTGACGTGGAAGGTGGCGATGCCCTTGTGGCCGTTCACCGCCTCCATGTTGGTTGGCTCGCCCACCAACACGACGGCCGGCTCGGGCAGCTCGCGGCGGATGACTTCGATCATGTGCGGCGCGCCCAGGCAGCCGATCTCCTCGTCGTACGAGAAGGCCAGGTGTACCGGCTTCTTCGCGGTCTTCGAAAGCTCGGGCGCCGCGGCCAGCGCCAGCGCCAGGAATCCCTTCATGTCGCAGGTTCCGCGCCCGTAGAGCCGGCCGCCCGTCTCGGTGAGCGTCCAGGGATCGGTGCTCCACGGCTGCCCGTCGACCGGCACCACGTCTGTGTGGCCCGACAGCACGACGCCGCCTTCGACGGCCGGCCCGATGGTCGCCATCAGG
>NZ_DASWTE010000085.1:0-11835 GCF_036402295.1 Phenylobacterium sp.
CCTCCCCCGCACGCGGGGGAGGGACTTCGAGGGGTCGATCGACCTCAGCTCCTCCCCCGTGCAACGGGGAAGGGGGACCCGAAGGGTGGAGGGGGCGCTGCGAGCGCACCTAGAAGATCGCATAGATGAACGGCGCCAGGGCCTCGACGCCGGCGGCCAGCACCAGAAGGCCGCCCGTGAGGCAGAGGAACACGGCCAGCGGGGCCAGCCACTTCTTGCCCGAGCCGTCCTGCCAGAGCCCGCGCGCCAGGTCGGCGATCGAGCCGCCCATGCTGCCGAACACGATCAGCTGACGCTGCATCCGTCCACGCCGTTTCATGCGTCCATCTCCTCCATCGTATCGGCGGTCGCCCGCACCCGTTTCACCACCCGCGCGTCGCCGGCGACCAGCACGTCGATCCCGGAGCGGCGGAACGTCGAATAGCCCTCGATGACCCGGTTCACGATCGGCTCGCCGGCCAGGTTGAACGACGTGTTGAGCAGCACCGGCACGCCGCTGAGCTTCCCGTAGGCCACGAGCAGGTCGTGCAGCCGCGGGGCCATCTCGCGCGGCAGGGCCTGCAGCCGCGCCGTGCCGTCCACGTGGGTGACGGCGGCCAGGGCGGCGCGCCACTCGGGCTTCACCGGGAAGACGCCGGACATGAACCGCGACAGCCGCGCCCCGCCGGGCGGCAGCTCGAAGTAGGTGTCGGCGGCCTCGACCGGCACGACAGGCGCGAAGGGGCGGAACTCCTCGCGATACTTGATGTCGCGGTTGAGCCGGTCGCGCATCTCGGCCGAATGCGGCGCGGCCAGGATCGACCGGTGGCCCAGCGCGCGCGGCCCGAGCTCGGAGGCGCCGTCCATCCACCCCACGATCCGGCCGGCGGCCAGGTCCTCGGCGGTGCGCGGGATCAGCGTCGCATCGTCCCATTCCTCGACCGGCAGGCCGTCCTCGTTCGCGATCCTGGCCAGGGCGCCGGCCTCGAGGTCGGGGCCGAAGAACGGATGGTCGGGGAACGGCCGGTCCGGATTGCCGAAGTGGATGCGGTCCGCGTAGAGCGCCGCGCCCAGGGCGCAGCCGGCGTCGCCGGGGGCCGGCGGCACGAACAGCCGCGAGAAGCCGGATTCGCGCAGGATGCGGGCGTTGGCGACCCCGTTCAGCGCCACGCCGCCGCCCAGGCAGAGGTCCGGGAGGCCGGTCTCGCGCTGCAGGTCGCGGGCGAGGTCCACGAGGATCTCTTCCAGCACGAGCTGGACGCTGGCGGCGACATCGGCGTAGCGGCGGCCGTCCTCGGTGGCGAGGTCGATGGGATCCCACGACGCGCGCGGCGGCCCGAAGGTGTCGATGAAGGCCTGGGAGAACGAGCGCTCGGCGGTGGTGTGGTACTCGAAGTAGCCCATCTCCAGCCGGAAGGCGCCGTCGGCCGTGCGCTGGACCACGCGGCGCACCGCGTCGGCGAACCGCGGCGTCCCGTACGACGCCAGGCCCATGACCTTGTACTCGCCCTCGTTCACCGCGAAGCCGAGGTAGGCCGTGAAGGTCGAGTAGAGCATCCCCAGCGAGTGCGGCCAGCGCACCTCGCGCAGGAGCTCGATCTGGGTCCCGTCGGGGCCGCGGCGGCCCCGGCCGACCGTCAGCGTGGCCCACTCGCCGACGCCGTCGGTGGTGAGGATCGCCGCCTCGTCCGTGGGCGCGGTCAGGAAGGCCGCCGCGGCGTGGCTCTGGTGGTGCTCCGTGAAGAGGATCTTGCGCCGATCGACGCCCAGGTGCGCCTGGATAATCCCGCGCACCCAGACCTTCTCTCCGAGAGAGTTCTTCATGGCGTGGATGAAGGCGCGCCGGCCCTTCGGGAACGCCCGCAGCGCCGTCGTCAGGATGCGGTCGAACTTGAGCATCGGCCGCTCGTAGAAGACCACCGCATCCAGGTCCTCGGGCTCGAGGCCGCCCTGGTCGAGGCACCAGTCGATGGCGGCGAGCGGGAAGGCCGCGTCGTTCTTGCGCCGCGACAGGCGTTCTTCCTGCACCGCGGCGACCGGCTGCCCGTCGATCAGCAGCGCCGCGGCGCTGTCGTGGTAGTGGGCCGAAATTCCCAGGATCTTCATGGCTAGTACTGCCGTTCCAGCGGGCCGTTGCGCGTGGGCGCCACGGCCGACCAGCCTTCGGGCTCCTTCCGCGCCGCCCGGCGGGCCAGCAGCGCGAAGGCCGGGAGCAACAGGTAGTACTGCAGGGTCAGGATGATCGCGCCGAAGAGGCCCGCCAGGCCCGCAGCCAGCCGAAGATAGGCCTTCCAGAACCGCCGCAGCCGCGCCATCCAGAGGCGGCCGGCCGCCTGCTCGGGCGCCACGCGATCGAGCTCGCGCCGGGTGTAGGTCATGTGGAAGGTCTCATCGTGCAGCACCTTCTCGAAGACGGCCTGGGTCGGCGGATCGCCGCCGAGCACGGCCACGTAGTTGGCGAAGTCGCGCGCGGCCTGCTTCTCCGACAGGTGCAGGAAGGCCAGCAGCGCCTCGTCGCCCTCGCTCTCGACCCGCAGGTCGTCCAGCCCGCGTTCGCCCGGCGTGAGCCAGTCGGCGCGGACGCCCGCGGCCGCTTCGCGCGGCAGGGTGCGGATCAGCGCGAGACCCCGGGCGCGGAAGAGGTCCGCATGCCGCTGCTCGTCCAGCGCGTGCTTGAGGAACAGCCGCCGCAAGACGGGGTCCGGCGTGAGCTCGGCGGCGCGGACGATGTCGCGCCCGCCATCCGCCTCCACCTCGGCGAAGCGCAGCAGGTTCTGGGCGCGACGGCGGGGGTTGCGCCAGGCCAGCCAGTGGATCGCCGAGAAGATGGAACGCATCGACTGCACCATTCGCCGGACTTCAGGCATCAACCGGGACTGAGGGGGCGGCGGCGTGCGTGAAGCGGCACAACGACGGAACTTGGCGGTCCAGGCGCTGGCCGGGCTGGTCGCGGTGGGGCTCATGAGCCTCGCGGCGGTGCTCGACGGCGCCTGGCTGGAACGTCACATCTTGCCCGAGTTCTTCCAGCCCCGCGACGAGCAACTGCGGCTGCTCACCGGCGTTCGCGCGGCGCTTCTGGCATTGGGCGTACTGCTTATCTGGCCGGTGGGCCCCTGGCTGGCGCGCCGCCGGCTGGCCGACATGCTGCCGTACGTCGTCGCCGTCGCGCTGGCCGTGGTCACCGCCGAGGTGCTGCTGCGCGTGCTCCCCTGGTACTCGATCCATCAGCTGCCGGCCCAGCGCGAGCCGCAGCGGCGGCGCGATCCCGTCATGGGCTGGACCTACCGGCCCGACCGCGTCGGCCGCGGGGAACTGGGCGGCCGCATGATCGAGTACGCGTTCGATCCTGCGGGCCATCGCGTGCGCCGCCGCGGCGACGTGGTCGATTACAGCCAGCCCAGCGTGCTCTTCGTGGGCGAATCCATCGTGGGCGGCCACGGCGTGACCTACGACGAGACAATCCCCGCCCTGGTCGGCGCGCGGCTGGGGCTGCAGCCGGCCAACCTGTCCGTCGGCGGCTTCGCGACCGACCAGATGTATCTGCGCTTCCGTCAGGAGTGGCCGCGCTACCGTGAGCCCCGGGCCGTGGTGATCCTGTTCATGCCGCTGCTCTTCCACCGCAACCTCGAGCACGACCGGCCGCACCTGGAGCCCGGCCTCGTCTGGCGTCCTGCGTCCGACGACCTGCGGCTGGTCCAGATCGCTCGACGGCTGGTCCCGGCCCGGTCGCAGCGCGAGATCGACGACGCGGTGCTGATGACCCGCCAGGCGCTGGCCGCGATGGTCGCCGCGGCCGAGGCCAGGGGCGCCGTCCCGCTGGTTCTGGTCCCCCAGCTCACCGAGGAGACGGCGGAGGAGGCGACGATCCGCCGGCGGGTGCTGACCGGCCTGCCCTACCTCCACGTGCCGTTGGACCCGGCCTGGCGGGTGGCGAACAACCGCCATCCGGACGCGCGCGCCGACGCGGCGCTGGCCGATGCCGTGGCCGAGTACCTGCAAGCCCAACTCGTACACCATCCCGCTCCGCGCCCCCGCCCTCGTCATTGATCCCCGCCCGGGACGGCTCGGTTCAAAAGGCCGCGAAGCCGCACCCTCGCGCCCGGCGGCGCTTTCCGCTAAACGCGCTCCCCATGTTCCTTTTCTGGGCTGTGGCCGGCGTCCTCGCCGCGGCCGCGGCGGGCCTGATCCTGATGCGCGCCGCCGGCGCCGCGACCGGCGCGTCCGACGCCGATCCCGCCAGGACCCTCTACCGTCGCCAGCTCACCGAGATCGACGACCTCGCCGAGCGCGGCCTGATGGCCGACGCCGAGCGCAAGTCCGCCCACGCCGAGGCCGCCCGCCGCCTGCTGGCCGCGACGGACGCGCCCGCCCGGCCCTGGTCCGCCGACACCCGCGCCCGTGGCGCCATCCTGCTCGCCGTGGCGGCCGCGCCGGCTCTCGCGCTGGGGCTCTACCTGCAGCTCGGGGCTCCCGGAACGCCAGACCAGCCCTACGCTGCGCGACTGAAGGCCTGGCGCGACGGCGACCTGATGCAGCTCACCCCGCCGCAGGCCGCGGCCGTCCTCCGGCAGGTGACCGGCGAGCGGCCCAGCGACGCCGAGGGCTTTCGCCTGCTCGGCATGGTGGAGGGCGCGGCGCAGAACCCGCTGGGCGCGGTGCGCGCGCTCCGCAAGGCGTCCGAGCTTGCGCCGCAGCGGCCCGAGATCTGGCAGATGCTGGGCGAGGCCGAAATCGTGGCGGCCGGCGGCAAGGTCGACGCCAACGCCGAGGCCGCCTTCCGCAAGCTCCAGGCGCTGCAGCCGGAAGACCCCAGCGCCCGCTTCTTCCTGGCCCAGGCGAAGGCCGACGCCGGCCGCAAGGCCGAGGCCGTTTCCGAGCTCCAGGCCCTGCTGGCCGCCATGCCCGCCGACGATCCGCGCCGGGGTGCGGTCGAGGCGTCCATCGCCCGGATCGAGGGACAACCGGCGGCGGCGCGCGATCCGCAGCAGGCCGCCTTGATCCAGAGCATGGTGGACGGGCTGGCCGCCAAGCTAAAGGACAACCCCGACAACCCCGACGGCTGGGTGCGGCTGGTTCGCGCTTACGCCGTCCTGGGCGATAATCAGAAGCGCGACGAGGCCTACGCCAGCGCCCGTGCGCGCTATGCGGCCCGGCCGCAGGTGGTGCAGCAACTGGACGAGGCCGCGCGCGCGGAGCAGATGCGATGAGTTTCCTTCCCAAGTCCCGCAAGGCGCGCACGCGCCTCCTGCTGCTGGCGGTGATCGCTCCGGTGGTCGCCGTGGCCGTCGGCCTGACGCTGTGGGGCATGCGGGACTCGATCTCGCTGTTCTACACGCCCTCGCAGGCGGCTGCGGCTAAGCCGGCCCCTGGCCGCGCGATCCAGCTGGGCGGGCTGGTGAAGGTGGGCTCGGTGGTCAAGCACACGGACGGCCGCGTCGAGTTCACCGTGCAGGACAAGGTCTCCGCCGACCGGGTCGTGTTCCAGGGCGACCTGCCGGACCTGTTCCGCGAGGGCCAGGGCATCATCGCCGAAGGGTCCTACCGGGCGGACGGAACCTTCGAGGCCAAGCGCGTGCTCGCCAAGCACGACGAGACCTACATGCCCAAGGAAGTCGCCGACGCGCTCAAGGAGCAGGGCGAGTGGCGCGGCGAGGGTTCACCGCCGCCCAGCTATGGTGGCCAAAAGCCCTACGGCAAGTCCGGCACATGATCGTCGAGATCGGCGCCTTCTCGCTGATCCTGGCGCTGGCGCTCTCCGTCGCCCAGGTCGGGCTGTCGGCCGCCGCGCGGATGCGGCGCTCGGTGGCGCTGGCCGGGGCGGGCGAGGGGGCGGCGCTGGCCGCCTTCGCCGGCGTGGCCCTGGCCTTCGCGGCGCTGATGCACGCCTTCGTCGTCTCCGACTTCTCGGTGTCGAACGTGGCGGCCAATTCGCACTCCGCGAAGCCGCTGCTGTACCGCGTGGCCGGGACCTGGGGCAGCCACGAGGGCTCGATGCTGCTGTGGTGCCTGGCGCTGACCGGCTTCGGCGCGGCGGTGGCCGGGTTGGGGCGCGACTTGCCGCGGGGCCTGCGAGCCCTCACGGTGGCGACCCAGGGCCTGCTGGGTACCGTCTTCCTGGCCTACACGGTGTTCGCCTCGAACCCGCTGGCGCGGCTCGCCGAGGCGCCGGCCGAGGGTCGCTCGCTGAACCCGCTGCTGCAGGACCCGGCGCTGGCGGTCCATCCGCCGTTCCTCTACGCCGGCTACGTTGGCCTCTCGGTGGTCTTCTCGCTGGCGGTGGCGGCGCTGATCGAGGGCCGGGTCGACGCGGCCTGGTCGCGCTGGGTGCGGCCGTGGGCGCTGGCGGCCTGGAGCATGCTGACCGTCGGCATCACCCTGGGCTCGTTCTGGGCCTACTACGAGCTGGGTTGGGGCGGCTGGTGGTTCTGGGACCCGGTGGAGAACGCCTCGTTCATGCCCTGGCTGATCGCCACGGCCCTGCTGCACTCGGCCGTCGTGACCGAGAAGCGCGGCGCGCTGTCCGGCTGGACGGTGTTCCTGGCCCTGGCCGCCTTCACCTTCTCGATGCTGGGCGCCTTCCTGGTGCGCTCGGGCGTGCTGACGTCCGTCCACGCCTTCGCGGTCGACCCGACCCGCGGCGTCCTTCTGCTGATCATCCTGGGCGTGACGGCGGGCCTCGGCTTCGCCCTCTTCGCCTGGCGCGCGCCGACGCTCAGCCAGGGCGGCATGTTCGCCCCGATCAGCCGCGAGAGCGCGCTGGTGATGAACAACATCCTCCTGGCTGCCGCGACCGCCACGGTCCTGTTGGGCACGCTCTATCCGCTGATCCGCGAAGCCATGACCGGCGAGGCGATCTCGGTGGGGCCGCCCTACTTCAACCTGACCTTCACGCCGCTGATGACCGCGCTGCTGGTGCTGTTGCCCGCCGGGCCGCTGCTGGCCTGGAAGCGGGGCGACGCCAGGGGCCTGGTCCAGCGGCTGTGGGCGGCCCTGCTGATCGCCGGCGCCGCGGGGCTGCTGACCATCGCGGTCGTCAGCCCGAAGAAGGCGCTGGGCGCGGCCGGGATCGCGCTGGGCGGCTGGCTCATCGCCGGCGCGCTGGCCGAGCTCGCCGAGCGCACGCGGGCCTTCCGGGTCCCGCCTGGCGAAAGCTGGCGGCGCCTCACGGGCCTGCCGCGCGGCGCGTGGGGCATGACGTTCGCGCACCTGGGCCTCGGCGTCTTCGCGCTGGGCGCGGTGTTCGAGACCGCCTGGAAGATCGAGGCGGCCGAGGCGCTGCCGATCGGCGGCGCGATCGACGTCGGCGCCTACCACGTGCGTCTGGACGACGTGCGCGGCGTCGAGGGCCCGAACTACGACGCCGACCGCGGGACGATCACCGTCACCCGCAAGGGCCGGCCCGTATGCCGCGTCGAGCCCGAGCGGCGGCTTTACATCGCCGGCGGCCAGACGACCTCGGAGGTGGGGCTCTGCTACCAGGGACTCAGCCACGTCTACGTCGTGCTGGGCGAGCAGCGCGGCGGCGGGGTCCAGCCCACCTTCCTGGTGCGCGCCTACTGGAACCCCTGGGCCAGCCTGATCTTCGCCGGCCCCGTGCTGATGGGGCTGGGCGGGCTGATCTCGCTCTCCGACCGCCGGCTGCGGCTGGGCGTCGGGCGGCGGCGGGAGCAGCCGGCGTGAGGGCCCGCGCCTTCCTGGCCGCGCTGGCGGGCGTGGCGTGTCTGGCGGCGGCGTCGGACCCGGCCGAACGGCTGCCCGATCCGGCCCAGGAGGCGAAGGCGCGCGAGATCTTCCGCGATGTCCGCTGCCTGGTCTGCCAGAACGAGTCCATCGACGACAGCGAGGCCGAGCTCGCCGCGGACCTGCGGCGCATTGTCCGCGAGCAGGTCAAGGCGGGCAAGGACGAGGCCGAGATCAAGGCCTTCCTCACCGACCGCTACGGCGAGTTCGTGCTGCTGACCCCCAGCTTCTCGGCCGGCAACGTCGCCCTGTGGCTAGGGCCGTTCGTGGTGCTGGCCGGCGGACTGGTGTTGCTCTTCATCCGTCTGCGGAACCGGACGCCGGACGCCGAATTGGATGAGCTGGAAGCCGAACGGGTCGAAGCCCTGATGGATGACGAGGCGCCCTGACACGTTCCCGCCCCAGATTGGACGCGAACCCGGGCCACGGTGACCTAAACGTAACTTGAGAGGCGTTGCACTTCGGTGCATCCGACCTAGGTTGATTGGGCGTAGGCTCCGTTCCCAAGGCCTGCGCAGGGAAACGAAGACGAATGACGACCAAGAAGACCGGTTACATCCTGGGCGCCGTCGCCGGCGCCGGCGTCATGGCGGCCGCCGTGGCGGGCGCGGGCATGCGCCTGCCGTCGGCCCACGCCGAGCAAGGCCCTCCGGCCGGACTGATCAAGGCCTCCACCGCGCCCATCTTCGCGCCGCCTCCGGGCGCGCCCATGTCGTTTGCCGACATCTTCGACCGCGTCTCGCCTGCGGTGGTGTCGATCAACGTGACCAGCCGCGCCGACCCCAGCGCGCTGCAGCGCATCCCCGGCCTGCCGTTCCTGATCCCGCGCGCGCCGCAGGGCGGCCAGGACAACAATCCCGACGGCGGCGACGAGGACGGCGACAACCGCACCGACCGCGGCCAGCCCCGGCTGCCGCCGCAGCAGTCGTCGGGCTCGGGCTTCTTCATCTCGGCCGACGGCTACATCGTCACCAACAACCACGTCGTCGAGAACGCCGAGAGCATCAAGGTGGTGCTCAAGGACGAGACCGAGCTCGAGGCGGAAGTCGTGGGCCGTGACGAGGCGACGGACCTGGCGGTCATCAAGGTCAAGAACCGCCGCGGGCCGTTCCCGTATGTGAACTTCGAGAACGCCGGCAAGCCGCGCGTGGGCGACTGGGTCATCACCGTCGGCAACCCGTTCGGCCTGGGCGGCACCGCCACGGCCGGCATCGTCTCGGCCTACGGCCGCGACATCGGCGAGACCTTCGTCGACTACATCCAGATCGACGCGCCCATCAACCGGGGCAACTCGGGCGGCCCGACGTTCGACGTCTACGGCCGGGTGATCGGCGTGAACACTGCGATCTTCTCTCCCTCGGGCGGCTCGGTGGGCATCGGCTTCGCCATCCCATCGGAAGTGGCCGAGGGCGTCACCAAGCAGCTGATCAACGGCGGCAAGATCGAGCGCGGCTACATCGGCGCGACGATCCAGAACTTCTCGACCGAGATGGCCGAGGCCCAGGGCCTGGGCGACCAGAAGGGCGCGATCGTCGCCGACATCTCGCCAGGCGGCCCGTCCTCGCGGGCCGGCCTGCAGGTGGGCGACGTGGTCACGGCCGTGAACGGCGCGGCGGTGAAGAGCTCGTCTGACCTTACCCGCCAGGTGGCGCGCGTGCGCGCCGGCGAAGTGCTGAAGCTGGACGTCATCCGTGGCGGCGCGCGGCGGGTGGTCGAGGTGCGCACCGGCGTGCGTCCGTCCGAGAAGGAGCTGGCCGCCAACGACAACACCGGCGGCGGCCGCGGCGGCGCGGTCCCCGGCGCCCCGCCGTCCGTGCGGCCCCCGGTGCTCGGCATGTCCCTAGGCCCACTGGACGAAGGCGCCCGCACCCGTCTGAACCTGCCGGCCGAGGTGCGCGGGGCCCTGGTGGAGAACGTCGATCAGGCCTCCGACGCGGGCACGAAGGGCCTGCGCCGCGGCGACGTGCTGACCCTCGCGAACGGCCGTCCGGTCGCTGCGCCGGCGGACTTCGCGGCCATTGTGGACGCGGCCAAGAAGGCGGGCCGCACCAGCGTGCTGGTGGGCGTCTATCGTAACGGCCGCACCGCCTTCCTGCCGATCAAGGTTTCGGGCTAGTTTCCCCACCTGAAAAGGGCGGGAATCACATGCGGATCCTGATCGTCGAGGACGACCTGGAAGCGGCGGAAGCCATGGCGCGCGGCCTGACGGAAGCGGGCCACGAGATCACGCGCGGCGCCGACGGCGAGGAAGGCCTGGCCGCGGCGCGCGGCGGCGAGTTCGACGTGATGATCGTCGACCGCATGATGCCCAAGATGGACGGCGTCCAGCTGGTGGAGACCCTCCGCCGCGAGGGCGACCGCACGCCGGTGCTGTTCCTCTCGGCGCTGGGCGAGGTCAGCGACCGGGTCGACGGCCTGCAAGCCGGCGGCGACGACTATCTCGTCAAGCCCTACGCCTTCCCCGAGCTGATCGCCCGGATCGAGGCCTTGGCGCGGCGGCGCGACACCGGCTCGGTGCAGACCCTGCTCAAGGTGGGCGAGCTGGAGATGGACCTCATCGCCCGCACCGTGCACCGCCAGGGCAAGGAGATCGACCTGCAGCCCCGCGAGTTCCAGCTGCTCGAGTTCATGATGCGCCACGCCGGCCAGTCGGTGACGCGGACCATGCTGCTGGAGAAGGTCTGGCACTACCACTTCGACCCGCAGACCAACGTCATCGACGTGCACATCTCGCGGCTGCGCTCGAAGATCGACAAGGGCTTCGACCGCCCCATGCTGCAGACCGTGCGCGGCGCGGGCTACCGATTGGATGCCTAGGACGCTCTTACCTCCCCCGCCAAGCGGCGGGAGGGGGACCGCGCGCCGAGCGCAGCGGAGAGCGCGTGGTGGAGGGGGCGAGCCCCATCCGCTGAGCTCGATGCCGTCCGGTCGTCCTGCTGGGCCTGTAGCTCGCCTCCTCCACCATCCGCTCTTCGGCGGATGGTCCCCCTCCCGCCGCTTCGCGGGGGAGGTAAGGAGACGCGAATGGCCGTGAAGCTGCCGCGCATCTTCCGGACGACCCCGTTCCGGCTGACGCTGCTGTTCCTGGCGCTGTTCGCCAGCGCGGCGTCCGCGTTCCTGGCCTACATCTACATCGCCACCGCCGGCGAGGCGACGCGGCGCACCGACCAGGAGATCCGGCGCGAGATGCGCTCGCTGGTCGACATCTACGACCGCGCCGGAATGGACGCGGTGAACCAGTCGCTGATCGAGCGCGCGGCCAGCGAGAAGCCGTTCCTCTACCTGCTGCTCACCAAGGACGGCCGGCGGATCTCGGGCTCGATCGAGGAGAGCCCGGTGGAGGACTTCGCCGGCCAGCCGGCCTGGGCCACGTTCCAGGTGACCGATGCCGACGCCCAGGGCCGCACGGTGAAGCATCCGGCGCGCGGGCTGCAGCAGCAGCTGCGCGGTGGCGAGATCCTGTTCGTGGGCGCCGACGCCGGCGACGACGAGGCCTATGTGGCGCGGGTGGTCCGGGCGCTCTGGGCCTCGGCGGCCCTGGTGGTGCTGCTGGGCCTGGCGGGCGGCATGCTGGTCAGCCGCAACGTCTCGCGCACGATGGTCAACCTGATCGACGTTGTGGAGCGGGTGCGCAACGGCGAGCAGGGGGTGCGCGCGCGGGTCCGCGGCGCGCGCGACGAGTTCGACGAGCTCGCCCAGGGCGTCAACGACATGCTGGACCGGATGGAGCGCTCGATGGCGGGCCACCGGCATGCCGGCGACGCCATCGCCCACGACCTGCGCTCGCCCCTGACGCGCCTGCGGGCCCGGCTCGAGACGGCCTACATCGACGTGGAAGCCGGCAAGGGCGACGCCACCGAAGCCCTGGCCCAGGCGCTGGACGACACCGACGGCGTGCTGAAGACCTTCGGCGCGGTGCTGTCGATCGCCCGGCTGCAGGCCGCGGGCGCCGCGCCCGACCCGGTGATCTTCGACCCCGCCGACCTGGGCGCCGACATCGCCGAGCTCTACGAGGCCTTCTGCGAGGAGAAGGACATCGAGTTCTCGGCCGAGCTGGCCAAGGACCTGACGATCCGCGGCAACCGCGAGTTCCTGGCCCAGGCGCTGGCCAACCTG
>NZ_DASWTE010000086.1:0-10971 GCF_036402295.1 Phenylobacterium sp.
GGAAAGCCATCGCCCGAAGCTGACCTATCCGTTCGACCATGCGCCCAAGACCGGCGAGGCGGTCGACATCGCGCCCGGCGTGAAGTGGCTGCGCATGCCGCTGGGCGGGGCGCTGGCGTGGATCAACGTCTGGGCGATCGCTGAGGAGGGCGGCTGGGCCATCGTCGACACCGGCATCGGTGGCATGGACACCCGCAACGCCTGGCGCGCGGCGCTGAAGGGTCCGCTGGGCGGCAAGCCGGTGACGCGGGTGTTCGTCACCCATATGCACCCCGACCACATCGGCATGTCGGGCTACCTGACGCGCAAGTTCAACGCCCGGCTCTGGATCACCCGGCTGGAGTACATCACGTGCCGCTCGCTGGCCGCCGACACCGGGCGCGAGGCGCCGGAGGACGCGCTGCGCTTCTTCCGCGCCGCGGGCTGGGACGAGGAGGCGCTGGAGAACTACCGCGCCAAGTTCGGCGGCTTCGGCCGCGGGCTCTATGCGCTGCCCGACAGCTTCCACCGCCTGAACGACGGCGACGAGATCAAGATCGGCGACCACGTCTGGCGCGTGGTGGTGGGCTCGGGCCACAGCCCCGAGCACGCCTGCCTGCATTGCCCGGACCTGAAGCTCCTGATCTCGGGCGACCAGGTGCTGCCGAAGATCTCGTCGAACGTGTCGGTGTTCCCGACCGAGCCCGACGGTGACCCGCTGACCGACTGGCTGACGTCGCTGAAACAGATCAAGACCCGGGTCCCCGACGACGTGCTGGTGCTGCCGGCGCACAACGACCCGTTCTTCGGCCTGCACGCGCGGCTGGACCACCTGGTGGGCGGGCACGAGCGGGGGCTGACCCGGCTGAAGGACCTGATCGCCAAGCCGAAGCGGGTGGTGGATGTGTTCGGCGTCCTCTTCCGGCGCAAGATCGACGAGTACCTGCTCGGCCTGGCCACCGGCGAGAGCCTGGCGCACCTGAACTGCCTCATCGCCCGCGGCGAGGCTGTGCGCGAGCGGGACACGAACGGCGTCGACTGGTACCGCGCCGCGGCGTGATCCCCTGGAACTTCGCGCGGTTGACGCTACGTCGCTTGGGCCAGGGCCCTTGCGCCCCGCGCGGTTGAGCTTACGTCGTACGTGCGAACGCTTGTTTGAATGGCTCGAGGGAGGGCCGGACACCCCATGACCGAACATGTGCTGATCGAGAAGGCGAACGGCGTGCTGACGCTGACGCTGAACCGGCCCGACAAGAAGAACGCGCTCTCCAACGAGATGTACGGCGCGCTGGGCGACGCGATCGACGGCGCGGCGGACGATCCGGAGGTGCGATGCATCCTGATCCAGGCGAACGGCGACATGTTCACCTCGGGCAACGACCTGGCGAGCTTCCAGGCGGTCAACTCAGGCGAGGCGGCGCAGGGCGACCGGCGCGGCGGCAGCGCGCTGATCCAGGCGCTGGGCCGGGCGAAGACGCCGGTGGTGGCCGCGGTGAACGGCCGGGCCGTGGGCGTGGGTACGACCATGCTGCTGCACTGCGACCTGGTGTTCCTCGCCGAGGACGCGCTGCTCACGACCCCCTTCGTGAACCTGGCGCTGGTGCCGGAAGCGGCCTCGTCGATCACCCTGCCGGCGCGGATCGGCCACGCGCGGGCGTTCTCGATGTTCGTGCTGGGCGAGGCGGTCGATGCGAGGAAGGCCGAGGCCTGGGGCATCGCCAACGCCGTGGTCCCGGTCGGCGAGCTGCGGGCCCGGGCCCGGGCGGCGGCGGAGGCGGTGGCTGCGAAGCCGCCCTCCGCGGTGGCCATCACCAAGGCGTTGATGCGCGAGTCCGAGCGCTATCTGGCGCGGATGCAGGAAGAGGGCGCACACTTCGGCGCCCAGCTGAAGACCGCCGAGGCGGCCGAGGCGTTCGCGGCGTTCCGGGAGAAGCGGGCGCCCGACTTTTCGAAGGTGAGCTGAGACATGGCGGACCGCATCACATCCGACTTCGGCGCGCGCTCGACGGCGAAGGAGGTGGCCGCCGGCCACGATCTCGCCGGCGTGACCGCCATCGTCACCGGCGCGGCCTCGGGGATCGGGGTGGAGACGGCCCGCGCCCTGGCGGAAGCAGGGGCCGACGTGCTGCTGGCGGTGCGCAACACCGAGGCCGGCCAGGCCGTCGCCGACGACATCAACAAGGCGGGCAAGGGCAAGGCCAGCGTCGGCAAGCTCGACCTTTCCGACCTGGCCTCGGTGGCGGCGTTCGCGAGCTCGTGGGGCGACAAGCCGCTCAACATCCTGATCAACAACGCCGGCGTCATGGCCTGCCCGCTGGGCTACACGGCCCAGGACCTGGAGACCCAGGTGGGCACCAACCACTTCGGCCACTTCCTGCTGTCGGTGCTGCTGGCGCGCGGGCTGATGAACGGGGCCGACAACGGGAGGGGCAGCCGCCTGGTCTCGCTGTCGTCCATCGGCCACCGCCGCGGCGGCGTGGTGTTCGACGACATCCACTACCGCAACCGGCCCTACGACAAGTGGGAGTCCTACGGCCAGTCGAAGACGGCCAACGCCCTCTTCGCCGTGGGCTTCCACGAGCGCTTTGCCGAACTCGGGGTCACGGCCAACGCGGTGATGCCGGGCGGCATCCGCACGCCGCTGCAGCGCCACCTGACCGACGAGGAGATGCGGGCGTTCGGCTGGATCGACGCCGAGGGCCGGGTGAACGACCGCTTCAAGAGCCCCGAACAAGGCGCGGCCACCAGTGTCTGGGCCGCGCTCGCGTCCGAGCTGGAAGGCGTGGGCGGGCTCTACCTGGAGAACTGCAACCAAGCCGTAGCCTGGACCGAGAGCAATCCGTTCGAGGGCGTGCTGCCCCACGCCCTGGACCCTGAAGCCGCCGAGCGCCTGTGGGGCGTCTCGGAGGAGACGACGGGAGTGCGACTATGAGCCTTGCCGGAAAGACCCTGTTCGTCACAGGCGCCAGCCGCGGCATCGGCCTGGCCATCGCGCTGAAGGCCGCCCGCGACGGCGCCAACGTGGCCATCGCCGCCAAGACGGCCGAGCCGCACCCGAAGCTGCCGGGCACGATCTATTCCGCCGCGGAGGAGATCGAGGCGGCCGGCGGCAAGGCGCTGCCGCTGATCGTGGACGTGCGCGACGAGGCCAGCGTGTTGGCGGCAGTCGAGGCGACCGTGCAGCGGTTCGGCGGCATCGACATCTGCGTGAACAACGCGAGCGCCATCCAGCTCACGGGCACGCTTGCGACCGACATGAAGCGCTACGACCTGATGCACCAGATCAACGCGCGCGGGACCTATTTGACGTCGAAGGCCTGCATCCCGCACCTGAAGGCCGCGGCCAACCCGCACGTGCTGATGCTGTCGCCGCCGCTGGACATGAGCCCGCGGTGGTTCGGGACGCACGTGGCCTACACCATGGCCAAGTTCGGGATGAGCATGTGCGTGCTGGGCATGGCCGAGGAGTTCAAGGGCGACGGGATCGCCTTCAACGCGCTCTGGCCGCGCACCGGCATCGCGACGGCGGCGATCAAGAACGCGCTGGCCGGCGAGGAGGGGATGCGCCGCTGCCGCACGCCCGAGATCATGGCCGACGCGGCCTATGCGATCTTCAACAAGGCTGCGCGCAAGTTCAGCGGCAACTTCCTGATCGACGACACCTTCCTCTATGAAGAGGGCGTGCGCGACTTCGACCAGTACCGGGTTGACCCCAGCCAGCCGCTGATGCCGGACTTCTTCGTCCCGGAGAGCTCGAAGCCGCCGCCGGGCGCCGGGCTGGAGGCCGCAAGAGCATGAGCGTGGACGTCGGATCGAAGGTCGTGGTGCGGACGGCCACCCCGGCCGACACGCCGCTGATCCTGGCGTTCATCAAGGGGCTCGCCGAGTACGAGAAGCTGCTGCACGAGGTGGAGGCCACCGAGGCAGACATCCGCCGCGATCTCTTCGGCGAGAACCCGCGCTGCTTCTGCGACATCGCCGAGCACGGAGGGAAAGCCGTCGGCTTCGCGCTGTGGTTCTACAATTACTCCACCTTCCGGGGGCGGGCCGGCATCTACCTCGAGGACCTGTTCGTCCTGCCCGAGGCGCGCGGCGTGGGCGCGGGCAAGGCGCTGCTCTCGCGGCTGGCGCAGCGGTGCGTCGACGCCGACCTCGGGCGGCTCGAATGGTGGGTGCTGGACTGGAACAAGCCGGCCATCGAGTTCTACGATTCCCTCGGCGCCCAGGCGATGAGCGACTGGACCGTGCGCCGGGTGGACGGTGAGGCGCTGAAGCGCCTCGCGGGCGTGTGAGCGCCCCTCCGAAAACGGTGATCCACGCCTCCGAGACGGAGGCCGAAGCCCTTCGCCGCGCTGTGCGTACGGTGGACGTCACGACCCTGGGCCCGCATCGCGAGCGGGCCGAACTGAAGCACGTGCCGGGGCTGGTGGAGCTGCTGTCGGACGCGCGGGTCTCGGGGCCGATCTACGACCTGCCGCGGCCGATCACCGAGGACAGCGTCACCCGTTGGGTCACCGAGAGCCAGGCCAAGGCGCTGGCCGGAGAGGCGCTGCTGATCGTCAGCCTGGACGACGCCGGCGAGGTGGCCGGCTACTCGCGCATCACCGTCTGGCCCGAGCATCTGTCGGCCGAGCTGGCGGGCGCGGTGCGGGCCGACCTGCAGAACAGCGGCCGCGGCGGCGCGGGCATGGCGCACACCTTCGGCTGGATCTTCGAGACCCTGGGCGTGGAGCTGATGTGCCTGACCGCGGCGCTGGACAACGTCCGCGTCCAGAAGGGAATCGATGCGGCGGGGTTCGTCCGCATGGGCGAGCGCGACGCGGTGCGGCCGGACGGGACGGTGCGCAAGTCGGTCTACTGGGAGATGACGCGGGAGCAGTGGCGCAAGCGGCATCGGCTGTAGCGCCAACCTCCCCACACGTCGCCTGCGGCGAAACCGGGATGACAAGCTTTGTTGGGTGGTTGCTACGCCGCCCAGGCCGCCGCGAAACGGCGCAAAAGGGCGAGCGCGGCGCTGTCGGCCATGCCTTGGGTGGCGGTGAGGCGGACGAAGAGGTGGCCGGCGGCGCGCTTGCCGCGGGCGGGGAGGCCCTGGTCCTCGACGCGGACCAGGCCGCGCTCGGCGGCCTTCCGATCGATCCAGACGCTGCGGCGGCCGATCGGAGTCTCGAGGCTGATGCGGCCACCCTTCTTCAGCAGCGAGGGGGCCACCTTCACCGTCATCCAGAGGTCGTCGCCGCGGACGATGACGCCGTCGTGGGCGCGGATGTAGACGCAGAGCTCGGCGCCGCCCGCGCGCACCTTGTCGCCCGAGCGCAGGCCGGCGGGCAGGGTGATGCGGATCAGCTGGCCGTCGGGCAGGCGATGGTCGATGTCGCCGCCCTCGAGCGCCAGCAGCGGGGTGATCTCGAGGTCCGGGTCCGGAGCGGCGCGCGGCCGGGCCGGCGGGGCCGTGAAGCGCTCGTCCAGCGGGTCCTGCAGACGGTGGAAGGCAGTGACCACCTGGCGGAAGGCGCCCTCGTCGCCGCCGCCGTCGGGATGGGCGCGCTTGGCCGCTTCGCGGAACGCCTGGCGCACCTCGGCGGGCGTGGCGTCCGAGGTGACGCCCAGCACCTCGCGGGCGTGCTTCAGGGTCATATCGGCGGCGACCGGAGTCATCAGCGCGAACCCTAGGGTCAACGCCGTCAACGCTGGGTTAAGCCGCGCGCCTCGCGGAACGCGCCCGGCCGGGCTATATGCCGACCGTGACCGAGAAGACCCTCATCCCCGCCTCGCCCAGCGAAGACGAGTACGTCCGGCAGGTGGCCGCCGCCGAGCCGCCGCCGCTGCTGTCCGAGACCGATCCGATCGCGCTCTTCGACGAGTGGTTCCAGGAGGCTCTGCAGAAGGAGCCGAACGACGCCAACGCCATGGCGCTGGCCACCGTCGACGCCGACGGGCTGCCCGACGTGCGCATGGTGCTGCTGAAGGGCGTCGATGCGGACGGCTTCGTCTTCTACACCAACCTCGAGAGCGCCAAGGGCGAGGAGCTGGCGGTCAATCCGAAGGCGGCTTTGCTGTTCCACTGGAAGTCGCTGCGGCGGCAGGTGCGGGTGCGCGGCCTCGTGACCCGGACGAGCGACGCCGAGGCCGACGCCTACTTCGCCACCCGGGCGCGGCCGGCGCAGCTGGGCGCCTGGGCGAGCGCCCAGTCACGGACCCTGCCCGACCGGCTGGCGCTGGAGAAGAAGATCGCCGAGGTGGGCCTGCGGTACGGGCTGGGCAAGGTGCCGCGGCCGCCGCACTGGTCGGGCTATCGTGTCGCGCCGCAGGCCATCGAGTTCTGGCGCGACCGGCCGTTCCGCCTGCACGAGCGGCTGGTGTTCGAGCGCGCGGGAGCCGGCTGGACGACGCGCAGGCTGTTTCCTTGAAAGAAGCCTCCCCGAACGCGGCGTCGGAAGACGACGTGATGGCGTGGCTGGGCGCGCGCACCGAGCGCCGGATCGACACCGCCTGCGCCCATGTGTTCCTGGGCGCGGAGTCGGCGTGGAAGATGAAGCGCCACGCAGACCTGGGCTACGCCGACTTCTCCACACTGGAGCGGCGCAAGTGGGCGCTGGACCGCGAGCTCGAGTTCAACAAGGCCGCCGCGCCCGACATCTACCGCGCGGTGCGCAAGGTGACCCGCGAGGCCGACGGAACGCTGCAGCTGGATGGAAGGGGCGAGACCGCCGAGTTCGTGCTGGAGATGCGCCGTTTCGACGAGACCCAGGTGCTGGCCGCGCAGCCGGAAGCGGTGGACGGCGCGCTGGCCGAGCGGCTGGGACGCACCATTGCGGGCTTCCATGCCTCGGCGCCGCTCAGGCCCGCCGGCGGTCTGACGGCGCTGGCCTTCACCGTCGGCTCGAACGCCCAGTTGCTACGCGAGACTTGCCAGGGGCTGGACCAGGACCGCGTCGAGGTGATGATCGCGCTGACCGAGGCCGAGCTGGAGCGGCAGTCGGCGCTGCTGGCCCATCGGGCGGCCACCGGGTTCTCGCGGCGGTGCCACGGCGACCTGCACCTGGGCAACATCCTGTTGGAGGACGGGGAGCCGGTGCTCTTCGACTGCATCGAGTTCAGCGACATCCTCTCGGACCTGGACGTGCAGTACGACCTCGCCTTCCTCTTGATGGACCTCGACTTCCGCGGCCGGCGCGATGCGGCGGTGCGCGCGCTGTCGGGCTACCTGGACGAGGCGGCGCGCCGGTTCCCGGCCGACGTCTGGGACGGGCTGGCGGCGCTGCCGCTGATGCTGTCGGTGCGGGCCGGCGTGCGGGCCCATGTCTCGGCCCATTCCGACGACCCCAAGACGGCGCGGGCCTATGTGGAGGCGGCGATTTCGCACCTCTCGCCGCCGTCGCCGGTCCTGGCGGCCGTGGGCGGGCTGTCGGGGTCGGGCAAGTCGCGGTTCTCGCGCGGGATCGCGCCGGCGCTGGGGGCGTCGCCCGGGGCGGTGATCCTGCGCACGGACGAGATCCGCAAGCGACTGATGGACATCCCGCCGACCCAGACCATGCCGCCGGAGACCTACACGCCGGAGTTCTACGTCCGCACCTACGACACCATGATCGACAACGCCCGCGCGATGCTGAAGGCCGGCCGGGCCGTGGTGCTGGACGCCACGTTCATCGATCCGGCGCTCAGGGCCCGGGCCGAGGCCCTGGCGGCCGAGTGCGGCGTCCCGTTCCGCGGTGCGTGGCTCGACGCGCCGGTGGAGGTCCTGGAGGCTCGCGTGGCCGGCCGCCAGGGCGACGCCTCGGACGCCACGGTGGCCGTGCTGCACGATCAGGTGGGCCGGATGCAGGGCCAGACGGTGGCCTGGCCCAGGGTCGACACCCAGGCGCCCAAGGATGCGGCGGCGAAAGCGTGGCTGGCGGCCCTAACCTAAGGCTTTCGTTGCGGAACCGGCGTCCGCTGGCTAAGCCTTCGCGGTAAGTAACAAGCGATAACTCGGAGCGGAACGCGATGCTGGGCCTGATGCAGAATTGGCCGCTGACGGTCGACAGGATCCTCGACCACGCCAAGGCCTGGCACGGGGACCGCGAGATTGTCAGCCGCTCGGTCGAGGGGCCGATCGTGCGCTCGACCTATACGGAGGTCCATGCGCGCGCCAAGCGGCTGTCCAACGCCCTGAAGGGGCTAGGGATCGGCACGGGCGACCGGGTCGCGACGCTGGCCTGGAACACCGCCCGCCACATCGAGGCCTGGTACGGGATCATGGGCATGGGCGCGGTCTGCCACACCCTGAACCCGCGGCTGTTCGCCGAGCAGCTCTGCTACATCATCAACCACGCCGAAGACCGGATCATCTTCACCGACCTGACGTTCGCCGCGATCCTGGCCGAGAACGCGCCCAAGCTGCCGACGGTGAAGCACTACGTGGTCATGACCGACCGCGAGGGCATGAAGGGCGTGACCCTGCCCGGCGCGCTCTGCTTCGAAGACCTGATCGAGCAGAACTCGGCCGACTGCGAATGGGGCGGTTTCGACGAGAACACCGCCTCCAGCCTCTGCTACACCTCGGGCACGACCGGGAACCCGAAGGGGGTGCTCTACTCGCACCGCTCGAACTTCCTGCATACCCTGGTCACGCTAGGCGTGGACGTGATGGGCCTGTCCGCCCGCGACACCGTCCTGCCGGTGGTGCCGATGTTCCACGCCAACGCCTGGGGCCTGGCGTTCAGCTGCGCGGCCGCGGGCTGCAAGCTGGTGATGCCGGGGGCCAAGCTGGACGGCCCCTCGGTGCACGAGCTGCTGGAGACCGAGGGCGTCACCTTCTCGGCCGCAGTGCCCACGGTCTGGCTGGGGCTGCTGCAGCACCTGCGCGCCACGGGCGGTAAGCTCAGCACGCTGAAGCGGGTGGTGATCGGCGGCTCGGCGGTGCCCGAGGCGATCGTCCGCGGCTTCCGTGACGAGTACGGCGTCGACGTCACCCACGCCTGGGGCATGACCGAGATGTCGCCGCTGGGCACGCTCTCGTCGCCGAACGCCAAGGTCGCGGCGATGGGGCCTGAGGACCAGCTCCGCTACAAGCTGAAACAGGGCCGCCCGCCGATCGGCGTTGAGATGAAGCTGGAGGACGACGCGAACCAGCGCCTGCCGCACGACGGGACCACCTTCGGACGGCTGATGGTCAAGGGCCCCTTCATCGTCGGCGGCTACTTCAAGGGCGACGGCGGCGAGATCCTGGACGACCAGGGCTTCTTCGACACCGGCGACGTCGCGACCATAGATCCCGACGGCTACATGCAGATCACCGACCGGGCGAAGGACGTGATCAAGTCGGGCGGCGAGTGGATCTCGACCATCGAGATCGAGAACATCGCGGTGGGCCACGAGAAGGCCGCCAACGCCGCGGTGATCGGCGCCTATCATCCGAAGTGGGACGAGCGCCCGCTGCTGCTGGTGCAGCTCAAGCCCGGCGAGGAGGCGACCAAGGAGGAGTTCCTGGCGTTCCTCGAAGGCAAGATCGCCAAGTGGTGGACGCCCGACGACGTGGTCTTCGTCGACGACATCCCGCTGGGCGCCACCGGCAAGATCGACAAGAAGCTGATCCGCGAACGGATGAAGGACTACGTGCTCCCGACCGCGAAGGTGGCCGAGCGGGCGTAGGAGGTCTTGTGGGTGAGCGATGGGGACTGGGAGTGGTCGACCTGCGTGAGGCCGCCGAGGCCGAGTATCCCGACATCATCGCCATGACCAACCGCGCCTTCCGCGAGCCCGCCGGCCAGGCGGACTGGAAGGTCGAGACCCTGGTCGACGGGCGACGGATCGAAGAGTCGCTGCTGCGCGACGACCTGGCCGAGCCCGGCGCGAAGCTGCTCATCTGGCGCGACGCAGCCGGCGAGCACATGGGCCACGTGCGCCTCGACGAGGGGCCTGACGGCGCCTGGTACCTCGCGATGCTGACCGTGCGGCCCGACCGCCAGGACGGCGGCCTGGGCCGGGCGCTGCTGGCGGCGGCCGAGGACTACGCCCGCGCCCGCGGGGGCCGCCGGATGCGGATGACCGTGGTGCACCAGCGGCCGGAGCTGATCGCGTGGTACGAGCGGCGCGGCTATGCGCTCACCGGCGAGACCGAGCCGTTCCCGTATGGCGACGACCGGTTCGGGACGCCCACGCGGGACGATCTCTATTTCGACGTGCTGGAGAGAACGCTAGGGCCGAACGCATGAGCTTCGCCGACGATGCGCCCTACCATGCCCACATCTACCACGAGCCGGGCCAGCGGCCGGCGTCCGACGCGCTGCATGCGCGGCTGACGGCGCTGCAGGGCGAGATCGCGGACCTGAAGATGGTGGGCAAGCTGCGCGAGAGGCCGGTCGGGCCGCATCCGCTGCCGCAGTTCGAGATCCACTTCCTGAAGCGGGCGCTGCCGCAGATCCTGCCGCTTATCGAGGGCTCGGGCCTGCGGGCGCTGGTGCACCCGCTCACCGACGACGACCTTGCCGACCACACCACGCTCGGCCACTGGATCGGCGCGCCGCTGGAGCTGGACCTCTCGGTGATGGACCCGCCCGGCCAGAACCAGGGCATGCCGCGCTTCGGCAAGCGGGACTTCTAGCCCGCGCGGCGGTTGGAGACGCCGCGGCGGTCGTAGGTGAAGCCGCCTTCGCCGTGGGCGCCGGTCGAGGACCAGCGGGCTTCCTCGGCGCGGTGCAGATACTGCTCGGCCACGAGCCAGGCCTTCACCGGCTGCAGGGTCGCGAGGCAGCCGCCGATGAGGGCCGGGAAGACCGTGGCGAACTGCAGCCAGAGCGGGGGCTGGAAGGCCACCACCGTCCACGCCCAGACGGCGGTGACCAGGATGCCGACGCCACTCATCACGAAGAAAGCCGGGCCGTCGGCGGGATCCGCGAAGCTGAAGTCCAGGCCGCAGCGGTCGCAGCGGTCGGCGATCTTGAGGAAGCGACGGAACAGCTTGCCCTCGCCGCACCGTGGGCAGCGGCAACGCAGGCCGGCGCTCAGCGA
>NZ_DASWTE010000087.1:0-7541 GCF_036402295.1 Phenylobacterium sp.
TCGGCCTGCAGCGCAGGTCCCTTGGGCTGCCGTCTCGGGAACGCTAGAATTGCCCACGGATTGGAAGGCCATGCGCTTCCTGTGCGACGAAATGCTGGTGCGGCTCGCGCGGCTCCTGCGGGCGGCGGGCTACGATACGTACCTGGCCGAGGGCGGCGAGGCCGACGGCAGCCTGATCAAGACCGCCCGGCGCGAAGGCCGCATCCTGGTCACCCGCGACAAGCGGCTGGCCGCCGCCTTCGAGGAGTCGGTGCTGGTTTCGGGCTGGGGCGTCAACGCCGAGGCCCACAGCCTGTCGCGCGCCGTCGTCCTGGACTGGGAGTTCGCCCCCTTCACCCGCTGCGTGATGGACAACGCTCACCTGCGCGACGCCACGCCCGAGGAGCTGGAACGCTTCCCCGACCGGGCGCGGGCGTTGGACGGCGCCTTTCGCGTGTGTCCCGCGTGCGGGCGCGACTACTGGCCCGGCAGCCATGTGCGGCGCATGGAAGCGCAACTGCACGGCCTGGCGCGCGATGCCGCATTGCCGCCGCAAGCTTGACGGCATAGGCCGGCTCATAAGACCTAAGCGTCACCGGCAAAGGGATCTCGCCATGCGCAAGCTGATCGTCCTGACCGCGGCCGCCGCCGCCCTCCTGGTTTCCGCCTGCAACACCGTCTCCGGCCTCGGCAAGGACGCCGAAGCCGCCGGCCGCGCCGTCACAGGCGCCGCGGAAGACGTGAAGCGCTGATCTGCGGCGAAACGCCGGACGGCCTTCCGTCCGGCCGCCTTCGGGCGCATATGGCCGCCCATGGCCGAAATCGCCCATCCGCTGTTCCACTCGATCGGTCGCGGCCTCGCGCACCGATGCCCCGCGTGCGGCAAGGGCCGCCTCTACGGGCGCTACCTCAAGGTCCAGCCTGACTGCGCCGTCTGCGAGCATCCGCTGAAGCGCTACCCCGCCGATGACGGCCCGGCCTACCTGACCATCCTGCTCACGGGCCACCTGATTATCGCGCCCTTGCTGTTCTTCCCCGCCGTCTGGAAGAGTCCCGCCTACTACTCGCTGCCGATCCTACTGGGCGGGCTCACCGTGGTGACGCTCCTCGCCCTCCCCCGGATCAAGGGCGGCTGGATCGGGCTGATGTACGCGCTGCAGGTCACCGACCGCGACGCCAAGCTGCACACGGCCGACATCGCCGACTGACCGCCGTTCTCCGGAACCCAGGCGTCGCCATGGGCGTTCGCTGCGGTCGAGGTCGGGGACGAGAGGAGAGCCATATGTCCCTGGGGACCATTCTCATCATCATCCTGATCCTGCTGCTGGTCGGCGCGCTGCCCACCTGGGGCCATTCGCGCAGCTGGGGCTACTTCCCCAGTGGCGGTCTCGGCCTGGTGCTCGTGGTCGTGATCATACTGGTTCTTCTAGGAAGGATCTGACGTCGGCCCTAGGCGCGGAGACGCAAGCCCCCTAGCATCCCCTCAAAGTTAGGTACCGGGAGGATGCATGACTGCGACGGAAACCGGGGCCGAAGTCCAGGTCCCGGTGGGCGCTCTGGCGCCCGGCGTCACCGCGTCCCAGCGCTTCAAGGCGATAATCGGCGGATCGGCCGGCAATCTGGTCGAGTGGTACGACTGGTTCGTCTACTCGGCCTTTGCGATCTATTTCTCGAACCACTTCTTCCCGGGCGGCGACGAGTTGGCGGGGCTGCTCAAGACCATGGCGGTCTTCGCCGTGGGCTTCTTCGCCCGGCCGCTGGGGGCGTGGCTGATGGGCCTCTACGCCGACCACGCCGGCCGCAAGACCGCACTCACCGCCGCCGTCGGCCTGATGTGCGGCGGCTCGCTGATCATCGCCATCCTGCCCAGCTACGAAACCATCGGGGTCGCCGCCCCGATCCTGCTCGTCGTCGCCCGCATCCTGCAGGGCCTCTCGGTCGGCGGGGAGTACGGCGCCAGCGCCACCTACCTCTCTGAGATGGCCGGCCGCCGGAGGCGCGGCTTCTGGTCCAGCTTCCAGTTCGTGACCATGGTCATGGGCCAGCTCATCGCGCTCGGCCTGCTGGCGCTGCTTCAGACTACCCTGGAAAGGCCCGACCTCGAGGCCTGGGGCTGGCGCATCCCGTTCTTCATCGGCGCGGCCATGGCCGTGGTGGTGTTCTGGATCCGCGCCCGAATGGACGAGAGCCACAGCTACGAGAATTCCAAGGCCTCGGGCGCCGAGCGGGCGCGGACCATGATGCTCTTCATGCGCTACCCGAAGCAGACGTTGACCATCTTCGGCTTCACCGCCGGCGGGTCGCTCGCCTTCTACGCCTTCACCACCTACATGCCGAAATTCCTGGTCGGCACGTCGGGCTTTACCGGCCCCACGGCCACCGCGATCACCGCCGGAGCCCTGGTGGTCTACCTCTTCGCGTTGCCCTTCTTCGGCTGGGTCAGCGACCACTGGGGCCGCAAGGCCACGCTGTTCATCGCCTTCGGCGGCGGCGGCCTCGCCGCCTATCCGGCGCTCACGGCCATCGCGGGCACGCAGGACGCGCTGACGGCCTTCGCGCTGGTCTCGATGCTGGTCGTGCTGCTGTCGGGCTACAACTCGGTCAGCGCCGTGGTGAAGGCCGAGCTCTTCCCCGCCAACGTCCGCGCCCTGGGCGTCGCCCTGCCCTACGGCATGGCCACCGCCACCTTCGGCGGCACCGCCGAGCCGATCGCGCTCGCCTTCAAGCAGGCGGGAAACGAAAGCGGCTTCTACGTCTACGTTGCCGTTGGACTTCTCTGCGCGTTCCTGATCGCCTTCATGCTGCCCGACAACCGCAAGCACAGCCTGATCCTCGAGGACTGATTGCACCCCTACGACGCCCTCGCGCTCGCCGTCTTCGTCCTGGCGTGGCTGTTCTACGAGCCGTTGCTGGCGGCGTTCGGCAAGCGGCGCGGCAGCGTGCTCAACACCGACATGACCGTCATCCGCTCGGCCTGGATGAGCACCATGACCGGGCGCGAGGCGCGGCTGATGGACGGCCAGCTGCTGGGCCACGCGCTGAACTCGGCCTCGTTCTTCGCCTCGTCCAACCTGCTGCTGATCGCAGCGGCGGCCGGCGCCCTGTTCGGCGGCGATAGCACCTTCCGCTCGGTCTCGGCGCTCGAGGTGGTGAAGACCTCGTCGCGGCTGCTGTTCGAGGTCCAGCTCGCGCTGGTGCTAATCACCCTCGCCCGCGGCCTCCTGGACTTCATCTGGTCGATCCGCCAGCTCAACTACTGCCTGGCGGCCATGGGCGCGACGCCCGAGCCCTTGGCCGAGGCCGATCGTCCGGCCTTCGGGGCGGTCCTGGCCCGGCTGCTCAACCCGGCGCTGGGCTCTTTCAACTCTGGTGTCCGCGGCTACTACTTCGCGCTCGCCGCCGCGGCCTGGCTGTTCGGTCCCTGGTCCTTCATCGCCGCCACCCTGGGCGCCGTGGCGCTGCTGTTCTGGCGCCAGCGCAGCTCGCCCGCCGCCATCGCCATCCACGACTTCCGCCTGCTGCTGGAGAAGGGCCCTACAGCCCCAGCTCCGCCTTCGCCGCCTTCGTGAGCTTCGCGGCGATCAGGCCGTGCGCGGTCTCCAGCCAGCCCGACGCCTCGTCCATCGCCACCTGGTCCAGGTCCACCACCACCCAGCCGCCCTTGGCGAAGTAGGGCGCCTGCCGGCCCGGCGCGCCGTCCGAGGTCAGCACCTCGAAGCCGATCTCGCTGACCTTGAACGCCAGGCCGTTCTCGAAGCCGCAGACGGCGAACACCTTGCCGCCCACCTTGTAGACGTCGGAGCCGCCCCACTGGACCACCTTGGTCACCGCGGGCAGGCCCATGGCGAACGCCTCGATCTCGTCCCGCGTCATGTCAGCCCCAACTCCGAGCGAACCTTCTTCGTCAACGACCCGGCCGCCAGGCGGTACGAGGTTTCCAGCCAGCCCTCGACGTCCTCCCGGTCCACCTCTGAGAGCGGCAGGTTCACCCAGTGGCCCTTTCCCGGCGCGAAGCCCGGCGCGGGGCGGCCCGGCCCGTCCTCGGTGAGCACCGCATAGGCGATCTCAGTGGCCTTGAAGGTGAGCCCGTCGCGCTCGCTGCACACGCCGAACACCTTGCCGCGCACCTTGTAGACGTCGAGACGGCCGCGGAAGAGGACCACGTGCGTCGCCTCGCGGCGCCCCATCGCCAGCGCGTGCACGTCGTCCCGCGTGATCACGCGATTCCCAGCTCGGCCCGCTGCTTCTTGGGCAGCTTCGACGCGACGATCCCGTGCGCGCTCTTCACCCACTCGGCTACCTCGGCGGGGTCCTGGCTCCTGAGGTCGTTCAGGCTCACCCACTTGGCCCGCGCCAGGTATTTGGCGGGCTCCGCGCGGCCGGTCGTCGTCAGCGCCTCGAACGCGATGTCCGAGGCCTTGAACGACAGGTTCGTGTAGGCGCCGTCGGTGGCGGCGAACATCTTGCCGCCCACGCAGTAGCAGTGGTCGTCGCCCCACTTGAGGTCGAGCGTCGTCCCCGGCAGGGCCATAGCGGCCGCATGCAGTTCTTCCTTCGTCACCCCCGCGCCCTTACGCGCCGACGCCCACGCCGATCGGGCAGGTCACGCCGGTGCCGCCGATCCCGCAGTAGCCGTGCGGGTTCTTGGCTAGGTACTGCTGGTGGTAGTCCTCGGCGAAGAAGAACGGCCCGGCCGGCTGGATCTCGCTGGTGATCCGCCCATAGCCCTGCTTGGAAAGCGCCGCCTGGTAGGTCTCGCGCGACGCCTCCGCCTCGGCGGCCTGGGCGTCGTTGGTCACGTAGATCCCCGAGCGGTACTGGGTGCCGATGTCGTTGCCCTGGCGCATACCCTGGGTCGGGTCGTGGTTCTCCCAGAACGTCTTCAGGAGGTCGCCGTAGGTCACCACCTTCGGGTCGAACACCACCAGCACCGACTCCGTGTGCCCCGTGCGGCCGGAGCAGACCTCCTCGTAGGTGGCGTTGGGCGTGATCCCTTGCTGGTAGCCGACGGCGGTCACGTAGACGCCCGGGACCTGCCAGAAGATGCGCTCCACGCCCCAGAAGCAGCCCATGGCGAAGTAGGCGGTCTCCAGGCCATCCGGATACGGCCCCTTCAGCGGCCGGCCGTTCACGAAATGGACTTCTGCGGTCGGGATCGCGCGCTCGCGCCCCGGCAGGGCCGTCGCGGCGGTGGGCAGTTCCAGGGTCTTCTGGCCGAACATCAAGCGCCTCCGGGGGTCAGGTCGCGCCGTAAATAGGGTGGCGGACGCCGGTTTGCATGTTGCGCCCACGGTAGCTGAACCGGCGGGCCTTTTGTGGGAATATAAAGAAGAAGGCTGGGGAGGAGGACATCCCATGCGGATGCTGAAGGTCGTGCTCATGGCCGGCGCGCTGGCCGGGCTCTCGATGACCGGCGCCGTGGCCGCCGGGGGTGGCGGTGGCGGTGGCGGCATGAGCAGCATGCCCTCCGACACCGGGCCGCGCTACGATCCGGCCGAGGAGTACGCCAAGGCCGTCAAGGCGATCCAGGCCAAGGACTACAAAGCCGCCGCCCGCTCGGCCCAGCGCGTGGCCGACGCCGCGCCCAAGAGCCTTGACGGCTGGAAGCTGCTGGGCGTCGCCCAGTCGGGCGCCGAGAACTGGAAGGGGGCAAAGAAGGCCTACGAGAAGGCCGTGAAGCTCGCCCCCGACGACGTCGCCTCCCACGCCGGCCTGGGCCTGGCGCTGGCCAAGCTGCAGGACGGCAAGGCGCAGGCCGAGCTCGACTGGCTGAAGGGCAAGTCCGCCACCTGCACCGCCGATTGCCCCACGGTGAAGGCGCTCACCGCCGAGGTTGAAAAGGCCCTGACCCCGGCCGCGGCGGCCGGCGGCAGCGCCGCCCTCGAGCGCGGCACGCTGATCTTCTCCGCCGACCTGGGCGACCGGGCCTATGTCCAGGCCGTCGGGCTCATCAACGAGAAGCGCTATGACGAGGCGCTGGCCTCGCTCGACGCCGCCCGCGCCGCCTTCGGCCCGCACCCGGACGTCCTGACCTACCAGGGCTACACGTGGCGCAAGAAGGGCGATCACGCGCGCGCCGAGGCCTACTACCGCCAGGCCCTCGCCATCGCCCCCGACCACCGCGGAGCCACCGAGTACTACGGCGAGCTCAAGGTCGAGCGCGGCGACATCGCGGGCGCCAAGCAGATGCTGGCCAAACTCGACGCGTTCTGCGCGTACGGCTGCGCCGAAGCCGAGGAGCTCCGCCGTTGGATCGACGCCGGCGGCGAGCCGGGGCTGTAGGGCCGATCCAATCCTGCAGCTGCTGACAAGGTTCCACCCTCCCTTCCTCCTCGATGGAGGAAGGGCCGGGGATGGAGGTGTACGTAGGGCGACGAAGGAAATGGCGCGTTCGGCGTCGGCGCCCACCCGCGCGCCACAACGATCTCAGCGACCACACCTCCACCCAACCCTCCTCCATCGAGGAGGAGGGCTATGAGTTTTGTGCGCTCCGCGGTGATCCTGGCCCTGCTCAGCACAGCCGCCTCCGCCGAAATCGCCCAGCCGCTCCAGGCGCTGCACTGGGTCGCCCCCGGCACGGACGCCGTGGCCGTCTTCGCCTCCGAGCCCACCGAATGCCTCGCCCGCCCCGCCGACCCCGCCGCGGCCCAGGCGGTGGAGATCGGCCGCGCCGCGTTCCGCACCCCGCTGCTGCTGGGCGGCCAGGCCGCGCGCGTCGGCCTGACCTGCGAGAGCTGTCACCGCGGCGGGCGCGGCAACCCCGACTTCCTGTTCCCCGGCGCCTCGGGCGCGCCCGGCACCGCCGATGTCACCCTCTCGCTGTTCTCCAGCCACCGGGGCAACGGCGTCCACGACCCGAAGCCCATCCCTGACCTCTCCGGTCCCCGCGAGCGCCTGAAGGTGCCGTCCGACCAGCTGCCCCCGTTCATCCGCGGCCTGATCGTGGAGGAGTTCGACGGCCGCGAACCGCCGCCGGCCGTGCTCGCCGGGCTCGCCGCCTACGTCCGCGCTCTCTCCCCCACCGCCTGCCCGGCCCAGGCCCGTGCGCCTGCCGGTCCCGCCGCACTGCTGGACGACGCCCGCCGCGCCCTCACGGCCGCCGGCCAGGCCTTCGCCGCCGGCGACCGGCCCACCGCCGTCCTGATGATCGCCGCCGCCCGCGCCCGCCTGGGTCTCCTCGACGAGCGCTACAGGGACTTGCGCGCCGAGGTCGCCCTCCTGCGCGCCGCCGACGCCGAGCTCGCCAGCCTCCAGCAGGCGGTCCGCGAGGGCCGTCCCGACACCCCCGCCGCCCTCACCCGCTGGACGCGCCAGTCGCGCCGGCTCGAGGCCGCCCTCGCGGCCCAGCAAGGCCGCTCGCTGTTCAATCCGACCCGCCTGCGCGCAGCGGCGAACCGCCGCTTGCCCCCAAAGCCCACCTGACGGTATATGCCCGCCTTCCGCCGGGGGCCCGCCTCCGCTGCGGCGCGTGGTGAGGTGGCCGAGTGGTTGAAGGCGCACGCCTGGAACGCGTGTATAGGGGAAACTCTATCGAGGGTTCGAATCCCTCTCTCACCGCCACC
>NZ_DASWTE010000088.1:0-8339 GCF_036402295.1 Phenylobacterium sp.
AGCGGATGTTCGTGCGCAACCTCGGGACCAACGCCCTGTTCTACGCCGCCCTGGTGGGCGCGGGTCTGCGGCTCGCGCGCCGGCCGCAGCCTGCGCCGCCGCCCACCGAGGCGCTGCGGGCGCGCAGCCGCGGGGCGGTGCGGATCGTGCCGCTCGGCGACGTGGACTGGATCGGCGCGGCGGGGAACTACGCCGAGGCGCACACGGGACAGGGGAGCGTGCTGCTGGACGAGAGCCTGGCCGCGCTGGCGGCGCGGCTGCCGGCGGATGCGTTCGCCCGCATCCATCGGGGCGTCATCGTGCGCCTGGACCGCATCGCGCAGGTGAAGGGCCTGGGCCGCGGCGACGCCCAGGTGACGCTGCGCTCGGGCGCCGAACTGCGGCTCTCCCGGCGCTATCGGCCCGCCCTGTCGGCCTGGCTCAACGGGAGTTAGCCCGCTCGTCACGGCGGCGGTCCCGCTTACGGAGCCGCGACTTCCAGGGGACCGTGCAGACCCGCAGCAAGCGGCGATGTGCAACCTTCGGGACCGTCCCATGTCGCTTCGCCTGCTTCTCGCGCTCACCCTCTGCGCCGGCTTTGCCGCGCCCGCCCACGCCCGGACCCGCGCCGACGGGGTCTATGTGGTCGCCGCCGTCCAGCGGCTGCACGCCACCGAGCCCGCCTATTCGTACGACCACCTGCGGCGCATCCTGGACGCCGTGATGCCCGACGTGGTGGTGCTGGAGGTGCGCCCCGAAGAGGCGGCCGAGCGCAAGGACACGCCAGGGCGGCCCGAATACCCGAACGTCGTCTGGCCGTGGCTGGCCGACCATCCGGCGCCGGTGATCTCGATGGAGCCGGGCGGGAAGACCTTCGCCGAGATGACCGGCGCGGCCGGGGCGCGGTTCGAGGCGTTCGGCAAGGAGAAGCCCGCGGCGGCCGCGTACATGGCGAGCCTGCGGAAATCACTGTCGGCGGCGCTGCAGGCGCACTGGAACCATCCGGCCGACGCGCACGACCGGGTCACGGCCGACCTCGTGCGCGCCGAGGCGCTGGCGCAGGCGGAGCTGGGCGGGAAGGCGTTCGAGACGAGCCAGGCCGAGTGGGACGGGTTCATGGTCGAGCGCACGCGCGAGGCCATCGCGGCGCATCCGGGCAAGCGGATCCTGGTGCTCGCGAGCTACCGGAACCTCGCGGCCTTCCGCGAGGGGCTGAAGGGCGAGGCGCGGCTCGTGGACATGGAGCCGTGGCTGCGGGAGACGGTGAGGTAACCCGCCCCCGCGCTCCGCTCATCCCGGCGAATGCCGGGACCCAGATCGAATAGCTCCCACGTGGGCTCCATTCGCTGAGAGCCCTTCCAGCCCACACCAATGCCATTGGATCTGGGTCCCGGCATTCGCCGGGATGAGCGGGATTACTGGGGGGTTTGCGCATGCTTCAGCGCCGCGACGCGGCAGGCGGAGGCGAGGGGGCGGTCTTCGCGGCCGCGGTCGATGCTGACGACGAGGGCGGCGAGGCTGACGCCGCGCTCGGCGGCCATGGCGTCGAGGACGGCCCAGAACTCGGGCTCCAGCGCGATCGAGGTCGCGTGGCCGGAGAGCAGGAGGGAGCGTTTCTTCAGGGTCGCCATACGGCCTGTTTACAAAGTTGAGCCTAGCGTCATCTAGTCCCTTGCAAAAAGATGACGCCTGCGTCATTTTCATCTGGACGCTGCTTACATAGGGCTATCTCCCCATGGCCATGACTGCCGACACCGCCGACTTCCGTCCGTACGAGCCGCGCGCGGTCTCGACCAAGCTGGACTGGGGCCACGCCTGGCGTTCGCTGCAGAAGCTGCTCGCCGACAAGGAAGACACCCGCCAGGTGTTCGAGATCATGCGGGCGCTGAACGGCCAGTCGACCGCCAAGGGCTACATCCGGCTGCTCGAGACGCCCGAGGGCGGGCGCATGGCCTTCGAGCGCAAGGAATTCGCCGACCGGCTGATGGACGACGCCTGGCTGGACAGCCTGCCCGAGGGCAGCGTCGGCGCGGCGTACCGTGAGTTCATCCGCGCCGAGGACCTCTCGGCCGAGGGCCTGGCCGACGTCAGCCGCGAGGGCATCAGCGACGTCGACAACCCGCACCCCTACGCCTGGTTCGGCCGCCGCACCCGCGACGTGCACGACATCTGGCACATCCTGTCGGGCTATCACCGCGACGCGCTGGGCGAGGCGTGCCTGGTGGCGTTCTCGTACGCCCAGACCAGGGGCCTGGGCTGGGCGCTGATCGCGTTCGGCGCCGCCTCGCGCTCGCGGGGCACGCAGCACCCGACGCTCAAGGCCATCTGGCAGGGCTACCAGCGCGGCAAGGCCGCCAAGTGGCTGCTGGGCGAGGACTACGAGGCCCTGATGGCCGAGCCGCTGGAGGCTGCGAGGCGGCGCCTGGGGATCACCCCGCCGACGATCTACGACTCGATCCCGGCCAACGTCCGCGACGGCGTGCTGCCGAAGGCGGCGTAGGGCCTTCTACCTCCCGCCGCTTCGCGGTGGAGGTAAGGGCTTCGGCTCAGTCCTCGCGCTTGGCGCCGTCGAGCTCGCGGCGGGCGCGTTCGGCTTCGAGCTTGGTCACGGCCTTCTCGCCCTTCGAAAGGCCGTGCTTCGTGCGGTTCTCGGCCGCCTGGGCCTTGGCGGCTGCGCGGTCGCGGGCTTTGCGCGCCTTGTTCAGATTGATCAGCTCGGCCATCGAAACCCCATCGGCTGCGGCCCGTTACCCCGTCCCCCTTTGAACCATCGGCGAACAGCCGACGGTTCAAGACTCCTAGCAGAAATGGACCATTCGGGACGAATGGTCCGGGAAGTGACGAGGAGACGATCATGATCCAAGCCTCCCAAATTCGCGAGCACATGGAAGTTGTCGGGTCCGACGGCGGCCATGTCGGCAAGGTGGACCACGTCTTGGGCGAGGAGATCGAGCTGGCCAAGCTGGATTTCGGATCGGGCCTGAAGCACCACCTGATCCCGATGACCTGGGTGGAGAGCATCCGCGACGACAAGGTCTGCCTGAACCTGACGAAGGATGCGGCCAAGGCCGGCTGGCGCGAGAAGCACTAGCCTCGCTTGACATCCTAGAGGCCTCACCGGAACCCTCCGCGCCTTGGCACGCGTGGGGGTCTCCGGTGAAGTCGTTCCTGTTTGCGGCCGCGCTCTCGGTGGCCGCCACGCCGGCCCTCGCCGCGCCGAAGGTGTGCGCGGAATGCGTGAAGGTCGACATGGCGCGGCTGGCCGGGCCCGAGGCGCGCGGCCGCGCCTGCGGCACCGCCGACGAGCACGCCGCGGCGCGCTACGTCGCCGCGCGGCTGCAGGCGCATGGCATAGCCCCGGCCGCGCCCAGCGGCGGCTACCTGCAGCAAGTGGAGTACCGGGTCCCGACCTACGCCAGCCCGCCGACGCTCAGCGTGGGCGGAACGCGCTTCGTCCAGGGCGAGGCGATCGTCGCGATGGCGGCGGGGGAGAGCGCTGTCGGGCCGATCGCCATGGCCGCCGAGGGCGCCGCGGATCCGGCGGTCGTGGCGGGCAAGGTGGTGCTGCGCGACGGGCCGTTCGACCCGCGGATCGCCAGCGCGCTGCTGCGCGCCGGCGCGGCGGCGGTGGTCACGCCCGCGCCGGAGCAGGTGCTGAAGTCGTGGACCGAGCTTTCGCAGCGCCCGCCCGCGGGCGTGGAGATCGTGGGCGTCGAGGGGGTGGCTCCGGTCGCGCGGCCGCTGGTGTTCGCCAGGCCCGAGGCGTTCGCGGCGCTGAAGGCGGCCGTGGGCCAGACCGCGACCCTGTCGGCGCCGCGCGGCGCGGCGCGGACCGAGACGACGCACAACGTGCTGGGGGTGATCAAGGGGACCGCGCCCGAGGCCGACCGCCAGGCGATCCTGCTCAGCGCCCATTACGACCACGTGGGCGTGCAGGACGGCGTGCTCTATCCGGGCGCCAACGACGACGCCTCGGGGACCGCCGCGGTGCTGGAGTTCGCGCGGCTGCTGAGCGCGGAGAAGGCGCCGAAGCGGACGGTGCACTTCGCGCTGTTCGGCTGCGAGGAGCAGGGCGGACACGGGGCGAAGCTGTTCCTGGCCAAGCCGCCGCTGCCGCTGGCGGACATCGCCGCCAACCTCGAGTTCGAGATGATCGGGCTGCCGGACCCGAAGCATCCGACAACCCTGATGCTGACCGGCTGGGAGCGCTCGAACCTGGGGCCGACCCTGAAGGCTCAGGGGGCCGACATCGCGCCGGACCCGTACCCGGAGCAGAACTTCTTCCAGCGTTCGGACAACTACCAGCTGGCGCTGAAGGGAGTGGTCGCCCAGACGGTCAGCGCCTGGCCGATCCCGCCCACCTACCACCAGCCGACGGACACGGTGGAGAGCGTCGACCTGCCGTTCATGGCCGAGGTGATCCAGTCGCTGATCGGCCCGATCCGCTGGCTCGCGAACAGCGACTTCCGGCCGGAGTGGAATGCCGGGCAGAAGCCCTGACGGGCTATTTCACGTTGGCGCAGAAGCGCTGGATGCGCTGGCAGGCCTCTTCCAGCACCGCGTTCGAGGTGGCGTAGCTGATCCGGAAATGCGGCGAGAGGCCGAAGGCGGCGCCGTGGACGACGGCCACGCCCTCCGACTCCAGCAGCTCGACGGCGAAGTCGGCGTCGGAGCCGATGACCTTGCCGGACGGCGCGGCCTTGCCCAGCAGGCCCTGGCACGACGGATAGACGTAGAACGCGCCCTCCGGCGTCGGGCAGTGCAGGCCGCGGGCCTGGTTCAACATCGAGACCACCAGGTCGCGGCGCTGCTCGAACAGCTTGGCGTTCGGCTTGATGAAGTCCTGCGTGCCGTTCAGCGCCTCGACCGCCGCCCACTGCGAGATCGACGAGGGGTTCGAGGTGGTCTGGCTCATTACCTTGGCCATGGCCTTGATGAGCGGCTCGGGCCCGCCGGCGTAGCCGATGCGCCAGCCGGTCATGGCGTAGGCCTTGGAGACCCCGTTCATGGTCAGCGTGCGGTCGTAGAGCGCCGGCTCCACCTGGGCGATGGTCGAGAACTCGAAGTCGCCGAACACCAGGTGCTCGTACATGTCGTCGGTCAGGATCCAGACGTGCGGGTGCCTGAGCAGCACGTCGGCCAGCGCCTTCAGCTCGGCGCGCGTGTAGGCCGCGCCCGACGGGTTCGACGGCGAGTTCAGCAGGACCCACTTGGTCTTCGGCGTGATCGCGCGTTCCAGGTCGGCCGGCTGCACCTTGAAGCCGGTCTCGGCCGAGGTGGCGCAGGCCACCGGCGCGCCGCCGGCCAGCAGCACGATGTCCCAGTAGCTCACCCAGTAGGGCGTGGGCACGACCACCTCGTCGCCCGGGTTGAGCGTGGCGATCATGGCGTTCCAGATCACCGGCTTGCCGCCCGGCGAGACGTTGATCTGGCTGGGCTTGTAGGTGAGGCCGTTCTCGCGCGCGAACTTGGCGCAGATGGCTTCCTTGAGCTCGGGGATGCCGTCGACGTTGGTGTACTTCGTCTTGCCGTCGCGGATGGCCTTGATGGCCGCATCCTTGATGTTGTCGGGCGTGTCGAAGTCAGGCTCGCCGGCGGCCAGGCCGATGACGTCCTTGCCCTGGGCTTTCAGCTCACGGGCCTTCGCGTCGGCCGCGAGGGTCGCGGACGGCTTGACGCGGGCGAGCGCGGCGGATTCCAGGGACATGGCTGAGTAGGCTCCCGGCTGAGGCTTGGACGGCGCGGGTGTAACCCATGCCGCGCCGCAATCAAACCGCCGGGAGCCCCTCTCCAGAGCCAGTTTTTCCGAAACGGCCTTAAGCGAAGTTGTCGAGGCCGATGTCGGCGAGGGTTCGGCCGACCAGCAGGACCGCGCTGTCGGCGCCGTCCGCGGGGTCGCCGAGGTCGGCGAAGACGTAGACGTTGGCCCCGACCTGGGCGGCGACCCACTTCGCGCCCGAGGCCGAGATGTGCTCGTTCGCGATGGCGAGCGCCAGGGCGTAGCTGTCGGCGACGAACTCGGAGTAGCTGAGCGGCAGGATCGCGCTCGCGCCGAAGATCGTGACCTCCGGGAAGTGCAGGGTGTCGTGCATCTCCCAGTCCTGGATCTCGGCGTCGATGCGGACGGCCGGGTCGGTCTTGGCGACGATTTCGAAGCGGTCGCCGCCCGAGCCGCCCAGCAGGACCTCCTTGTCGGCGCCGGCGGCGGTGAGCGTGTCGTTCCCGGCCTCGCCGGCGAGGACGGCGACTTCCGGGCCCTGCGCGACCAGCTGGTCGTCGCCGTCGCCGCCGCTGAGCATGTCCAGGCCGAAGCCGCCTTGCAGGATGTCGTCGCCCGCGCCGCCGAACAGGCTGTCGGAGCCCAGGCCGCCGTGCAGTTCGTCGTCGCCGAGGTCGCCCGACAGGTAGTCGTCGCCGCCGGAGCCGCCGATGAAGTCGTTCCCCTGGCCGCCCAGCAGGGTGTCGCCGCCCGCGCCGCCGCCGATCTCATCGGCGCCCAGGTTGCCGTGGGCCCAGTCGCCGGCTTCGTCGGCGCCGCCCTCGCGGTCGGTGACGATGGTGTCGTTGCCCTGGCCGCCGTAGATCGAGTCGCGGCCCGCCCCGCCGACCAGGCTGTCGTGGCCGCTATTGCCCTGCAGGAGATCGCGGCCGTCGCCGCCGCTGATCGAGTCTGAGCCCGGCCCGCCGTAGAGGCCGTCGTCGCCTGCCGAACCCGTCACGCGCTCGTCGCTGGTGTCGCCGATGTAGAGCGCCGAGCCGTCGGCCATGACGAGGGCGCCCACCCGGGACAGCTGCACGATGTCGGTGGAGAAGACGACGGTGCGGCTGCCGTAGGTGACGAGGACGCGCGGGACCTCGGGGGTGAGCTGCAGCGGGTCGTACGACTGGTAGACCACGCTGACGGTCCGGCCGGGGCCGCCGTTGAAGGTGAGCGTGTCGCCCAGGCGGATGTTCAGCGCCTGTTCGGCGGTGATGGTGTCGAACGCGTACGCGAGCACGGGAACAGCCTCCGCAGCCAGCTTGGGAGAACTTGTGTACGCGTGTTGCGTAAAAACGCAACACGCGAAAACGCAACAGGTGTCGCCGCCTTGACCCGCGCTCGCGAACAGGCGACCGCTCAGCGCCGATGCGCCGGCTCTTCGCCTTCCTCTCGAACATGGACGCCCAGGCGTGGCGCACGCTCATGGTGTCGTTCGTGCTGTTCGGCGGCGTGGGCGTGGTCTTCTTCTTCGGCGCGCAGCTGCTGGGGTTCGACGGCGAGCGGACGCTGGAGGGGTGGCTGGGCGCGGCGCAGGGGCCGTGGTCGCTGCCGGTGGCAGTGGCGGCCTTCGCCGCGCTGGCCTTCGTGGGCACGCCGCAGATCGTGCTGATCGCCGCCGCGGTGGTGGCGTTCGGACCAGTGACGGGCGCGGCCTACAGCTGGATCGGAACGATGGTCTCGGCGCTGGTCGGCTTCTACCTGGGCCGGGGGGCGGGGGCCAAAACGCTGGAGCGATTTTCGGGCGAGGGCGTGCAGCGGTTCATGCGGCTGGTCGGCGAGAACGGCTTCCTGGCCAGCTTGGTCGTGCGGCTGGTGCCCTCGGCGCCGTTCATCGTCGTCAACATGGCGGCCGGCGTCACGCCGATGCGCGGCCTGCATTTCGTGGCCGGGACCGGGATCGGCATCGTGCCGAAGATCGTGCTGACGGCCTTCGCCGGCGCCTCGATCATCCAGCTGATGCGGGGCGAGATCGGCCGGCATTGGGTGGCCATCGCCGCGGTCGCGGCGCTGTGGCTGGCGATCGGCTGGTTCGCGCGGCGCTGGCTGCAGCGTCGGGGAAAGGAAAGCGGATGATCAGGTTCTTCCATTCCCCGGGCTCGTGCTCGCTCGCCTCGCTGATCGCGCTGGAGGAGGCGGGGGCGAAGTACGAGGTGGTCCCCACCTCGACCAAAGCCGGTGACCAGCGCAAGCCGGAATACCTGGCCATCAATCCGAAGGGCCGGGTGCCGGCCCTCGTGACCGAACAGGGCGTGCTGACCGAGAACGTCGCCATCCTGGCCTGGATCGCCCAGGCCTTCCCGGCGGCGAAGCTGGCGCCGACCGACCCCTGGGCCTTCGCCCAGGCGCAGGCCTTCAACAGCTACCTGGCCTCGACCGTCCACGTAGCCCATGCGCACCGGCACCGCGGCTACCGCTGGGCCGACGAGGAGAGTTCGTTCGAGGACATGCGCCGCAAGGTCCCGCAGACCGTGGGCGAGGCGTTCGCCCTGATCGAGACCGAGCTCTTCCAGGGGCCGTACGTGCTGGGCCAGGCGTTCTCGATCTGCGACGCCTACCTCTTCACCGTCGCCGACTGGCTCGAGGGCGACGGGGTGGATCC
>NZ_DASWTE010000089.1:0-1735 GCF_036402295.1 Phenylobacterium sp.
GCCACGGTCCCGCGCATCTCGATCTCGTGCGGCACGCCGCCGGGCGCCCAGATCGCCCGCGTGGGCGGCGCCAGCCACGCCGCGTCAGGCGTCGCCACCCGCATTGTGCCCGTGGCTGCGTAGACGAGCTGCGCCCACGGATGGGTGTGGCGGTCCAGCCGGTGGCCATCGCGGTAGGTCACCGCCAGGCCGCGGACCGGGTAGCCGTCGATGTCCCGGGCGTTTTGGCGCGTCAGCGACATAATTCGTCAGACTAGCGCAAGCGCGCCGCCAAGCGAAGTCGTACCGGTGTGATCCGACAAGGAGGCCGGCATGCCCGCAACGTTGCGCCACTTCGCCATCAACGCCGACGACGTGCCCCGCGCCAAACGGTTCTACGAGGAGGTCTTCGGCTGGACCTTCACGCCGTGGGGACCGCCCGGCTTCTACCAGACCCGCTCCAGCGGCGGCGGCCACCTCGGCGCCCTGCAAGGGCGGCGCGACGTCGGCGGCCAGCGGATGCCCGGACACGAGATCACCTACGGCGTCGAGGACCTCGCCGCCACGATCGCCGCCATCGAGGCCCACGGCGGCGCGCTGCTCATGCAGCCGTTCCGCATCGAGGGCATGGGCGAGCTGATCTTCTTCCGCGACAGCGAGGGCAACGTCGCGGGCGCCATGCAATACGAGCAAGGAACCTGGGAATGAGCGTACTGACCGACACCGCCCTGCAGGACCGCATCGACGCGCTGCAGGCGCAGAGCACCGCACAGGAAGCGGAGACCAACCGCTACTTCGGCGAGCGCGCCAAGAAGGGCGACCTGAGCTGGGACGGCCTCGACGACGCGGCCAACCGCTTCATGGCCGACAAGATGGTCGCCCTGGAGCCGATCAAGGCCGAGTTCTGTGCCATGCTGTGCCGCGCGCTGCGGGCGACGCGCGTGGTCGAGGTGGGCACCTCGTTCGGCGTCTCGACGCTCTATTTGGCCGACGCGGTGCGGGCCAACGGCGGCGGCGTGGTCATCGGCACCGAGTACGAGCCCGCCAAGGCTGCAGCCGCGCGGACCAACTTCGAGGCCGCCGGCGTCGCCGACCTCATCGACCTGCGCGAAGGCGACCTGCGCGAAACGCTGAAAGTCATCGAGGGTCCGGTCGACTTCGTCCTGATGGACATCTGGACCGAGATGGCACGCCCGGCGCTGGAGCTGGTGCACCCTCACCTGCGGCCGGGCGCCATCGTGGTCGCCGACAACACCGGCGACTTCTTCCGCCACGCCTACCGTCACTTCTTCGAGTTCGTGAACGAGCCTGCGAACGGACTGAAGACCATGACCCTGCCGTTCCAGGGCGGCCTGGAGCTGGTGGTCAAGGTCTAGTAGCGGCGCCACATGCCCGTGCGGTCGTCCCAGTAGCCGTAGCGGCGGTCGTACGGATAGCCGGCGAAGCCGTAGCCGCACGGGTCGTCGCGCTTGGCGATCTGGTTGGCGACGGCTGCGCCCGCCGCGGCGCCGACGGCCGCCCCGACCGCGTCGTCCTTGGCGATGGCGGCGCCCGCGCCCGCGCCGATCACGGCGCCGGCGGCGGTGGCTGCGGCCCGGTTGCGTTCGTAGTCGCGCCGGCAGGCGTCGGCCCAGCTGTCATACCTGCTGCTCGCGCAACCGCCGAGCGTCGCGGCGGTCGCGAGACCGATGATGGAAAGTCCGATGAGGCGCATGCCGCGTCCTCCGCTTCTGCAAAGCTTGGGACGGGCAAACGC
>NZ_DASWTE010000090.1:0-2047 GCF_036402295.1 Phenylobacterium sp.
GAGCAGAACGAGCCCGGCGCCTCGCCAGGCCCGGCGCCCTTCCGCGTCCTTCCGCGTGCTTCCGCGGGCAATCATGACAGCGCCTGCGGCGCGCAGGGCGTCTCGTGTTGATCGCCTCCGCAGATGACCTCGCGCCGTCCAGCCCCTATCTTCCGCCCATGACCGACACGCTCGACGCCGACGCCCCGCAGACCGTGGGCGAGACCCCCCGTGAACCCACCCAGGACGGCCCCGCGGTCCGGCTCTATCTGGTCGATGGCTCGGGCTTCATCTTCCGCGCCTTCCACGCTCTGCCGCCGCTGACGCGCAAGTCCGACGGGCTGCCGGTGGGCGCGGTCGCCGGCTTCTGCAACATGATCTGGAAGCTGCTGGTCGACATGAAGGCCCAGGCCGACGCGCCGACCCACCTGGCCGTCGTGTTCGACCACTCCGAGGACACGTTCCGCAACAAACTCTACGACCAGTACAAGGCCCACCGCCCGCCGCCGCCGGAAGACCTGCGCCCGCAGTTCCCGCTGGTGCGCGAGGCGACCCGTGCGTTCGGCGTGCCTTCGCTCGAGCTGCCCGGCTACGAGGCCGACGACATCATCGCCGCCTACGCCTGCAAGGTCCGCGACCTGGGCGGCGAGGTGGTGATCGTCTCGTCCGACAAGGACCTGATGCAGCTGGTCGGCGACCGCGTGTCGATGCTCGACACCATGAAGAACGTGAAGATCGGCGTCGAACAGGTCTTCGAGAAGTTCGGCGTCACCCCGGACAGGGTGGTCGATGTCCAGGCGCTGTGCGGCGACTCGGTCGACAATGTGCCGGGCGCCCCCGGCATCGGCATCAAGACCGCCTCGGCCCTGATCGCCGAGTACGGCGACCTCGACACGCTTCTCGCCAGAGCCTCCGAGATCAAGCAGGACAAGCGCCGCCAGACCCTGATCGAGTTCGCCGACCAGATCCGGCTGTCGCGCCAGTTGGTGCAGCTCGACTGCGACACCCCCCTGCCCGAGCCGATCGACGACCTGGCCGTCCGCAACCCGGACGCCGGGGTCCTGCAGGCCTTCCTCGAGCAGATGGAGTTCCGCACCCTTGCTCGCCGAGTGAGCGACGCCACCGCGCCGGGCCGCGATGCCGCCGTGCAGTCGGTCCTTGCCGAAACCCGCGCCGCCGGCCCGACGCCGCCACAGCACGGGGCCATCGATTCCAACGCCTATGTCTGCGTGCGCGACGTGGAGACCCTGGATGCGTGGATCGCACGCGCCTACGACGCCGGCGTCGTCGCCTTCGACACCGAGACCGACGCCCTGGGCGCCTTCCAGTCCAACCTCTGCGGCGTGTCACTGGCCATCGCGCCTGGCCAGGCCTGCTACATCCCGGTCGGCCACGCGCACGAGCACGAGGGCGGCCTGGCCCTCGAGGCGCCGGCCGATCTGGAGCAGGTCCCGGAGGACGTCGCGCTGGCGAAGCTGAAGCCGCTGTTCGAGGACCCGTCGGTCCTGAAGGTGGCGCAGAACGCCAAGTACGACATGGCGGTGCTGGCCAGGCGCGGCATCCACGTCGCGCCCATCGACGACACCATGCTGCTGGCCTTCGCCCTCGAGGGCGGCCTGCACAACAAGTACGGCATGGACGATCTCTCGAAGCGCGTCCTCGACCACGAGCCGATCCCCTACAAGCAGGTCGCTGGCGTGGGGAAATCGCAGAAGAGCTTCAAGCACGTCGACCTTGCCGCCGCGACCGCCTACGCCGCCGAGGACGCCGACGTCACGCTGCGCATCTGGGAGCATCTGAAGCCACGGCTCGCGCACGAGCACATGGCCACGGTCTACGAGCGCTTCGAGCGGCCGATGCCGGAGGTGCTGGTCGGCATGGAGCTGGAGGGGATCAAGGTCGACCCGCAGATCCTGCAGCAGCTCAGCCACGACTTCTCGGTGCGCATGGTCGAGCTGGAGGCCGAGGCGCACCGCGTCGCCGGCCGGCCGTTCAACCTGGGCAGCCCCAAGCAGATCGGCGATATCCTGTTCAACGAGATGGGCATCGCGTCCGGCAAGACGACGGC
>NZ_DASWTE010000091.1:0-5672 GCF_036402295.1 Phenylobacterium sp.
AACATGACCGTGGGCGCCAGGACCGGATCGATCTTATGGGCCGCCAGCACATACTGCTGCGCCGCCCCGCCGATGCGCGAGGCCGCCACGAACGAAGAAAGGATCAAAGCTAGAGGCACCGCAGTGCCCCTAGCCCAATCCCAAAAGCTGAACCAGTGGTCTTCTACCTGGGAAGGTAAGCGAAGGTCGGTTCTAGTAGCGGTAGTGCTCCGGCTTGAACGGCCCCTGGGTTGTGACCCCGATGTAGTCGGCCTGTTCCTTGGTGAGCTTGGTCAGCTTGGCGCCCAGCTTCTCGAGGTGGAGCATGGCCACCTTCTCGTCCAGGTGCTTGGGCAGGGTGTAGACCTTGGTCTCGTACTTGGCGCCGTTCTGCCAGAGCTCGATCTGGGCGAGCGTCTGGTTGGTGAAGCTGGCGCTCATCACGAAGCTGGGGTGGCCGGTGGCGTTGCCCAGGTTCACCAGGCGGCCCTCGGACAGCACGATGATCTTCTTGCCGTCGGGGAATTCCACATGGTGGACCTGCGGCTTGATCTCGTCCCACTTGAAGTTGCGCAGGCCGGCGATCTGAATCTCCGAGTCGAAGTGGCCGATGTTGCAAACGATGGCGTTGTTCTTCATCGCCCGCATGTGGTCGACGGTGAGCACGTCCTTGTTGCCGGTGGCCGTGCAGAAGATGTCGCCCTTGGCCGCCACGTCCTCGACGGTCTGGACGTCATAGCCTTCCATCGCCGCCTGCAGGGCGCAGATCGGGTCGACTTCGGTGACGATGACGCGCGCGCCGCCGTTGCGCAGCGAAGCCGCCGAGCCCTTGCCCACGTCGCCGTAGCCCAGGACCACGGCGACCTTGCCGGAGAGCATCACGTCGGTGCCGCGGCGGATGGCGTCGACCAGGCTCTCGCGGCAGCCGTACAGGTTGTCGAACTTCGACTTGGTGACGCTGTCGTTGACGTTGATGGCGGTGAACGGCAGCTCGCCGCGCTCGTGCATCTGGTAGAGGCGGTGCACGCCCGTGGTGGTCTCTTCCGACACGCCCTGACAGGCGTCACGGATGGCCGTGTAGAAGCCCGGCTTCTCCTTCAGGTACCGCTTCATCACGGCGAAGAGGGCTTCCTCTTCCTCGTTGGTCGGGTTGTTGAGGAGGGTGGGGTCCTTCTCGGCCTTCGGACCCAGCACGCAGAGCAGGGTCGCATCGCCGCCGTCGTCCAGGATCAGGTTCGGGTAGCCGCCGTCGTGCCACTCGAAGATCTTGTGGGCGTACTCCCAGTACTCGACCAGGGTCTCGCCCTTGATCGCGAAGACCGGCGTGCCCTTGGCCGCGATGGCCGCGGCGGCGTGGTCCTGGGTGGAGAAGATGTTGCACGAGGCCCAGCGGACCTCGGCGCCCAGCGCCTGCAGGGTCTCGATGAGCACCGCCGTCTGGATGGTCATGTGGAGCGAGCCGGCGATGCGGGCGCCCTTCAGCGGCTGGGCCTTGCCGAACTCGGCGCGCGTGGCCATCAGGCCCGGCATCTCGGTTTCGGCGATGTCGATTTCCTTGCGGCCCCAGTCGGCGAGCGAGAGGTCCTTCACGACATAGTCGGTCATTTCGATTCCTGAAGTCGGGGGAATGTCTTGGCGGCCCCTATAGCGGGACCGCTCGGCTGTATCAACCGAGACATAAAGAAATCCTTATGCGAGTTCCGTTGCCGGCCGTAGGGTGACCGTCGTATCCGGGCGTGCCGTCCTCCCCCGGAGCAGTACCCATGAACGCGCCCTTCCGACCGGCCGATCTGGCCGAGCCCCGTCACGACTGGACCCTGGACGAGGTGGAGGCGCTGTTCGAGCTGCCGTTCACCGAACTGGTGTTCCGTGCGGCCGAGGTCCACCGGCGCTGGTTCGACCCCACCGAGCTGCAGCTATCCCAGCTCCTGTCGGTGAAGACCGGTGGCTGCCCCGAGAACTGCGGCTACTGCAGCCAGTCGCAGCACTTCAAGACCGCCACCCGCGCCTCGAAGCTGATGGAGGCCGACGCGGTGATCGCCCAGGCCGCCGAGGCCAAGGCCGGCGGCGCCCAGCGCTTCTGCATGGGCGCGGCCTGGCGCGACCTGAAGGACCGCGACCTGCCGAAGGTCGCCGCCATGATCTCGGGCGTGAAGGCGCTCGGCCTGGAGACCTGCGCCACGCTGGGCATGCTGACGCCCGATCAGGCCAAGGCGCTGAAGGCGGCCGGCCTCGACTTCTATAACCACAACCTCGACACCGGCCCGGACTACTACGACCAGGTCGTCACCACCCGCACCTACCAGGACCGCCTCGACACGCTCGCCGCCGTACGCGACGCCGGGATGTCCACCTGCTGCGGCGGCATCGTCGGCATGGGCGAGACGCGCCGTGACCGTGCGGGCCTCCTGCACCAGCTGGCGATCCTGCCCGCGCACCCCGAGAGCCTGCCGATCAACGACCTGATGCCGATCCCCGGCACGCCGCTTGGCGCGTCCGACCCGGTCGATCCGCTGGAGTTCGTCCGCATGATCGCGGTGGCCCGCCTGGTCTGTCCGAAGGCGATGGTCCGCATCGCCGCCGGGCGCGAGCACATGACCAAGGAGCTGCAGGCCCTCTGCTTCCTGGCCGGCGCCAACTCGATCTTCGTGGGCGCCCGCCTGCTCACCACCGACAACCCCGGCCGCAACGCCGACGACGCCCTCCTGGCCGACCTGAAGATGAAGCCGATGACGCGCGCAGCGGAAGTCGTCCGCTAGGGACGGCCCGATCTCAGTTCAGCAGGGCGAGCGCGCGCGTGAGCTGTGTGTCGCCGGACTCCGCCTGCTCGACCACCACGTCGGGCGTGACGCCGGTCTCCTGGATCGCCCGCCCGGAGGGCAGATGGATCGCGCCGGTGGTCAGTTTCAAGGCCCCATGCAGGCCGCCCGACAACGGAAACAGCGTCTGGATCGTGCCGCCGTCGTGGCTACTCACGCCGACGATCTTCGCGCGGCCGCGCTCTTGGAGAGCGCCGGCGACGACCTCCGCGCCCGAGGCGGCGCCCGCGTCGATCAGCACAATCAGCTGCGCTCCAGTCAGCGCGTCGCCCGGATCGGCCTTGAATCGCTCGCGCCGGCCGGGATCGCGCTCGGCGACCCAGGCAACCTCGCCGCCGTCGAGGAAGATCGACGCAACGTCCACGACGCGATTCAGCAGCCCGCCGGGAGACCCGCGAAGGTCCAGGACCAGACCCTTCATCGCGGGGTTTTCGGCCTTCAGCTGCGCGATCGCGGCGATCGTGTCCGTCGCGACCGTGTCGTGGAAGGAGCCGAGGGAGAGGTAGCCAGCGTTGCCGATCATGCGCGCGGTAACGCTGGGTGGTGGAACCTCCCGGATGAGCGTCAGGTGGAACGGGGGCAGCGACGCGCGGTCCACCGTTAACACCACCGGCGTCTGGGTCCCGACCAGCCTCGAGCTCGCTTCGAGCAGTTCGAGCGCAGGGGCCCCGTCGATCGCGACGATCCGGTCCCCGACCTTCAGACCGCCCTTTGCAGCGGGTGAATTCGGCGCGATTCCGCCGACCAGCAGGGCGCCACCGGCGCGCTCAAGGGTGACACCCAGCGTGGCCGGCTGGTTGCTGCGATCCCGCAGCGCGGCGAACTGTTCGGGCGAGTAATAGGTGGAGCCGGGATCAAGCGACCTCATCATCCCGACCAGCGCCGCCTGGATCGCTTTCGCCTCGTTCACCGGTGTCAGGTGCTGGCGCACCACGAGCTCGAACGCCGAGCGAAACACCGACAACCAGTTCGAGGCTGGTTGCGCCGCTGCTTGGGCCGGTCGGTCGACAAGGGCCATCGTCGCCGCACCCATCGCGAAAGCGCCGAGAAGGCTGGCCGCAGTTCTGAGTTTCATGTCGGCTCCCTGCAACTCCTGAAGAGCATAGCCCGCGGGCGCGCGGTCGCCGCAAGGTGCTGCTGACAGCTTTCGGCGCCCGCCGGCGATAGATGTTGTCGGCGGGCGGCTAGCTCAGCCGTCCTCCGGACCTTATCTGGGAGGCTTCCGAGGAGAGCGCGTGCAGCCGATCATTTCCATCGAAGGCCTGTCGAAGACCTATGCCGGCGGCTTCCAGGCCCTGAAGTCGGTCGACCTGCAGATCCGCCAGGGCGAGATCTTCGCCCTCCTGGGCCCGAACGGGGCCGGCAAGACCACCCTCATCGGCATAGTTTGTGGTCTTGTCCGGATGACGGCAGGACGGGTCACCGCCGACGGACACGACATCCAGAAGGACTTCCGCGCCGCGCGGTCCAAGATCGGCCTCGTCCCGCAGGAGATTTCCACCGACGCCTTCGAGACCGTCTGGGACACGGTGAAGTTCTCCCGCGGCCTGTTCGGCAAGGCCCCCGACAACGCCCACCTCGAAAAGGTGCTGAAGGCGCTCAGTCTCTGGGACAAGAAGGCCGAGAAGATCATGGCGCTTTCGGGCGGCATGAAGCGCCGGGTTATGATCGCCAAGGCGCTGGCCCACGAACCCTCGATCCTGTTCCTCGACGAGCCCACCGCCGGCGTCGACGTCGAGCTGCGCCGCGACATGTGGGAGATGGTCCGCGGCCTGCGCGAGCAGGGCGTAACCATCATCCTGACCACCCACTACATCGAGGAAGCCGAGGAGATGGCAGACCGGATCGGCGTGATCTCCCGCGGCGAGCTGATCCTGGTCGAGGACAAGGACGTCCTCATGCGCAAGCTGGGTAAGAAGCAGCTGACGCTGCACCTGCAGGAGCCGCTCGAGACCGCCCCGGTCATCGACGGCTTTTCGCTCGAGCTCGCCGCCGACGGGGCCGAGCTGGTCTACGCCTTCGACGCCCAGGCCGAGTCCACCGGCATCGCCGAGCTGATGAAGCGGCTGGCCGCGCGCGGCATCGACTTCAAGGACCTGCGGACCGAGGAGTCGAGCCTGGAGGACATCTTCGTGAGCCTGGTGCGGGGAGCGCGCGCATGAACCTCCACGCGATCAAGGCCATCTACTTCTTCGAGATGCACCGTTGGGCCCGCACCATCGTGCAGAGCGTCGCCGCGCCGGTGATCACCACCTCGCTCTACTTCATCGTCTTCGGCGCAGCGATCGGCAGCCGCATGCCGCAGATCGACGGGGTCAGCTACGGCGCCTTCATCGTGCCGGGCCTGCTCATGCTGTCGATCCTGACCGAGAGCATCTCCAACGGCTCGTTCGGCATCTATATGCCGAAGTTCGCCGGCACGATCTACGAGGTGCTGTCGGCGCCCGTGTCCGCCGCAGAGGTGGTGATGGGCTACGTCGGCGCCGCGGCCACCAAGTCGGTTATCCTGGGTCTGGTGATCCTCGCCACCGCGCGCGTCTTCGTGCCCTACGAGATCGGCCACCCGCTGGTGATGCTGGCCTTCCTGGTGCTGACCTCGGTCACCTTCAGCCTGTTCGGCTTCCTGACCGGCATCTGGGCCGACGGCTGGGAGAAGCTGTCGATCATCCCGACCCTGGTGATCACGCCGCTGACCTTCTTGGGAGGCAGCTTCTACTCGATCGACATGCTGCCCGGCGTCTGGAAGACGATCGCCCTCTTCAACCCGGTGGTCTACCTGGTGAGCGGCTTCCGCTGGAGTTTCTACGGCGTCTCCGACGTGGGCGTCGGCGTCAGCCTGGCGGCCACCCTAGGCTTCCTGGCCGCCTGCCTCGC
>NZ_DASWTE010000092.1:0-4306 GCF_036402295.1 Phenylobacterium sp.
CGACGGCGCGCGCTTCACGAAGCCCGGCGGCCGCCTCATCTACGTCACCTGCTCGGTGCTCCCCGAGGAGGACGAGGACCGCGTCGAAGCCTTCCTCGCCCGCCACCCCGGCTTCGCCCGGAAGCCCGCCGCCGCCACCGCGGAGCTGGAACCCTTCCTCACGCCCGCTGGCGACCTCCGCCTCACCCCCCGCACCTCCAACACTGACGGCTTCTACGTCGCCGTGCTGGAGAAGCAGGCATGAGCCTGAGCGCGCCCCGCACCTCTCCGAACGGACTCCCATGACCGAAGCCCACCACGAACGCGTCCTGATCGTCGACTTCGGGAGCCAGGTGACCCAGCTGATCGCGCGACGGCTGCGCGAGAGCGGCGTCTATTGCGAGATCCATCCCTTCGACAAGGTCGACGGCATGCTCGACGCCTTCGCCCCGAAGGCGGTGATCCTGTCCGGCGGACCCGCCAGCGCGCACGAGGACGACAGCCCATCGGCCCCGCAGCGCATCTTCGAGCTGGGCGTGCCCGTCCTCGGCATTTGCTACGGCGAGATGACCATGTGCGCCCAGCTGGGCGGCGCCGTGGAGAGCGGCCACGACCGCGAGTTCGGCCGCGCCGAAATCCAGGTGCAGAAGGAGAGCCCGCTGTTGGAAGGCCTGGGCGAGCTCGGCCACACCGAGACCGTCTGGATGAGCCACGGCGACAAGGTCACCGCCATCCCGCCGGGCTTCGAGGTGATCGCCACCTCGGCCGGCAGCCCCTTCGCCATGATCGCCGACGAGGGCCGCCGCTTCTACGGCATCCAGTTCCACCCGGAAGTGGCCCATACCCCGCGCGGCGCGCTCCTGCTGCGCAACTTCACCCACCGCATCGCCGGCCTCTCCGGCGACTGGACCATGGCCTCGTACCGCCAAGAGCAGGTGGCCAAGATCCGCGCCCAGGTGGGCGACGCCAAGGTGATCTGCGGCCTCTCGGGCGGCGTCGACTCCTCGGTGGCCGCGGTCCTGATCCACGAGGCCATCGGCGAGCAGCTCACCTGCGTGTTCGTCGACACCGGCCTGCTGCGCAAGGACGAGGCCACCCAGGTCGTCACCATGTTCCGGGATCACTACAACATCCCGCTCGTACACGTTGATGCGTCTGATCTTTTCCTGGGCGAGCTGGAGGGCGTCACCGACCCCGAGACCAAGCGCAAGACCATCGGCCGGCTCTTCATCGACGTCTTCGACAAGGAAGCGCACAAGATCGAAGGGGCCGCCTTCCTGGCCCAGGGGACCCTCTATCCGGACGTCATCGAGAGCGTCTCGGCCCGCGGCGGCCCCTCCGCCGTCATCAAGAGCCACCACAACGTGGGCGGCCTGCCCGACTACATGAAGCTGAAGCTGGTCGAGCCGCTGCGCGAGCTCTTCAAGGACGAGGTCCGCGTCCTGGGCGTCGAACTGGGCCTGCCGCCGCAGTTCGTGGGCCGCCACCCGTTCCCCGGCCCGGGCCTCGCCATCCGCATCCCCGGCGAGATCACCCGCGAGAAGGTCGCCGTCCTCCAGCAGGCCGACGCGATCTACCTCGACGAGATCCGCAAGGCCGGTCTCTACGACTCCATCTGGCAGGCCTTCGCGGTTCTGCTGCCGGTGAAGACCGTCGGCGTCATGGGTGACGCGCGCACCTACGAGCACGTGCTGGCGCTTCGTGCTGTGACGTCAACGGATGGCATGACCGCCGACTTCTTCGAGTTCCCCTGGGACGTGCTGGGCCGCTGCGCCACCCGCATCATCAACGAAGTCCGCGGCGTCAACCGCGTCGTCTACGACGTCACGTCCAAGCCGCCGGGCACGATCGAGTGGGAATAGAGGCCATCGAAGGCGATCAACTCGTCGCCTTAAATTACTGAAACGATTAGTGAAATAATTCTGAGACTATCGCCTTCTATCGCCTGTCAGCGATAGGGGATGGCGGTAGCGTTGACGGTAGCGGCCTAGCTTGCCCGTGCCGCGCGCGCCGCTGCCGGACGTCGGGGGCCGGCGCCCTGGTGACCTCGCCTGCGTCGGACGCCTGCCGGCGCGCCAGGAGCCAATTCTCGACTTCCGCGAGATCCCAGGCGACACATCGCGGGGTGAGGTTGAACCGGCGCGGAAACTCGCCGCGCTGTTCCATCTCATAGATCGTCGTGTCGGCCAGCGGGACCATTTGGCGAAGCCTGGTCCTGCGGATGGATTGGCGGACGACAAAGCGAGCCGGTTCCGAGCGTTGGGCGTCCGAGTTCATCGCGTCATTCCGTGCGTCTGGCCTGAGCGACTCAGCATGTTGGGCTGTCCGGGCGAGGGGAAAGGCGTAGATCCACGCGGCCGCAAGCATCCGGGAGATCGAGCCCTTCGTGGTGTTCCAGAAGCCTGCCGAGGGCGCGCCGCCTCGGCGCGCGCTCCCTCATCGGCATGGCCACCGAGACGTGTTGTAATAGTAAATGCTATGATATGGAGCCGCGCCGCCTTAGAGCGATGTCGGACGACGAACCGCGGCGTCAGGGGCAGCAAGCGAGGGAGAGCGACATGTCGGATGTTACGACGACCGCCACACCCGAGGTCCTGGATGTCGGGGCGCTGCCGTCGCTGGCCGACTATGGCTACGACGGTGGGCGGGGCGCCTACCGGCGCTTTTGCGCCAACGTCTTCCAGTCGGACGGACCTCGCTTTCTCCGAAGCGAACGCGGGGCGCTGGTCATGTTCCGGCACGCGGATCTCCGCGCCATGGCGACGGTGCCTCAGCTCACGACGCTGGCGCCCGCCCAGATGTTCGGAGGGATGCTCGCCGGCCCGCCGCCCGAAGAGCCGCCGGTCGGGTTTGCGATGGCCGACCTGATCAAGAACCAGCTCTTCAGCACGAACCCGCCGCTCAATCCGGTGCTCCGCCGAATTCTGCTCAACCAGATCGGGCCTAAGCCGACGGCGGCGCTGGCCGATTCAACCCGCAGCCTGGCCACGGGCATCCTCGAGGCGCTTCCGACCGGGACGCCGATCGACCTGGTCCGGGACGTCGCCGAGCCGTTGATCGGCCGCTACTGGGGCGGTCTGATCGGCATGACAGACGAAGAGGCGCTCCGCGCGGCTGCCGAGGCCCGCAAGATGACGCCGATGCTGTTCCTGCGGCAGACGCCCGAGTCCGTCGCCGAGGCCGACGCGGCCGCCAAGGTCTACAGGGCCACGGTCGAACAGGCGTCGGACCGGAACGGCGCCCGTCCCGTCATGGCGAAGATCGCCGAGGAGTTGGCTGCCGTCGACATTCCCGACGACCTGGACCACGTCGGGTATGTTCCCCGGACCGCCGGCGCCTTCCTCGCCGGCAACCTCTTCGACGGCTTTCACACGGCGGCGCTTGCCGCGACGAACACGATCTATGCCCTGCTACGCCACCCCGAGGTCCTGGCGGAACTGCGGTCGTCGCCGGACAAGGTCGCCGCAGCGGTCAGCGAGTGCCTGCGCCTCGAGCCACCGGTGATCCATCTCAATCGCTTTGCCCACGATGACATCCACTACGACGGCCACCTGATCCCCAAAGGCACGCACGTCATGATCATGTGGGGCGTCGCGGGTCGTGATCCCGCCGCCTTCCCAGATCCTGACACCTTCGATCTCTCGCGGTCCCAGCAGGGGTCCACGTCGTTCGGCGGCGGGGCCCACATTTGCCCTGGCCGGTTCGCCGCCACCCTCATGGCCAAGAGCCTTGTGGAGGCGGTGCTCCAGTCGGGGCTGACGATCCGGCGGGTCGATGGACCCGACGATTGGATCGACAACAACGCCATGTGCCAGCTGCGGCGCCTGCCGGTCGTCCTGGAGCGCGCTACGAGCGGCAAGCACCTCTGCACAGGGGATTCGAAGGGCGGCATCTAGCCGAATACAAGGCGTTCGGGCTGCGCCGCCGCTACGGGCGGAGTCCAATCGTCGGCTTTAGAGCGAAAACGAGAAGGCCCGTCGGATGGCGGGCCTTAGTCCCACCGCGCGAGCGGCTTGTTCATGTGGCGCATCTCAGACGATGGGCCAGTGCATCAATGTGATCTCTCGGGTTTGAGCCTGAAGACGGGCTCCGGACGCCAGCCGCCTGAGATCATTTCCGGCTTCGGAAGGTAGGAGCGGACGACCAAGTAGAATGGCCCATCCGGCGCTGGCAGCCAGTTGGCCGCCTCGCTCGGTCGCGCATGCTGGATACGCAGGTCGATCGACCCGTCGCTTTTGGTCTTCAGACCGGGCGTCCGATCGTTGATCAGGTATCGCCGCAGCTCGTTCGGATGGAGCGCGAGGGTCGCCGCGTCATACAGAGTGAC